>JAODBP010000348.1 GCA_025464025.1 Actinomycetes bacterium | reverse complement strand
CCGAAGAACTGGGCCGCCATGCCGCCGGGGAAGTGCCCGTCGATCGTGACGTTGCGGCGGGTGAAGACCCAGCGGCCGTCGACCACGCCGTACTCGTCGATGTACCGGCCCCAGTGGTCGAGGCCCTTGGGCAGCAGCACCTGGTAGTAGCAGCGCCCCCGGGCGTGGGCCTCGTCGACCAGGTCGATCTGGTGGGTCGACGTGAAGTGGCGCATGTAGATGCGACCGTCGGGACCGGCCAGGTGGCTGAGGTCGGTGGCGGCACCGTGGAACTGGCTCTCGATGGCGTCGATGCCCTCGAACAGCCCGTCGGGCCGCTCCATGACGGCATCCGGCGCGAACAGGGCGAGCGTCTCGGCGAAGCGGCCGCTGTCGCCCGTGCTGTTGTACCGGTACACCAGGTCGCGGATCGACTCCCGCGCCACCAACTCCCAGAGCTCCATGGGCGTCAGCTTGGCCGAACCAGGGCGGCGGCGAGCTGACCGGCCACCAGGGCGTTGCGCTCGGCCAGGGCCAGGTTGGCCGGGACCGAGGCGCCGTCGGTGGCCTCGGCGATCTGGCCCAGCACGAACGGCGTGACCCCGGGGCCGCTGATGCCGGCCTCCGCCGCGGCGGCGTGGGCCCGGGCGATGGCCCGGTCGAGGACGTCGCGCGGCACCTCGTCGGCCTCGGGCACGGGCACGGCGAGCAGCAGCCCGCCGACGTAGCCGAGGTCGCGGGCGGCCCGGACGACGGCAGCCACCTCGTCGACCGACTCGGCCCGGCGGGGCGTGGGCAGGCCGCTCGACCGGGTGGTGAAGGCGGGGAACTCGTCGTAGCCGAGCGACACGACCGGCACGCCGAGGGTCTCGAGGTGCTCGAGCGTCCGGGCCAGGTCGAGGAAGACCTTGGCCCCGGCCGACACGGTGACGACGGGGTGGTGGGCGATGGCGCCGAGGTCGGCGCTGATGTCACCGGAGGTCTCCACGTCGCGGTGCACGCCGCCGATGCCGCCGGTGGCGAACACCCGGATGCCGGCGAGCGAGGCCAGGCGGAGCGAGGCCGAGACCGTCGTGACGCCGCACCCCCATCGGCCGCCGACGGCGAACGGGAGGTCGCGCTCGGCCACCTTGCGGTCGCAGCCGAGGATGCGCTCGTGCTCGTCGGGCTCGAGGCCGACGCGGGCGACGCCGTCGAGCACGGCGGTGACGGCGGGCTCGGCGCCACCGGCCCGGACGGCGGCGAGGCAGCGCTCGAGCGCCTCGGCGCCCGACGGCGCCGGCAGGCCGAGGGCGGAGAACACCGTCGACTCGAGGGCCACCACGGGGCGGCCGTCGGCCAGGGCGTCGGCGACCGCGGGGACGACCAGCACGGCGCTCACGGGGCCACCCCGGCGCCGACGCGGACGATCGTGGTGGCGGCCAGCCGGTGGCCGGCGGTGGCGGCCTCGGCCGGGTCGGCCCCGGCGAGGGTGGCGGTGAGCCAGCCGGCGGCGAAGTGGTCGCCGGCGCCGGTCGTGTCGACCACGCCCTCGACCACCTCGGCCGGGACCTCGATCGGCACCCGCCCGGCCACCAGCACGCGAGCCGGCCGGTGACCGTCCTTCACCACCACGAGGGGCACGCCCGGCGGCGGCTCGTCGGCGATGCCGAGGAGGGCGGCCTCCCCGGCGTCGGCGAAGAGCACGTCGGGAGCCAGGGCGGCGAGGTGCTCGCGCCACCACGTCGGCCCGGCCTGGCGCAGGAGGCCGAACGACGAGGCGTCGATCGAGCACAGGATCCCCCGCTGGCGGGCGGCGGCGAGCATGCCGGCGCTCTGGTCGAGGCCGTAGGCCGGCACGTGCACCGCGTCGACGCCCTCGAGGGCGCCCAGGTCGGGCTCGAGGTCGGCCGAGGCACCCCGGTCGACGAGCATGGTCCGCTCGGCATCGGTGCCGACCAGCACGACGATCGAGCCGGTGGCGCCCACCCGCTGGATGAAGCCGGTGTCCACGCCGTCCCGCTCGAGGGTCGCGATCAGCCGCTCCCCCAGGTCGTCGCCGCCGACGCGGGCGAGGAGGCGAGCCCGACCGGCCATCTCGGCGGCGGCCACGGCCACGTTGGCCGCGCTCCCGCCCCGGCTCCGGACGATGCGACACGTCGTGTCGGTGCCCAGGATCGGGGGCCCGGGGAGGACGACGAGGACGTCCTCGACGAGGTCACCGATGGCGAGCAGCACGCGCCGGAGCGTAGGTGCAAGGCTGGCGGGGTGGTGAAGCACGTGATCGTCGAGCGACCCCTCCCCGGACGGGTCGACGAGTTCGTGGCGCTGGCCCAGCGACTGTGGGACCTGATCGCCGTGCGGGGCTGGGTGCACTACGACGCCTGGCCCATGGTCGCGGCCGACGAGGGCGAGCCGGCCCTCTTCGACCTCGGCATCCTGGGTCGGGCCCTGCCCCCGAGCGCGCTGACCTTCGTGTTCGAGGCGACGTTCCCGGACCAGGCCGCGCTCGAAGCCCAGCTCCACGCCATGCGCACCGACCGCGAGGTCGTGTCGATCATCCTCGCCGCGGCCGAGACGGTCGACCCCGAGGGCAGCCGGGCCTACGTGCTCCAGCACTGGACCTCGGCCCGCATCGCCCCCGACGGCGTCGTGACCGCGGTCTAGAACGAGGGCGACCTGAGATCGGGCGTTCTCGTCAGGGTCGAAAGACGAAGGACGCTCTGAGGCGACGTTGGGCGCGCCCGAGTCCCGCGCTCGAACCGGCGACGGATTGACACCATTTTTGATGTCAATCCGTCGCCGG
>JAODBP010000347.1 GCA_025464025.1 Actinomycetes bacterium | reverse complement strand
TACTGCGTGGTCAGGAGGAGGGTGGTGCCGTCGGTGACCAGCTCGCGCAGGACGGTCCACAGCTCGTTGCGACTGTGGGGGTCGAGCCCGGTGGTCGGCTCGTCGAGGAAGAGGACGGGCGGCGCGGCGACGAGGCTGGCGGCGAGGTCGAGGCGCCGGCGCATGCCGCCCGAGTAGGTGCGCACGAGGCGGCGGCCGGACTCCACCAGCTCGAAGCGCTCGAGCAGCTCCTCGGCCCGCTGGCGCGCTCGTGTGCGCCCGAGGCGGGACAGCCGCCCGACCATCTCGAGGTTGGCGAAGCCGCTGAGGAGGTCGTCGACGGATGCCTGCTGGCCGGCCAGGCCGAAGTGCGAGCGCACCTGCTCGGCGTCGCGGACGACGTCGAGGCCGGCGACGAAGGCGGTGCCCTCGTCCGGGCGAAGGAGGGTGGTGAGGATGCGCACGGCTGTCGTCTTGCCCGCGCCGTTCGGCCCGAGCAGGCCGAGGACGGAGCCGGACGGGACCTGCAGGTCGACGTCGCGCAGCACCCAGCGGTCGCCGTAGCGCTTGCCGATGCCGCGCGCGTCCACGGCCAGATCAGAGGACATGGCGACCAGCGTCGCCCACAGGGGCGGCGCGAGCCACTCGGTTGTCCTTCAGCCGCCCGAGACGAGCAGCTCGGCGCCGTGGGGCGGCGTCGGATCGTCGGCGGTCTCCCGCCACCGGTCCGGCAACGCGACGGGCCGCGGGCCGCGGGTGTGGCCCCGCTTGAGCCGGTGGGCCTCGGGCGGGAACGGCATGGCCGGATCGAGATCGGCGAGGAGCTGGTCCAGCTCGGCGGCCGACGCGAGCTGCGAGAGGCGGCGGCGGCGCTCGGCCCCGACCGGGAAGCCGGTCATGTACCACGAGGTGTGCTTGCGGAAGTCGCGCGTGGCGACGTCCTCACCAGCCAGCTCGACGAGGAGCTGCAGATGCAGGCGCATGGTGTCCATGACCTCGCCGAGGTCGGGCGCGGCGGGCACCGGCGCGCCGGCGAAGGCGGCGGCGAGGTCGCGGAACAGCCAGGGCCGCCCCAGGCAGCCGCGACCGACGACGACACCGTCGCAGCCCGTCTCCTCCATCATGCGCAGCGCGTCGTGGGCTTCCCAGATGTCGCCGTTGCCCAGGACCGGGATCGAGGTGACGGCCTGCTTGAGGGCCGTGATGGCCGGCCAACGGGCGTCGCCCGAGTAGAGCTGCTCGGCCGTGCGGGCGTGGAGGGCCACGGCGGCGGCGCCCTCGTCCTCGGCGGCCCGGCCCGAGTCGAGGAAGTTCAGGTGGTCGTCGTCGACGCCCATACGCAGCTTCACGGTGACCGGCACGTCACCGGCGGCGTGCACCGCGGCCCGCACGATCGACCGGAAGAGCACGTGGTGCACGGGCAGCGCCGCGCCACCCCCGCGGCGGGTGACCTTGGCCGCTGGGCAGCCGAAGTTCATGTCGATGTGGTCGACGTCCACCTCGTCGACGAGCATCCGGACGGCCTCGCCCATCACCACCGGGTTCACGCCGTAGAGCTGCACGCTGCGGGGCTGCTCGTCGTCGTCGAAGTGGACCATCCGCTGGGTCCGCTCGTTGCGCTCGACGAGGGCGCGCGCCGTGACCATCTCGCTCACGTAGAGGCCGGCGCCGTAGCGGCGGCACAGCCGGCGGAAGGGCGCGTTGGTCACGCCCGCCATCGGCGCGAGCACGACGGGCGGGTCGACCTCGAGCCGGCCGAACCTCAGCGCCACAGGTCGGTGATCCTGACGCCGTGCTCGGCCAGCAGGTCGCGCACCAGCGGCAGCGACACCCCGATCACGTTGCCGGGGTCGCCGTCGATGCCCTCGATGAACGGGGCCGAGCGGCCGTCGAGGGTGAACCCGCCGGCCACCCCGAGCGGCTCGCCGGAGGCGACGTAGGCCTCGATCTCCTCGTCGGTGGGGCGGCCGAACCACACCAGCGTGCCGATGACGGCCTCCGCCACCATCCCGGTGCGGGAGTCGCAGATGCAGTGCCCGGTGACGAGCGTGCCCGACCGTCCCCGCATGGTGTGCCAGCGGTCGATGGCTTCGGCGGCGTCGGCCGGCTTGCCGTAGGGCACGCCGTCGACGTCGAGCACCGAATCGCAGCCGAGCACCAGGGCGTCGGCCTCGCGGCCGGCGACGGCCATGGCCTTGGCCACGGCCAGCTCCCGCGCCAGCTCGTCGGACTGGAGCCCGGTGACGAGCGACTCGTCGATCCCGCTGACCACGACCTCGGGGTCGAGGCCGGCGGCCTGGAGCAGGCGGAGGCGGGCGGCGGAGGCGGACGCGAGCACGAGTCGGCGGGACATCACCACCATGCTGGCAGGCGGGTCGTCGGTAGCCTCACCCGGTGCCCCGTCGAGCGCCGTACCTGTCCGCCCGCCTCCAGGGCCTCGGCACGTCGATCTTCGCCGAGATGTCGGCCCTGGCCGAGCGCACCGGCGCCATCAACCTGGGCCAGGGCTTCCCCGACACCGACGGCCCGCTCGAGGTGCTCGACGCCGCCGTCGCCGCCATCCGGGCCGGTCAGAACCAGTACCCGCCCGGGCTCGGCATCCTTCCGCTCCGCGAGGCGATCGCCGCCCACCAGCAGCGGTTCTGGGGGCTCACCTACGACCCGGCCACCGAGGTGCTGGTCACCGCCGGCGCCACCGAGGCGATCACCGCGGCCGTGCTCGCCCTGTGTGACACCGGCGACGAGGTGCTCACGTTCGAGCCGACGTTCGACCTGTACCCGGCCGCGGTCGCCATGGCCGGGGCCCGCCTGCGGGTCGTGCCGGTGGGCGACGTCGAGGCGGCGGCCGCCGCCGTCACGCCCCGCACGAGGCTGCTCCTGCTCAACTCGCCCCACAACCCGACTGGCACGGTGCTCGACCGCGAGCAGCTCGCCGCCCTCGCCGCGCTGTGCGTCGAGCGGGACCTGATCGCGGTCACCGACGAGGTCTATGAGCACCTCGTCTACGACGGCGAGCACGTGCCGCTGGCCTCGTTCCCGGGCATGCGGGAGCGCACGGTGACGATCTCCTCGGGCGGCAAGACGTTCTCGGTCACCGGGTGGAAGATCGGCTGGGCCTGCGCGCCGGCACCGCTGCTCGAGGCGGTGCGCACGGCCAAGCAGCACCTCACCTACGTGAACGGCGCGCCGTTCCAGCCGGCCGTGGCCGTCGGGCTCGGGCTGGGCGACGACTACTTCGACGGCCTGCGCGACTCGCTGCGGGCCAAGCGCGACCTGCTCTGCGACGGGCTCGAGGCGGCCGGGCTCACCGTCTCCCGCCCGGCCGGCACCTACTTCGCCACCGTCGACCTGCGCCCGTTGGGCGAGACCGACGGCCTCGCCTTCTGCCGGTCGCTGCCCGAGCGGTGCGGCGTGGTGGCCATCCCGAGCGGCGTGTTCTACGACGACCCGTCGCGCGGCCAGCACTTCGTGCGCTTCACGTTCTGCAAGCGGGACGAGGTGCTGGAGGAGGCCGTCGCCCGGTTGAAGGTCCTCCTTTGAAGGTCGCGGCGATCCAGCACGACATCTGCTGGGAGGACCGCGACGCCACGCTGGCCCGGCTCGAGCCGATGGTCGCCGCTGCCGCGGCCGGCGGCGCCCGGCTGGTGGTGCTCACCGAGATGTTCGCCGTCGGCTTCTCGATGGCGCCCGAGCGGGTGGCCGAGCCCGAGGGCGGGCCCACCGAGGCATGGCTGGTCGATCGGGCCGCGGCCCACGACACGTGGCTCGCCGGCTCGATCCCCCAGACCACCGGGGGGCGTCCCCGCAACGTGCTGGTGCTGGCCGGGCCCGACGGCACGGTGCACCGCTACGCCAAGGTCCACCCGTTCACCTACTCCGGCGAGCACGAGCACTACGACGCCGGCAACGAGCTCGTCACCGTCGAGGTCGACGGCGTCCGGGTCTCGCTGTTCGTCTGCTACGACCTGCGCTTCGCCGACGAGCTGTGGGGCCTGGCCCCGACCACCGACGTCTACGTGGTGGTGGCCAACTGGCCGGCCAAGCGGCGCCAGCACTGGCGGTCGCTGCTGGTGGCCCGGGCCATCGAGAACCAGGCCTACGTGGTCGGGTGCAACCGCGTCGGCACCGGCGACGGCATCGACTACGCCGGCGACTCCTGCATCGTCGACCCGCTCGGCGAGGCGCAGTGGGCCGAGCCGTCGGTGGAGGCGACGCTGGTCGCCGAGGTCGACCCCGACGTGGTGGCCCAGGTCCGGGAGCGCTTCCCCTTCCTGCGCGATCGCCGCTAGGTCGGGCGCAGCGCCATGCCCTCGCACCGGGCGGTGCGCAGCGACATGGTGATGGTGACGAAGACGGCCACCACCATCAGGGCCAGGCCGGCCACCTGCTTCACGGCGAGGAACAGCCACACCGGCAGCGACAGCAGCAGCGACAGCGTGAGGGTGGCCGAGGCCAGGTGCACGGCGGCCCACAGCAGGGTGAGCCGGCGAAAGAGGTGGCACACGGCGGGGCGGGCGGCCTCCTCCACCGTGATCGGCCAGAACTCACCGGCCAGGCGCCCGATGAGCGGGCGGCCGGCGACGACGGAGGCCAGGAACACGCCGGCCATGGCGACCGTGCCGAGCACGGGCTGGAAGAAGTACACGAACGAGCTGTGGCTCAGGATGGCCACGATCGTGCGGATGGTGATGCCGATCACGCCGAGCACGAGGATCGGCGGGACGCCCCGGCGGCGGGCCAACCGGCGCCCGAGGGCGGCGTAGGTCCAGCCGGCGGCGCCGACGTACGCGGCCACCAGGCCGCCGGTGAGGAGGCCGGCGTAGAACAGCGTGGTGGGCACGACGGTCGCCTCGAGCACGTGCGGCCCGCAGCGGCGCAGGACGGCGGCCGTGACGGAGCGGCGGGAGTGCTCGACGGGAGCGGTGGCGACCAGCTCAGCCATCGGGCTCGTCGGCCGCGGCCAGCTTCCCGCGGGCGAAGCCCTCGACCCGGCGGATGTGCCCGGCGCTGCGGCGGAAGCGGGCGCCGATCTCGTCGTGGTCGGCGCCGGATGCACGCCACCGCAGGACGCGCCGCTCGATGGGCCGCAGCACGGTCGGTGCCGTCTCCGGCGTCGCGGCCGCGGGCGGCCGGAGGTCGGACATCTCGATGACGCGGGCGATCATCTCGGGGCTCCGCCTGAACCGGCGGGCGATGTCGTCGTGGTCCCGGCCTTCGCCGACCAGGCGCAGGACACGTCGCTCGATGGGCCGCCTCGTCGAGTCGGTCATCGGGTGGACCCACTGGTGGAGCTCATGGCAACCAATCCCTGGTCGAAGCGCACCTCGTCGATGCGCTACCAGGGTCTGGAGCGGCGCTCCCAGGTCGGGCTCGAGCGAGCGGGACCGGCGCGGTCGGGCTCCTCCGCGTCGAGGTCCATGGTACGCCCGGGGTGACGACTAGCGGACGTCGACCTTCGGGACCCGCGCGTCGTCGAACAGGAGCTTGGCCTCGGCGGCGTGCCCGGCCTTGTTCGGGTGGTACCAGAGGTCGTACTGGCCGAGCGGGGCGTCGACGAGCGGCGCCACGAACCAGCGGTCGGGGTTCGGGCGCATGGCGGAGAGCTCGTGGCCGCTGAACGGCTTGGTCGTGCTCACGTAGACGGTGCCCGGGAGGGTGGCGGTCAGCACCCGGCCGATGGCGTCGCCGGCGTCGGACAGCGCCCGGATCCGCTTGCCGGCCTGGACCGGCGCGAACGTCGGCCGGGTCGACGGCACCGTGTAGGTGGCGTCGCCCTCGAGGTACGGGTAGCCGAGCAGCACGATCTTGGTCGCCGTGCCGGCCCGGGCCCGGATGGCCGTGAGCACGTTGGTGAGCCGGGCCTTCATGGTGCCGTCGGCGAGCACGTGCTCGGCGCTGCGCAGCGCGCCGTCGCAGGCATCGGCGTTGCGGGTGAGCACGAGCAGGCAGGAGGCGACGATCGAGCCGAAGCCGATGTCGTTGCCGCCGATGGTGAGGAAGACGATGTCGTCGTCGCCGTTCACGGCGCTGAGCTGGGCCGGCCGCGCGCCGCGGGGCTGGAGGATGTCGCGCGTGACCGCCCCGCTGCAGGCCTGGTTCTCGACCGTGGTCGGCAGGCCGCCGGGCGCCGCCTCGACGAGCTGCTCGAACTGCCGGGCGTAGTTCGCGGTCGACCGCCGGCAGGCCGGCGCGCCGGAGTACGCGCCGGCACCGTTGCCCGAGGAGTACGAGTCGCCGAGCACGAGGATCGACAGCGTGCCGGGGTCGCCCTGGGCGTGGGCCACCCCGGGGAGGGCGGCCATGGCGGCCACCGCCACCAGGACCGCGAGCCGTCGCTTCGTGCCGCCGAGCATGCGTCCATGGTGCCAGGCCGGCGGAATGCCGAACCGTCGGCACCGGTTGTGAGCCGCATGGCAACGCTGACGCACCTCACCGACGCAACCTTCGACGAAACCGTGAACGGAGCGTCCAAGGCCGTGCTCGTCGACTTCACCGCCGTCTGGTGCCCGCCGTGCCAGGCCCTCTCGCCCATCCTCGAAGAGGTGGCGGGCGAGCACGCCGACAAGCTCGAGATCGTGAAGCTCGACGTCGACGACAACCCGGCCACGACCCGCCGCTTCGATGTGATGTCGATGCCCACGCTCATCCTGTTCAAGGACGGCGTGCCCCAGAAGAGGATGATCGGCGCCCGCGGCAAGAACCACCTGCTCGAGGAGCTGAGCGACTTCCTCTGAGCTAGGTGCGCTCGCGGGCGACGGTCAGGAGCCGGTCGTCCGGGGTCAGGATCCGGCGGGCGGCGCCCAGCACGGTGAACATGGTGGTCATGGCCACGCCGGCCAGGATCACGTACATGAGCGCGAGCTGGGTGCGCACGGCGTCGAGCGGCGCGACGCCGGCGAGCACCAGCCCGGTCATGGCGCCGGGCAGGAAGACGATGCCGAGCGACGCCGTGCTCTCGATCTGCGGTCCGATCGCCGTCCGGAGGATCTGGCGGAGGAACGGTCGCAGCGCCTCCTGCCCGGGGAGGCCGAGCGCGACCCGGCCCTCGATCTCGCTGCGGTGGTCGGCCGCAACCTGGGCCAGGCGGGTGGCGCCGACCACGCCGGCGTTCATGGCGTTGCCGATGGTCATGCCAGCGACCGGCACCAGCGTGCGGCCCTCGAGGGGGAAGATCCCGAACCCGTAGATCACGGCCAGGTTCATGGCGGCGACGATCGCGTTCGAGGCGAGGGCGACCTGGAGCAGGCCGGGGATGGCCGGGGCCCGGCGGGCCACGGTGATGCCGGCGAACCCGACGATCGCCGCCACCCAGAGCCACGACCACACGAGCGGGGTGCTCGGCTTGACCACGGCGACGAGGCCGAAGCCGACGACCAGCAGTTGCACGAGCGACCGGCCGACGGCGACGACGATCCGCCGCTCCAGCCGGAGCCGCTGCCACCACGAGATGCCGACGGCGAGGCCGACGAACAGCATCGACGCCGCCAGCCCCGCCCACCCCACCACCTCGTTCTTCACTGGCTGGCCTCCTGGTCGAGGAAGGCGGCGACGTCGTCCGGCGCGCCGGCGGCGTCGGGCGGGCCGTCCCACGCCCACCGCCCGTCGAGCACGACGACGAGGTGGTCGGCCAGGCGCCGCATCTGCCGCAGGTCGTGCGTCACCCACAGCACGGGCAGGCCCTGGGCCGCGACCTCCCGGGCCGACGCTTCCAGCCGCTGGACGGCGTGGCCGTCGAGGGCCGAGGTCGGCTCGTCGAGGAGGAGCACCTCGGGCTGGGTCGCCAGGCAGCGGGCCAGCACCATGCGCTGGGCCTCTCCGCCCGACAGCGTCCCGGCGTCGCGGCCGAGCAGGCCCGGGTCGAGGTGGACCCGGGTGAGCAGCTCGATGCCGCCGTCGGGGCCGATGGCGGGGTCGGCGACCTGGAGGTTGTCGAGCACGGTGCCCGGGAACGTGACCGGCACCTGGAACACCATGCCGACGCGGCGGCGGTGCTGCCTCGGGTCGAGCGTGGCGACGTCGTCGCCGCGGAACCGCACGATGCCCGACTCGGGGGCCTCGAGCCGGTTGCAGCACCGCAGCAGGGTCGACTTCCCGGCGCCGGACG
Source organism: Actinomycetes bacterium (assembly GCA_025464025.1). Next base: position 19,564 of record JAODBP010000347.1, on the reverse strand, counting down.
GCCCGGCCAGGACGGTGATGCCGGCATCGGGGACGGTGCCGTCGACGTGGTCGAGCCGGGGCCGGTCCCGCCCGGCGACCGTCACCCCCTCGAACCCGAACAGCGCCACGACCGGGAGGCTAGGCCGGGATCAGCCCAGGTCGGCGGGGGTCACCGGGCGGGGCTGGGCCAGCGACCAGCCCGGGCGGAGCCACACGTCGCCGAGCGTCGACCAGTAGTACACCTGCCAGCCCCAGTAGCCCCGATAGGCGGCGGGATCGATCCGCATCCGCTCGGCGTAGCGGGTGACGGCCCGCACGTACTTCTCCGTCGGGTTGTAGCGGTACAGGGCGTTGTGCAGGTCGCCCCGACCGCCGCCGTTGGCGGCCAGGTAGCGGGCGGCGCCGATGATTGCGTCGTGGTTCGACTCGATGTCGCCCCCGCCGCCGTAGGCCGCCCACGTGCTCGGGAGGAACTGCATCGGCCCCTTGGCCCCGGCCGTCGACGTGCCCCGGAGCCGGCCCATCTTCGTCTCGACCAGGTGCACGGCGGCCAGGTACTCCCACGGCACGCCGAAGCGGGCTTGGCCCTCCTGGTAGTCGCGCTTCAGCTCGTCGGCCGGGGCCGGCTCGACGATCGTCCATGCCGGCAGGTTCGGCTTGGGGCTCTTCACCAGCGAGCGCAGGTCCCGCCCGGCAGCGGCGTCGTCGACGGCGATCGGCCGGTAGGCGACGGGCAGGGCGGCCAGCACGTCGGCGTCCCAGGCCGGGTGATCGGCCAGTGCCCGCATCGCCACCTGCTCGACGTGGGCGGCCCGGGCCACGCGCGGGTCGTCGTCGGCGATGCCGGCGTCGTGCAGCACGCCCTCCGCTGACTGGATGCTGGCGGCGACCTCGCCGGCCGACGTGGGCGCGGCCGGCCGCGCCGTGAGGTCGATCGTGGTGGTCGTGGTCGTCGGTGCCGCCGAGGTCGTGGTGGTCGACCGCTCGGTGGTCGTCGGCGCCGCCCCGTCCGAGCCGCCGCTGCACGCCGCCAGGGTCACGATCGCCGCCGCCACGGCGAACCGCCTCATCCCGGATCGAGCCGGTAGACGCCGCCCTCCAGCGACAGCACGTACAGCTCGCCGGCCGGGTCCTCGGCGAACGAGGAGATGAGCTTCCCGGGCACGGCCTGCAGCTCCCGGTGACCGACGACCTTCGTGCCCTGCACCGACAGCACGCGGAGGATGCCCTGGTAGGTGTCGGCGAACAGGTAGGCGCCCACCATCGCCGGGACCTTCGTGCCCCGGTAGACGTAGCCGCCGACGACGGCCTGGCCCTCGGAGTGGTCGTACTCGAACACCGGACCGATGGCGCCGGGCGGGGCGGCCACGTCCTTGCGGAAGCGGTGCGTGCCCTCGAACGCCGACCAGCCCAGGTTGGCGCCCTGGATCTGGTCGGGCGTGAGCTTGTCGATCTCCTCGATGGCGTTCTGGCCCACGTCGCCGATCCAGAGGTCGCCGGTCGCCGTGTCGAACGACCAGCGCCACGGGTTGCGCAGCCCGGTGACGACCACCTCGGCCGGGGCGCTGGCCTTCGGGTCGATGCGGAGCATGTCGCCGAGCAGGTCGGTGGTCTTCTGGGCGTTGTTGAACTGGTCGTCGGCCCCGCCGCCGTCGCCGACGCCGTACCAGAGCTTGCCGTCGGGGCCGAAGGCGATGCCGCCGCCGTTGTGGTTCGGCGCCGGGTCCTTGATGGCGACCAGCGTCCTGGCCCCGGCCCGGGTGGCGACGTCGCCGGCGAGCGGGTACTCGTCGAGCCGCTCGTCGCCGGCGGTGTTGGTGTAGGCGGCGTACAGGTGCGTCGCGTCGGGCCCGCAGGCGATGCCGAGCAGGCCCTGCTCGTTGCCGTCGCTGATGCGGTCGCCGATGTCGAGCACGACGGCGCCGCCGAGGGTCTTGACCTTGCCGGTCTTCTCGGCCACGAGCGGCTGGGGTCGGCCGGTGCACCACGTCATGGCCACCGGCTGGTCGAACGTCCCCACCTTGGTGAGCGCCAGGGCGATGGCCCCGAGGTCAGGTGCGGCCGCCGCAGCCGTCGTGCTCGAGGTGGCCGGCGCCAAGGTCGTCGTCGTCGACGAGGTCGACGGCGCCGGCTCGGGCTCGTCGCTCCCGCCGCACGCGGCGAGGGCCAGGGCCAGGCCGAGGACGACGGCCAGCCGCTTCACGACGGGCGCCGGTTGCGGATCAGGCCCTCCTGCACGACCGTCACGGCCAGATCGCCGCCGGCGGTGAAGATCGACCCCTGGGCCAGCCCCCGCCCGCCCGATGCCGACGGGGTCTCCTGGGCGTAGAGCAGCCACTCGTCGGCCCGGAACGGCCGGTGGAACCACATGGCGTGGTCGAGGCTGGCCATCTGGAGGCTGTCGTCGCCGAACGTCTTGCCGTGGGGGAGGAGCGAGGTGTCGAGCAGCGTCATGTCGCTGGCGTAGGTCACCACGCACGTGTGGAGGATCGGGTCGTCCGGGAGCGTGCCGGCCGCCTTGAACCAGACGTGCTGGGTCGTGCGGTCGGCGTCGCGGTTGAGGAACACCGGCTCCTCGACGCTGCGCACGTCGATGGGGCGGGGGCGGATCGCCCACTCCATCCCGTGCTGCTCGAGCCGCTCCTCCATCGTGGGCAGCGACTCGGCCGGCGGCACCTCCGGCATCGGCGCCTGGTGCTCGTAGCCCGCCTCGTCGACCATGAACGACGCCTGGAGGTTGAAGATCGCCCGTCCGTGCTGGATGGCGACGACCCGGCGGGTCGTGAAGGACCGGCCGTCGCGGATGTGGTCGACCTCGTAGAGGATCGGGATCTTCATGTCGCCCGGGCGCAGGAAGTAGGCGTGCAGCGAGTGCACCCGGCGCTCGGGCTCGACGGTGCGGGCCGCCGCCACCAGGGCCTGGCCGGCCACCTGGCCGCCGAACACCCGCTGCAGCAGCGGGTTCTCCTCGCGAGGCTGGGCGCCCCGGAAGATGTTGACCTCGATCGCCTCGAGGTCCAGCAGGTCGACCAGGTCCTCGACAGGCGAGCTCACGGCCGACGAGCCTACGGGCCGACCCCGACTACCTGTTCCGCGACGCGACCTCCTACGGTGGATGGGTGCCCGTGGCCGCCCTCGCCGACCTCGCACGGTCCCACCACGGCCGTCGAGCCCTGAAGTACTCGATGGTCTCGGTCGTGGCCGTGGCCTGCAGCCAGGCGATCCTCGTCTTCTGCAGCGCCATCCTCGGGTGGTCGCCGGTGCTCTCGAACGTCACCGCCGTGACCGTGAGCTCGGTCCCGTCGTACCTGCTGAACCGGGCGTGGGTGTGGGGCCGGACCGGCTCCCACGACGTGCTGCGCGAGGTCGTGCCGTTCTGGATCTTCGCCTTCGTCGGCCTCGGCTTCTCGACGCTGCTGGTCCACCTGGCGTCGAGCTGGTCGGAGGCCACGATCGTCACCAGCCTGGCCAACCTCACCGCCTTCGGCATCCTGTGGGTGGCGAAGTACCTCGTGCTCGACCAGGTGCTGTTCAACGCCCTGCTCAAGGACGACGACGACGAAGGCGAGCTCGTCACCTCCTAGGCCGCGAATGGTCCCTAAAGGTCATCTCCGGGTGATCCGATGGAACCACCCATGCGTCGTCGACTCCTCGTCGGCCTCGTGGCACTGGTGGTCGGCGGCACCACGTCCCTCCCGGGGACGGCGAACGCTGCGACCACCGCGTCCCAGGAGGTCACCTACCGCAAGATCACGTTCCCGGTCGCCGGGCCCACGTCCTACGGGAACACGTGGGGGGCCGCCCGGGTCGGGCACCAGCACCAGGGCACCGACATCATGGGCCACAAGATGGAGGTCGAGGTCGCCGCCCACGACGGGCGCATCGGCTGGACCCGCACCGACGGCAACAACATGCTGACCATCCAGGACGACGACGGCTGGCAGTACTGGTACATCCACATCAACAACGACACGCCCGGCACCGACGACGGGGCCAACAAGCCGGAGTTCATGTTCTTCCCCGGCATCGAGTCCGGCGTGGAGGTCAAGGCCGGCCAGCCCATCGCCTGGATGGGCGACAGCGGCAACGCCGAGGGCACCTCACCTCACCTCCACTTCGAGATCCACCCGCCCGACGGCACGGTCGTGAACTCCTACTGGAGCCTCATGCTCTCGCAGGGCCGCCGGGTCAACGACCGCTGCGGCTTCGACGAGAACCCGGGCGGCTACGGCGCCGCCTCGGTGAAGACGTCGGGCAGCTACCTCACCGCCACGACCGATGGTGGGGTGTACGGCTACGGCGGCGCCCCGTTCTTCGGTGCGATGGCCGGCAAGCGCCTGAACGCCCCGATCATCTCGCTCGTGCCGACCCCGACCGACGCCGGCTACTGGCAGCTCTCGGCCGACGGCGGCATCTTCTCGTTCGGCAACGCCCGGTTCTTCGGCTCGACCGGCGGCAAGAAGCTGAACCAGCCCGTCGTCGGGATGGCCGCCACGCCGTCCGGCAACGGCTACTGGCTCGTGGCCCGTGACGGCGGCATCTTCGCCTTCGGCGATGCCCGGTTCGCCGGGTCGACCGGCGGCATGCGGCTCAACCAGCCGATCATCGGCATGGCGGCGACCGGCACGGGCGACGGCTACTGGCTGGTCGCCCGGGACGGCGGGGTGTTCGCCTTCGGCGACGCCCGGTTCCTCGGGGCCGGCGTGGGCTCGCCCTCGCCGATCGTCGACCTCGCCGCCACACCCACGGGTCAGGGCTACTGGATGCTGAACAGCACCGGCTCGGTGCTGGCGTTCGGCGACGCCACCTACGAGGGCGGCAGCGACCGGCTCGGCTTCTGCACCCGGCCCGAGGCCGTGCGCCTGGCCCCGAGCTCGACCGGCAAGGGCTACTGGATCCAGGCCGAGGACGGGAACACCTTCGCCTTCGGCGACGCCCCCGACCAGGGCTCGATCAGGCGCCAGGGCCTGGCCACCCGCCCCGTCGCCGACCTCGCCGGGTTCTAGGCAACTGCTGCCGAACTGGCGACGGATCGTCCACAGATCTGTAGACGATCCGTCGCCGGTTCGTTGGCTAGTGGCCTGAGGCCAGGCGCTCGCCGCTCGAATCGAGGAAGGCGTGGGTGGCGGCCCGGGCCTCGTCGATCAGGGCTCCGGCGCCGCTGAAGTCGGTCGGCCCGCGGTGGTCGATGGGCCGGGGCAGCCGCACCACGTCGGTGCGCCCGGCCAGCCGGGCCTGCTCGGCCGACATGTGGCTGTGGCGGGCGATGGAGAAGGCCCGGAGGAGCACGCCGAGGGCGCTGCCGACCGGCTGCTGGTCGAGCCCGGTCACCACGTCGAGGACGTAGATGCGGGTGTGGGGGGCCTGGCCTGCCCGGTCGATCGGCACGTTGTTGACCACGCCGCCGTCGATGAGCCGCCGGCCCTGGTGCTCGACCGGGGGGAAGGCCCCGGGGAGGGCGGCCGACGCCAGGAGGGCCGGCAGGAGCGGGCCGTGGGTGAGCACGACCTCGTCGCCGGAGTCGAGGTCGCAGGCCACGACCTCGAGCGGCACCGCGGTGTGGGCGAAGTCGCGGTCGCCCACGAAGCGGGTGGCGAGGGCGGCCAGGCCGTGGTTGTCGAAGAGGTGGTTGCGGCGGCGGGCGAGCTGGATGCCCCGCTGGAGGAGGCCGCCCGGGAAGATGTCGTGGCCCTGGAGGTCGGTCCAGATCTCGCGCAGGGCCGCCGGCGCGCCGTCCGGGTCGATGGCCACGGCGGCGCCGTTGAGCGCACCGACCGAGACGCCGATCACCCGGTCCGGTCGGATGCCCCGCTCGAGGAGCGCGGTGAGCATGCCCACCTGCGAGGCGCCGCGGTTGGCACCACCCGACAGCACGAAGACGTTGCGGTCCCCTCGAGCCCGGCGGAACGGGATGATCCTCGTGGTGTGCATGCGCCCCTCCTTGGCCGCTGGCCGCCTCATCGGCGTCAGCGCGGGGCACCTGAGGTCAGGACCGCTCGTCGGTGAGCCGCCCCACGACCAAGGTGAGGACGGCCGCGACCACGAACGACGTCACGGTGGCGCCGAGCCACGAGGGCGGGGTGACGAGGTCGGCCCGGCGGGCCAGCCACCAGTTCGCCCACCAGCTCACCGAGCCCGGGTTCACCAGCTGGTAGCTGACGAAGCCCACCAGCCAGGGCACGACCATGGCCCAGCGGGCCGGGGCATCGTCGCTCACGTCCCACTGCCGGCGGCGCAGCACGTAGTAGTCGACGATGAAGACGGCGAAGAGCGGCACGAACACCGAGCCGAGCAGGAGCAGGAAGCTCTCGTACTCGTGGATGTTCACGGCCAGGGCGAGCACGGTCGCCAGGGCACCGACGCCGACGGCGAGCACCCGGCGGTCGACCTTCGGCACCAGGTTCTGGGCCGACACGGCCGTGGAGTACACGTTGGCGAAGGCCTCGTCGATCTCGTCGACGGCGAGCACGAACAGGGCGATGGCACCGGCCGGGATGGCCAGCAGCGAGGCGATCACGTCGTCACCGCCGAGCCCGGCGAACGCCAGCACGCCGAGGGCGAAGAACGCCGCCGACGAGACGCCGTAGCCGATCGACGCGCCCCAGAAGGCGTCCTTGGCCGAGCGCGACTGGCGGGTGTAGTCGGCGGCCAGCGGCATCCAGGAGACGGCGAGGGCGGCGACGAGGTCGGCGGCCGGCCAGAAGCCGTTCCACCCGCCGTGGGTCAGCCCGGGCAGGTCGCCCCGCAGCACCTGGACGAAGAAGTACGCCGTCGAGGCCAGCACCAGCCACACGATGTAGCGCCGCAGGACGGTGACGACGGCGAGGGGGCGGATGGCCATGAGCGTGGCCACCACGCCGGCGGCGAGGACGATCGGCCAGCGCCACCCGCCGCCGATCACCCGGTCGGCCGACTCGGCGATGATCACGATCTCGAACGTCGACCAGCCCACGCACTGGGCCAGGTTGAGGATCGTCGGCAGGTACGAGCCGGTGCGGCCGAAGAGGCCGCGGAACAGCACCATCGCCGGCGCCCCGGTCTCGGCCCCGGGCACGGCGGCCAGGCCGAGCAGGAGGTTGCCGAGCACGGTGCCGACCACGATGGCGACCAGGCAGGCGCCCAGCGACATCCCTGGTGCCAGCAGGAACGTGGCGGTCACCGGCAGCAGCAGCGACACGCCGAGGTTGCCCCACAGGGCGAGCTGGTCGTTCAGCCCGAGCGTGCGGGCCGGTGGTTGGTCGAGGGTGATCGGAGGTTCGATCGCGGTCATGGTCGACTCCCTTCGCCGGCATTACCCGGTGCAGGTTCGGCGGGTCGGGCGCAACACGCCCCTCTCAGCCGGCTCGAGCCGACTCCCCGGTTGACGGCCGTAACCTAACCGCCCGTGCATCCCTCTCTGCGCGAGCTGGCCGAAGCGGCGAAGGGCTTCATGCCCCCCGACGAGGGGCTGGCCCTCTACGAGGCCGGGTTCCAGGCCGGGGCCGACGTGCCCGGCGCCCCGCTGGTGGAGATCGGGAGCTGGTGCGGCAAGTCGTCGATCTACCTCGGCGCCGCCGCCCGCCAGCACGAGACGGTGCTGTTCGCCGTCGACCACCACCGCGGGTCGGAGGAGAACCAGGCCGGGTGGGAGCACCACGACACGTCGCTCATCGATCCGACCACCGGGCTGCTCGACACGCTGCCGACGTTCCGGCACACGATCCACGACGCCGGCCTCGACGACTGCGTGATCGCCGTGGTGGCTGACTCGCCCACGTTCGCCGCCTTCTTCTCGACGCCCGCCGCCCTCGTGTTCATCGACGGCGGCCACGGGTCGGAGCCGGCCAACGCCGACTACGACGCCTGGTCGCACCGGGTGGCCCAGGGCGGCTACCTCGCCATCCACGACGTCTTCCCGGACCCGGCCGACGGTGGCCGCCCGCCGTACGAGATCTACCTGCGGGCCCTCGACGAGGGCTTCACCGAGGTGTCCGCCACCGGATCGCTCCGGGTCCTCCGCAGGTCGTGAGCCTCGACCCGGCTGGCTTCCCGGTGGAGGCGGATCGGTTCGCCTCGCACCACGGCCTCGACTTCTCGGTGGCGTCCGTGTCGGGCCTGCCGCCGCTGGCCGACGACGCCGCCGTGGTCGGCGCCGGGTGCTACGTGGGCGAGGTCCTGCGCCGCGAGCTCGGCGGCACGTGGCAGGTCGACGGCACGTTGTCGGGCGTCGGCCACGTCGCCGAGACCTCGCCCCTGGCCAAGGCCAAGGCGGGTGAGGACCTGGCCGCCTACGTCGCCGACGTCCTCCGCTACGCCCGCTGATCGAACTCGTCGCGGGTTCAGGTGAAGCGGTAGCGGGTCTGGGCGAAGGGGTTCTTGGCGAAGGCGAGGACCTTGGCCGGTCGGACCTCGAACACCTCGGCTCGGCCGCCGTCGTGGTGGAAGGCGCCGTCGCGGACCTCGAAGTCCCAGTCGCCCTGGTACTTCCCGCGCCACCGGTCGGCGAGGGCGTGGAGCCGCTCCTCGTCGGTGATGGGGACGGCTTGGCCCTCGACGGTGACGTCGAGCCCCTCCATCCAGCGGTTGGTGCCAGTCGTCAGCACCACGTTCGGGTTGCCGGCCAGGTTCACGCCCTTCTGCTCCTGGGCGCCGGTGGAGAAGTGGAGGGCGCCGCCGTCCCACACCGCGGGCAGCGGGGTGACGTGGGGCCGGCCGTCGGACCGGACGGTCGAGATCCAGAACAGCTCGGCGGCCTCGATGGTGGCGAGGGCGTCGGCCCACGGCGTGGGCGGCGCGTCCTGCTGGCCGAAGCGGAGGTCCTGCTCGGTGACGGGTTCCATGCAGGGTGGACCTCTCCGAGCCGTCGGACTCATCGCGCCACCCGCACCTCGCCCCGCCGGACGGTGAGGCCCCGGGCGTCGAGGACGGCCAGCAGCGGCAGCGCGTACTTGCGGGTGGTGCCCAGCGCCTCGCGCACCTGGGTGACGGTGATGCCGTCGGGGGAGGCGGCCAGGAGGTCCCGCACGATCCCGGCGGCCCGGTCGACGGCGGTGGCGGCGAAGTCGATGCCGTCCTGCTGGACGACGAGGCCGCGCTGCACGAGCTGGCGGAGCTCGGCCGGGTCGACGTCTGGTGCGGGCGGGGCGAACGAGTCGAGCGCGGCGAGCAGCGGGTGCTCGGCCAGCCGGTCGGCCGTGGTCCGCACCCGCCCGTCGGCCACGACCAGCTCGGTCGCGAGCACCCGATCGTGCTCGTCCAGCCCGGCGAGGTCGAGGCCGAGGTCGCCAGACGCCTCGACCCGGGCGAGCAGCGCCGCCCGGTCGGCCGCCAGCCGCTCGGCGTCGACGACCCAACGAGCGACGGTCGGAGGTCGTCGCGCACCGGTCAGGCGCTCGAGCTCGTCCGGGTCGACCCAGCCCCGCTCGGCGACGACCCGGTCCACCGATCGATCGGGGCGAGCCTTCGTGAGTGGCAGCACGGGGTCGACGTCGAGCACCTCACCTCCACCGATCGTCGTCCCCCGGCTGAGGTCGCGCAGCACGAACCGGTCGCCCGGTGCGAGTGGCAAGGCGACGGGCAGGTCGATGCGGGCCCAGCCCTCCTGACCGGGCTCGATCGGCTCGACGACCCGGAGCCGGACGGCGTGCTCGCCGGATCCGACGTGGAGGGCCAGGGCGCCGCGCCGGCTGACCCGGCTCCCCGTGGGCAGCACCGTGATCGACGCATCGACGGTGGTCGTGCGGTGCCACCGGTCGGGGTGGACGAGGGCCATGCCGCGCGCCACCTCCTCGTGATCCACCCCGACCACGTTCACCGCGACCCGGGCGCCGGGCGCCACCTCCTCGTGGTCCTGGCCGAACGACTGGAGTCGCCGGACCCGGCCCCGGTGGGGTCCGACCTCGACCTCGTCGCCCCGCTGCAGCCGCCCACCCGTGAGCGTCCCGGTGACGACGGTTCCGGCCCCGGCGATGGTGAAGGCCCGGTCGACCCAGAGCCGGGCCCGGCCGTCGGGCACCGGTTGGTCGACCTCGGCCAGCCGCTCGAGCTCGGCCCGCAGCTCGTCCATGCCGATGCCGGCCAGCGCGTCGGTCGCCACGATCGGGGCGGCGGCGAGGCAGCTCCCGGCCAGCCGCTCGACCACCGCGGCCCGCACCGGGTCGACGTCGATGCCATCGACCTTGGTCAGCACGACGACCCCGCCGGTCACGCCGACGAGGTCGAGGATCCGCAGGTGCTCCTCGGACTGCGGCTTCCACCCCTCCCGGGCATCGACCACGAACATCGCCGCTGACACCGCGCCGACCCCGGCGAGCATGTTCGAGACGAACCGCACGTGCCCGGGCACGTCGACGAAGGCGAGGCGACCGCCGGGAAGCTCGGCGAACCCGAGGTCGATGGTGAGCCCGCGCGCCTTCTCCTCGGCGAACCGGTCGGGGTCGGTGCCGGTGAGGACCCGCACGAGCGTCGACTTGCCGTGGTCGACGTGGCCGGCGGTCGCCATCACGAGCACGGCGTTACCGTACGGGCGGAGGTGTCCGAGCACCTGGTGGGCTCCGCCGCCTTCAAAGCGGTTGGGACGGGCACGCCCGTCCGGCGGGTTCGATTCCCGTCCACCTCCGCCAGATCAGGTCCGGGGCATCGGTCCCATCGGGACGCCTTCGCCCACGACGCACCGCCGCACCAGGCGGTGGGCCGGGTAGTGGTCGGACAGGCCGCGGTGGTTGGTGCAGCGCTCGTCCCACATGGCGACGTCGTGCTGCCGCCACCGCCACCGGACCTGGAGGTTCGGGTCGTGCAGGCGGGATTGGAGGAAGCCGAGCAGGGCGTCGCTCTCCTCGACGTGCATGCCGGCGATGCCCCGCATGAACGCACCGCCGAGGTAGACGGCCGGCCGCCCGGTGACGGGGTGGATGCGCACCAGCGGGTGGCGGGCGACGGGCTCGTTGGCCAGGAGCTGGCGGTAGAACTCCTCGCCGTAGAGCTCCCGGGCGGCCAGCTTGCTCGGCCCCATGTCGAACTCGAGCTCGAGCGGCGCCAGCAGGTCCTGCATGACCGGGGAGAGCCCGTCCCACACCGCGTTCAGGCTGAGCCACATGGTGTCGCCGCCGACCGGGGCCGGGGCCAGCATCGTGAGCACCGCGATGTCGGGTGGCGTGGGCGAGAACGGCACGTCGGTGTGCCAGCGGTCGGACTTGGGCTCGGCGTCGGGCCCGTCCTCGAGGACGACGAACCAGCGGTCGGGATCGTCCTCCGGCGCGGCGGCCGAGCCGGGGACGGGCTCGCCGAAGTTGGCGGCGAAGGCGAGCTGCTGCTCCTGGGTGAGGGGCTGGTCGCGGAAGAACACCACGAGGTGCGCCATCAGCGCGTCGTGGATGCCGTCGCGGTCAGCGCCCGACAGCGGCTCCCGCAGGTCGACGCCGTGGACGATCGCGCCAATGGCCGGGGACAGCGCCTCGAGCTCCATGAGGCCCCATTAGATCCGTCAGGAGCAGGTGAGGCGAGCGTTGGCCCAGTCGGCGTGGTCGCTGCCCGTGCCGTTCCCGCCATCGGTCACCACGAGCCGGAGCTGGTGCCTCCCGGCGAGATCGGCCGTGATCGTGCGGGGGCCGAGGGCGCCGTTGATCGAGCCGCTCGACACCAGCCGAGTGCCGTCGGCCCACACCTCGAAGGTCACCGAGCCCCGGCTGCCGACCTCCTCGTCGATGCCGATCACCGAGTCGAACCGGGTGCAGCCGGCCGGGACGTCGAAGGTCAGGCTGGAGGCGGCGTGCACGCCGAGGCCGGTGGCTTAGGTCGTGCTGCCGATGGCCAGGGTGTGCCCGTCGCCGGCGGCATCCTCGCCGTTGGACAGGTTGCGCTCCCACGGCCCCCAGCCGTTGGTCGCCGCCGTCGGCGTGAGCGACGACAGCTGCACCACGCCGCCCGTCGGCGGGACCGTGGTCGACGTGGTCGTGGTGGTGGGCGGGACCGTCGTGGAGGTGGTTGACGTCGTGGTCGTGCTCGTCGTCGTCGTGGTCGACGGCGGGGTGGTCGAGCACGTGAGCCGCGCCTGGGCCCAGTCGGCGTGGTCGGAGCCCTTGCCGTTGCCGCTGTCGGTCACGACGAGGCGGAGCTGGGCCCGCCCCGTCAGGTCGGCGGTCACCGCGGTCGGACCCATGGTGCCGGTCAGCGTGCCGGTGCGCACCAGTCGGGTGCCGTCGGCCCACACCTCGAACACCACCGAGCCCTTGTCGGCCACCTCGTCGTCGACGCCGACCTGGGCGTCGAACCGGGTGCACCCCGACGGCAGGTCGTAGACGAGGTCGGAGGCGGCATGGGCGCCGAGCCCGGTGGCGTAGGTGGTGCCGCCGATCGTGATCGGGCGGCCGTCACCGGCCTGGTCCTCGCCGTTGGAGGTGTTCCGCTCCCACGGTCCCCAGCCGTTCATCGCCGTGCGAGGCGTGAGCGACGACACCTCGACCTTGGTGGGCTGCGGCGACGCGACGTCACGGAGGCGCAGCACGAAGTCGTGCCACTTGTTCGCCGGTTGGTCGCGCCAGCTGATGCCCTGGCCGACCACCACGATCCCGTTGGGCGTCCAGACGGCGTCGTCGGCCTCGGACAGGTACTTGTCGAGGTAGGGATCGGCGAGACCCTGCTCGCCGAAGCTCGTCTCGGCCGACCCGTCGGAACGGAGGCGCCGGAGTGCGAGCTGCTGCGCGGAGTCGCCGCCGTACCCGGCCACGACGAGCGAGTTGTCGGGGGCGATCGACACCCGCTGCGGGGCCAGGTGGACGAGCGGAGCGGTGCCGTCACCGTCCCATGAGGGGTCGAGCGACCCGTCGGCCAGCAGGCGATGCGCCCGGTCGGACAGGACCACGATGCGACCCTGCCCGTCGATGGCCAGGTCGGGCGTGAAGCTGACCCCGGGGAGGTCGGCGATGCCGTCACCTCCGCCGAACGTGGGGTCGGCCGCACCGGACGGCGTCAGGCGGACGACCTGGCCCGGCCCGGAGTAGTAGTTGCCGAGCACGACCCGGTGCTGGGAGTCAACGGCGATCCCGTTGGGGACGGCGTTGTTCGGCATGCGGGCCCGGCCGCCGGAGCCGAAGGTCGGGTCGAGGTGGCCCGACGCGTCCCAGCGACTGACGTTCCAGCCGGTGGTGGCGTTCGACGATGCGCCGCCGGAGGCGACGAGGCGGTCGCCGTCGGCGGCGACCTGCCAGTAGTAGCCGCCCCCGCCGACCTGGACGTCGACGCCGTTGGTGGCGAACGACGGGTCGGGCGTCAGGTCGGGGAGGAGCCGGGCCACCATCGGGTGGCGGCCTTCCACCTGCTGGTCGGGCACGAAGCCGGCGAGCAGGATGCGCCCGTGGGCATCGACCGCCACGTCCCACGCCGCCTCGCTCCACGCCAGGTGGAGCAGCACGTCGCGGACCAGGTGCCCGTCGGTCGAGAAGGTGCGCACCCAGGTGTGGTAGGCGTTCGGCGTGCCGCCGGTGAACCGCCCGCCAACCGCCACCACGCCGCCGTCAGGGAGACGTGCGACCGAGGTCGTCCCGGCGTCGGCCGGCTGGAAGGTGCCGCCCGGGTACGTCGGGTCGATGCTGCCGGGGCCGGTCATGTTCGGCGGGGTGGTCGGGTAGCCGGGCCGGAGGCGCAGGGCGAGCGGCTCGGTGCGGCCACCTGGGCTCCTCGCCCATCGCCCGACGACGACGAGGCCGTACGGGTCCACCATGCCGGCGACGGCCGCGAGGGGGACGGCACCGGGGGCCACGCTCGCCGTGCCACCGTCGCCGAACGCGCTGTCGAGCGTCCCGTCGGTGCGGTACTTGGCCACGATGACCGAGCTGTCGTCGTCGCCGACGGCGAAGAGGGCGCCAGACGGGTCGAGCACGACGGCCCGACTGCTCGCCGCTGACGACGTCGAGGCCGAACCGCCGGCGCCGAACCCGACGTCCGGGGTGCCGTCGGCCGTGAGCCCGAGGACGCGCATGCCGGTGCCGGCGACCGGCACCCGGAGGCGCTGGTCGGGGAGGAGCGTGAGGGCGCGAGGGGCGGCCGGGAGGTCGGCTACGCCGTCACCGCCGCCGAAGGTCGGGTCGGGCGCGGCGGTGCTGGTCAGTCGCAGCACCCGGCCCGGGGCCTCGCCGGTGGCGAGGAGCACCCGAGCCGAGGCGTCGAGGGCGACGGCGACCGGGGCGTCGGTGATCCAGCCCGAGCGGCCCTCGTTGCCCCACTGCCACCACGCCTCGGTGAAGGCCCAGTACTGGACGGTGAAGGGGGTCCCGTTCGAGGTCGTGACCCGCCCGGCCGTCACGACGAAGCTCCGGTCCGGCATGCCGCCAACAGTGGTCCACTCCCCGTGGAGCGAGAGGTCGCGGGCGATGCCGTGGTTGACGCCGACCTCGTACACGCTGAGGTCGTTGGTGAACGTGACCAGCAGGGGCGTCCGCTCGTCGCCGTTCGCCCACGTCCACGAAAACCCGGCGACGAGGATGACGCCGTCGATGCTGGTGGTGGCGGCGTTGAAGTGGCTCTGGAGACCGAGGGCGGGCCGGACGCTGCGCAGCACGGTGCCGTCGCGATCCACGTAGGCGAGGAAGCCCTCGGCCCGGCCCGGGGTCGAGCCAACCGCGTTGCCCACCACGATGGTCCGGCCGTCGCTTCGGGGCAGCACGGCGATCGCCTCGGCGTCAGCGGTGAACGGCCAGGTCACCGGTGCCCCGCCGCTGTAGGTCGGGTCGACCGGCGGCGATGCCGCGCTCCAGGTCGTGGGGACGGACACCAGGCCGACGGCCGCCAGGGCGGCCACCAGCATCACGACCGGGACGCGGCGCACCTCCTCCCCATTCGCCGCTTCGTCTGGTTTGTCCTATGCCGAAACGGCGACGATCGCTTCCTTCTCGGAGCGGGGCGCTCGGGCCGAGAGCCAGCATCCGAGCAGCACGAGCGGGAAGCCGATGACCAGCCCGGCGCCCAGCGGCTCGTCCCGCACGGTGATGCCGAGCACGACGGCCACCGCGGGGTTCACGAACGTGATGAGCGTGGCCCGTTGCGGCCCGACCTCGGCGATGAGGGCGAAGAACACGAGGAAGGCGATGCCGGTGCACAGCACGGCGAGGCCGATGACCGCCCACGTCGAGCTGGCCGGCGGCCACCCGTCCGGTCGCAGGGCCACGGCGAAGGGCAGGTAGAGCACGGCCACGATCCCGAGGGAGAGGGCGACGACGCCGAGGCTCGGCACGTCGCCCAGCCGGCGGTCGAGGATGAACGGGGCGAGGGCGTAGCCGACGCACACGAGCAGCACCTCGACGATGCTCCACGCGCCGCCGCCGCCCTCCCGCCCCACGCCGACGACGAAGGCCACGCCGGCCATGCCCACGGCGATGCCGAGGAGCCGGGACGGCTTGAGGGCCGATCGCTCGCCCAGGCCGAAGGCGGCCACGGCGGCGACCATCGGCACGCACGCCACCAGCAGCCCGGCCAGGCTCGACGGCAGCTTCTTCTCGGCGTCGGTGAGCAGCAGCCACGGCCCGGCCATCTCGAGCGCGGTGAAGGCGAGCACCGGTCGCCACCGCCGCATGGCCGGCACGAGCACGCCCCGGTGGTGGGCCAACGGCACCAGCACGATGGCGGCGATGCCGGTGCGCCCGGCCACGACGACCGGGACGGCGAGGTGGTCGACCGCCACGCTGATCAGCAGGTACGGCACGCCCCAGATGGCCGACATGGCGGCGAACAGGAGCAGGCCGCGGCGGGTCACGGGGCGCGTGTCTACCGGACGACCGTCAGTCGAGCGTCAGCATTCACCAGGAGCGGGTCTTGGCGTCTTCCTTGAGGTCGCCCTTGGCCACCTTGCCGCCGGAGGAGCGAGGGAGGGCGTCGACCACGACGAAGCGCTCGGGGAACCACTCCTTCGACACGCCCCGGGCCTTGAGGTGGTCGACGACCTCCTCCAGCGTGAGCGAGGCGCCGGGCTTGAGCTCGACGTAGATGCCGACCCGCTCGCCGAACACCGGGTCGGGCACGGCGACGGCCGCGACCATGGCCACGGCCGGGTGGGTGCCGACCTCCTCCTCGACCGCCGGGGCGCTGATGTTCTTGCCGCCCCGGATGATGAAGTCTGACGTGCGGCCGACGACCTTCAGCTCGCCCTCGCCGTCGATGGTGACGATGTCGCCCATCAGCATCCAGCCGTCGGGGGTGTAGAGCTTGGCGTTGGCGCCCTCGTCGCCCCAGTAGCCCAGGCACATGGCGGGGCCCCGGCACGCCGGCTGGCCCTGGCCCTCGACGTCGGCCCCCGTCTCGGGATCGAGCAGGCGCACCTCCATCTCGGGGATGACCACGCCCGCCGAGCGCAGCCGCCGGTCGCGCGACGACTCGAAGCTCGTGCAGCTGAGGGCCCCGGTCTCGTTCGACCCGTAGAACTGGAGCACGGCGGCGCCGGTCTCCCGCTCGAACTCGGCGGCCCGCTCGTAGGGCACGGCCTCGCCACCGGTGTAGAGCGCCCGCAGCGACGAGGTGTCGCGGGGCCGCTCGGCCTGCTCGTTGAGCAGCATGATGAACTGCGTGCTGACGGCGGCCAGCACGCTCACCTGCTCCCGCTCGATGAGGTCGAGCACGTCGCCGGCGTTGAACCGGTCGACCACGACGGTCGGCGCCCCGAGCACGAGCGGCGTGGCGTGGGCCGTCCAGATGCCGAACCCGAACGGGGCGGGCAGGGCGCTGAGGAAGCGGTCGGCCTCGTTGAGCCCGCCCGACTGCACCGCCAGGTGGTGGAAGTAGACCCACCGGTTCTGGTTGTGCATCACGCACTTGGGCAGGCCGGTGGTGCCCGAGGTCGAGTTCAGGAGCCACAGGTCGTCGGGGTGGAGGCCGGGCCACGGGCCGGGGCTCGGGTGCACGGTCACCCCGTCGACGACGAGCGAGCCGTCGCCCACCGAGGGGGCCGACGGGACGAGCACCACGTGGTCGAGGTCAGCGGTGGGCGGCTCGCCGGTGATCATGGTGCGGGCGCCGGTGAGCCCGAGCAGGTGGTCGATCTCGCGCTGCCCGGCCCGGTGGCCGATGCCCACGATCACGAGGCCGGCCTTCTCGACGGCCACGAAGGCGGCGTGCACGGCCGGGCCGTCGGGCAGTTGCACGGCGACGCGCGAGCCGGGCTCGAGCCCGAGATCCAGCAAGGCCGACGCCCAGGCCGACGACACCTCGTCGTACTCCCGCCAGGTGAACCGCTCGCCGGCGGTGACGAACGCATCGCCGTCGGGGTTGGTGCCGGCCCACTGGGCCACCCGCTGGGCGAAGCTCTGGTCGCCCCACCACCCCTCCCGGTGGAAGCGCTCGATCACCTCGGGTTCGAAACCGGCCACGTCAGATCGTTCCCATCAGCTCGAGGATGCGGGCCGGGGGAAGGTAGCGCTCGGTGATCGGCACGCCGATGGCGTCGGCGATGGCGCTCACCAGGGCGGCGGGGGCGCCGATGGCGCCGCCCTCCCCGACACCCCGGAAGTCGAGTGGCCCCTGGGGCGGGGACTCGAGGTGCTCGACGTCGATCGTCGGCAGGTCGAGGGCGCCAGGCGCGAGGTAGTCGAGCAGCGTGGTGGCCTGGGGCTGGCCGTCGGCGTCGTAGGCGGCCCACTCGTGGAGCACGCCGCCGATCCCCTGGGCGATGCCGCCCCGGACCTGGCCCTCGACCACGGCCGGGTTGATGAGCGCCCCGCAGTCGCCCACCACGAGGTAGCGCAGGATGCGCACCAGGCCGGTGTCGCCGTCGACCTCGACCTGGCACAGGTGGGTGGCCTGCGACCACCCGCCCTCGGGCACCGCGAAGTCGTACGCCGCCTCCAGGGACTGGCCCGACGAGTAGGCGGCCCGGGCCAGCGTGGCCAGGTCGACCCCGGCCGTCGGCGTGCCCTTCACCTGGATCCGGCCGTCGGCCAGCTCGAGGTCGTCGCGGTTCGCCTCCAGCAGGTCGGCCGCGACGTCCTTGATGCGCTCGCCCAGCACCTCGACCACGCCGATGACGGCGCCGCTGGCCAGCGTGGCGGCGCGCGAGCCACCGGTGCCGACGCCGTTGAACGGGGTGAGCCGGGTGTCGCCGTGCACGATGCGCACCCGCTCGATCGGCACCGACAGGGTGTCGGCGGCGAGCTGGGCCAGCGTGGTCTGGTGGCTCTGGCCGTGGGGCGACTGGCTGGTCATCACGGTCAGCGTGCCGTCGGGCTCCATCCGGCACGTGGCCCGCTGCGCCGTCCGCGGCGACGCGCCGGCGCCGAGGGCAACGGCGTACTCGGGCGGGCCGGGCGCCGGCTCCAGCACCTGGGCGATGCCCGTCCCCGGCCCGATGGGGCCCCAGCGCTCGACGGCCCGCTCCAGCGTCTCGCGCGCCGTGACGGCGTGGAGGCTGAGGCCGCCGGGCGTGCCCTCGGCCAGCTCGTCGGGCGTGCGCAGGTTGCGGCGACGGACCTCGACCCGGTCGAGCCCGAGCTCCCCGGCGATCAGGTCGAGCAGCCGCTCCCGCACGAACGTCTCCGCCGCCCACGGCCCGCGGAACGCCATGTAGGTCGCCTTGTTCGACGCCACGACCGTGGTGCGGAACGAGTAGTCCCGCAGCCGGTAGGCGCCGGGCAGGAGCACCCGCACGATCGTCGGGAAGATCGACGGCGGCAGGGTGGTGAGCTGGTACGCGCCCTGGTCGAGCGTCATGTGGGCCCGCAGCCCGAGCAGGTCGCCCTCGCTCGACACCGCGGCGGTGACCTCGATGCGCTCGTCGCGGGCCTGGCCGGCGGCCAGCAGGTTCTCGACCCGATCCTCGATCCACTTCACCGGCCGACCCACGGCCTTGGATGCCGCGGCAACGGCCACCTCCTCCCGGGAGACGTAGGCCTTCTGCCCGAACGAGCCGCCGATGTCGTCGCACAGGACGTGCACGGCGTGGGCCGGGAGCCCGAGCAGCCCGGCCAGTGCCATGCGCAGCGTCTGCGGGTTCTGGTGGGCGGCGTGGACGGTCAGCTCCTGGCGGGCCGGCTGGAAGTCGCAGATGAGCGCCCGCCCCTCCATGGGCAGGTGGGTCTGGCGCTGCTGGGTGAACGTGGCGGTGACGACGCGGTCGGCCCGGGCGAAGGCGGCGTCGACGTCCCCGTACGCGACCTCCTTGTCGAGGAGGACGTTGGTGCCGGCCTCCTGGAAGATCGCCGGCCGCGACGGGTCGAGGGCGTGGTCGATGGTGGCGATCGGTTCGTGCGGGTCGGCGTCGAGCTCGACGGCGTCGCACCCGTCCTCGGCGGCCGCCCTGGACGTCGCCAGCACGATCGCCACCGGGTCACCGACGAAGCGGACGCGGTCGGAGGCCAGAGGGAGGTACGCGGCGTTCAGGAGGCCGTCGGGCGCGCCGCCCTGCATGACTATGCCCTCGACGTCGGCTGCGGTGAAGGCGGCCACCACGCCGTCGACCGCCAGGGCAGCCGAGACGTCGACCCGGGTCAGGG
Source organism: Actinomycetes bacterium (assembly GCA_025464025.1). The sequence continues at coordinate 135 of JAODBP010000347.1, read as the reverse complement.
TGGCGTGAGGCCACGGGCTGCGCACGAAGGCGGCGTGGAGCATCCCGGGGAGCTCGATGTCGTCGACGTAGCGCCCCCGGCCGGTGAGGATCCTCGGGTCCTCGACCCGGCGGACCGAGGAGCCGGTGAGGCGGC
>JAODBP010000342.1 GCA_025464025.1 Actinomycetes bacterium | reverse complement strand
GAGCTGGCCCCAGAGCTGGCCCCGGAGCTGGTCCCCGAGCTGGCCCCCGAGCTGGCCCCCGAGCTGGCCCCCGAGCTGGCCCCGGAGCTGGCCCCAGAGCTGGCCCCCGAGCTGGCCCCCGAGCTGGCCCCAGAGCTGGCCCCAGAGCTGGACCCCGAGCTGGCCCCCGAGCTGGCCCCGGAGCTGGTCCCCGAGCTGGCCCCCGAGCTGGTCCCCGAGCTGGCCCCCGAGCTGGCCCCCGAGCTGGCCCCCGAGCTGGCCCCCGAGCTGGCCCTTCGAGAGGAAGTCCTTGAGGAAGGCGGCCGCGAACAGACCGCCGAGCGGGGAGTCCATCCAGATGATCAGCGGCGGCTCGGGCAGGCCAGCGGTCGTGTAGACCCGCCGCACGGCATCCTCGACCGTCGGGCGATCAGCCCGGTCTGTCGAGAGCGACGCCGCCATCCATCGGGCCTGCTGCTCTTCGACGTCGGCGACCTGCTCAGGGGTCAGGGTCCCGGTGTACGTGCTGGCCATCAGTCGGCGACCAGGCGCTGCTCTTCGGCCTGCTCACGCTGGCGGCGGATGATGAACGTGCCGGCGGCGATTCCCGAGCCGCCGTGTTCCGGATGGAGCAACCACACCGTCTCGGTGGTCTCGATGGCGCCGAGCGCCAGCCGCTCGGGGTCCGAGATGTTGGTGGTGTAGCGGCACGTGCCGGGGTCGGCGACCAGCATGTGGGGGTTGCCGCCGGCGGCGCCGCGGAGCAGCTCTATGCCGGCGGCCGGTACGTCGGTCCAGCCGTCGATGCCGACGTGGACGTCTGGGACGAGGTGCGCCGGGATGACCAGGAGGTCGCCCTGGGCCTGGAGGCCGGCGAGGACCGGGATGTCGATGTCGGTCGGGAGGTGGTCGTGGGGCTCGACACCGGTTGCGGCGGCGAGCTCGGCGAGCGTGCGTGCGGTCATGAAGGGGTTCTCCTGGGTTGTTGGTTTTGCGGAACTTGTCGGCTCACAGCGCCTCCACGAGGCGGCCCATGGCACCGATGCACTTCGTCTCGTTCGACGTGAACGACCGCTTCGACGTCGCCACGACCTTCGCCATCGCCCGGATCAACGACCGGATGTGCCCGGCGTTCGGGACCTCGACCTGACGCACCTCGATGGCCAACAGCGAGTCAAACCTCACTTGCCCATGCCACGGGGTCGCCGTCACGAACCGGCGCATCGTCTCCCCCGACTCAGCGTCGGTCCCGGTCTCGATCGAGATCACGATCCCGCCCTTCACCTGGCTCGTGTCAGCGTCCGTGTCCTCGTTCAGGTCCAGCGCGTAGACCGTCGCCCCGATGTCGACTAGGGCCAGGTCCGCCAGGCTGAGCGCCCGTCGGTCACCGTTGACCGAGAGCGGGAGATCCTCGTCACTCGCCACCAGCCCCCGCCTCCCTCACCGTGCGGACCCCGTCGACGTCGACGAGCTCGAGCTGGCCCTTCTCGATCCCCTTGAGGACCACCCAGCAGTCCGACACCTCGCTGGCCCACACCTCCTTCACCGAACGGGTACGGCCGCCGGTGACCTTGGCGACGATCGCGTGGCGGGCCTCGTCGTCGAGCGGCGCCCGGCCGCCCATGTCGGCCTCACGGACGTGGATGGCGAAGGACCGGGTGAACGTCGCTCCGGCCAGCGGCTGCTCGACGACGGCGGCCGGCGGCGGAGAGGTTGGGGCGGGCCCGGATCCGGCCACCGGTTCGGCGACCTCGTCAGCGGGCCCGCCCCCGCTGGCGGGCGGAGGCTCGGACGCAGCGTCGCCACCCTCACGGGGGGTGGACCCGCCCGGCTGATCGGCCGGGAGTGCCTCGACGTCTGCGTCGTCATCGCCGCCGCCCTCATGGGTGGCGTCCTCTTGATCGTCCTGCTCCTCGACCTCGGGATCGACGAGCACCGCGTCCTCGATGTCATCGTCTGCCGGTGCCGGCTCTGCGACCGATGCGGCGGGACCCTCATCGGTCTCGACGGCGGGGTCGGTGTTCGTCGGATCGGCCAGCCGCTCGAGCGGCATGCCCTCGGCCTGGTCGGCGAGGGCGAGGTTGAGGAGGACGTCGGGACAGAACCGCTTGACGGCCCGGCGGATGGCCTTGGCCGCCAGCATGTCGTCGGGGTACTTCTGCCAGTTCTCCTTGGCCTTGAGCTTCCCGGCCCGGATGTTGCTCTTCACCCAGTCCGGGGCATCGGCGATCAACTCCTCGTTGACCCCGGTGTCGACGTGCCCGACCACGAAGGTCTCGGCGTAGCGCTTGCCGCCCTGGGTGGACTTCCACTCCTCCACCCAGAGGTCGAGCAGGCCGGCCCGGCGGGCATCGTCGATCGTCCACGTGAGCGACTGCCAGTAGTCGGTCCCAGCCCGGCGGATCGACACCGTGCACCGGGTCGATGAAGTCTCGTCGTACCGCAGCTCGTGGCCACCGTCGATCACGAGGGCGGCCAGCACGTCGGCGGACGGCTCGATCTTCCCGTTGATCACGTACAACCGGGCGACGGAGTGGATCGGGCTGAGCCCGTACTGCTCCCCGTAGCGGGCCAGTGCGAACGTCGTGTCGACGTCGTCCTTGTAGGCCTCGGGGATGAACTTGGACCGGGCGAGTTTGGCGCACTCGTTGTAGAGCGCCGCCAGCCTCCGGTACTCCGGGTTGTTCTCCAGCAACGCCACCGCGCTGGCGTTCGGCTCTTGCCGAACCTCGACTTCCGACCCGCCCTCGCCCATCAGCCGACGACCTTGCTCAGCGGGTCGTCCTCGCCGTCGTCGTCGTCCTCGCCGTCGTTGATGCCGGGCAGCGGCGCCCGGGCCTTCGACGCGTCATCGAGCGCCGAGGCGTTCTTCCGCGCCTTGTTCAGCAGCTTCTGAGCGTCGGCCGCCAACGGCCCTTCGAGCAGGAACATGTCGGTCGCCTTCAACTTCTGCAACCGGTGCAACCCGTCGGTCACCACCCGGTGGCCTTCCTCGGTGACCCGGCACGGCACGAGCACCAGGACCTCGTCCTCCGCCGACAACGGCCGGGTGAGCCGGCTCGACGTGCCGGTGAACGTGGTGACTACACCCGACGGCACCTGGCCGTTGTGCTCGGGCAGTTGGGGGATCACGACTTCGTCTTCGGCCACGACGGGCCTCCCTCTCTGGGTTGCTGACGCAGGGGGACCCGAACGGGCGCCTGCTGCTGACCATGCCGGGACCGCGAACGGCTCCCGTCGTGGGCTGGTTACGGGGCGGCCCGGGCCGCCAATCGGTCACGGACGCCGACCCACATCGCGGCCTGCTCGCCCGCCTGCTCCATCGCTTCGAACACGTCGACGTCGGGCACCGACGCCACCCACGTGTCGATCTCCTCGACGGTGGCCACGTGCTGCACCAGCCAGCGCGCCCACTCCGGCAGACCGGAGTCGGAGGGCAGCCGATCACCACGGCGAGGCGATGCCTGGTCCTTCCACCGGGACACGTCGAGCACTTTCCCGGCCCTCTTCGCCGGGGCCGGCCCGGCGGGCGTCGGGCGAGGATGCCGGGCACGGGCCGCCTCAGCGACCGAGCGGGCGACATCGCAGCGGCGAACGATCTGCTCGACCGACGCCCGCGGGTGCTCCTGCGCGTAGGCCAGGGCCCGTGACCGGGGCGACGGCCCCTTGGCTGCACGCTCGGTCTCTCTGGCCTCGGCCGCAACCTCAGCGACAGCGGCCGCCGGCGGAGTACCGGCATTCACCTTCTCGGCCACCGCCTCGGCCGCCTCGGCGAGCTTCGGCTTCAACCTGCGGGCATCCTCGAGCGGCAACGGCGGCGCCTGCCCCGGATCCGTCACGCCGGCCGCCTCGGCCAACGTGGTGATCACCGCCGCCTGGTCCAGCACCCGGTAGGCGTGCGCCCGACTCATGTCGAACTCGGTCTTCACGTAGGCGGCGAACGACGGGTAGCCGAGCGGCACCCACGCCTGCCGTTCATGCGCCTCGCACAGCAACACCCACAACGCCGTGGCGGCGATCTTGATCCGCTCGGTGATCTCCCGGGCGCCGGCCTCGTCGAGCACGTCGCCGACGAGCCTCATCGCGCTCACCGCTCGACCTCAGCGGTGGTGCACCGGAGCCGGCTGGCCGTCGACGCGCCGGGGATGTCTCCCCCGGTCGCGACGGAAGCGGGCGGAGTAGGGGCTGTCCGTTGAAGGTCAGCCGACTCCGGAACCTTGGCTGCCGCCAGCAGGCCGGTGATGACCCGGCCGCCCTGGAGGTGCAGCCCGTGAACCTTCTGCATGCCCTCGTCGAGTCGGCCGACGTGACGGCGCGGGAGGTCACCGAGGTGAAGCCGGAACCGCCATGTGTCGTCGCCGTCCCGGACCGCGGCGTGGAAGTTGACGAGCCGGTCGAACGCCCGGCACAGCGGCGACCCCCGGCCGACTCCGTTGAGCCCGAGCCGCTTCCCCAGCTCCTCGGACCCGACGATGTACTGGCCGCTGGCGTCGATGTGGAAGCTCGCGTGTCGCAGCAACCACACGGCGGAGGGACCAAGGATCGGAAGCCAGAACGTCTCGACGTACAGGTCCCGGACGTGATGGCCACGAGCGGCGAGCGTCGGATCGTTCAGCCCGGAGATCCGGACCACCTCGGGCAGGACCTGGCGTGAACCCGTCCGCGCCGGAGAAGAGATCGATGACGCTGGCACAGCGGCCATGTTCCGGTCGGCCGTGTCCGGCGCCGACGATGCCAGCGGGATCGCCGAGTCGCAGCGGTCGCACATCCCTGACTCGTTCCAGGTCGGCTTCCGGCAGATCCGGCACTTCACCTCGTTGTCCCGCTGCTGCTGGGCGGCCGGGTGGTCGGTCATGGTCATCCGACCCTCCTCACCGGGCTAGCGATCGTGGCGCCGAGCACCCGGTCGATCTCGTGGCGGGGGTAGCGGACGCGGTTGCCGAACCGGACCGGGTTGAGCTCACCGGCCCTCGTCATCCGCTCGACGGTGCTCACGCTCACCCCGAGCTCGAACGCGGTCTCCTTGATCGTCAGAGCACCCGGCTTCGACTCGCTGTCGAAGCGCCGGGTCGCCTGCTCGACGACATCGCTCGACCGATCAAGAGCGACGAGAAGCCGGTCAAGGACCTCCTCGTCGATGGCGACCAGCACCCGCTCCGCCATCAGGAGGCTGCCTTCGTGGTGAGCTGGTCGACGGTCTTGTCGAGCGCCTTCCCGATCCGATCGATGGAGTCGAGGGACGGCATCACCTGGCCGGCCTCGATCCGGTAGATCGTGTTCTCCCGGACGCCGGAGCGCGTGCTGAGGTCGTGTCGGGTCCAGCCCTTCTCCTCACGAGCGGCCCGGACGTTCGCTCCGACGAGCGCCTGGTCGACTGCTTCGACGGGTGCCGCTGCGGCATCGCTCATGACGGCGCACCCACCGGCTCGGCGACCGGGTGGCGCCGGACCCGTCGCTGCCGAACGGAGAGAGGGGCCTCGCCTAGCACCGCCAGCAGCTCGGCCAGGTCGACGTTCACCGTGGCGATCGCCGTGATGGGCACCGTCAACGCCTTGGCGATGGCGAGAGCGTTCGTGATGCCCGGCTGGCGCCGACCGGTCTCGATCAGCGCGATGAGCGAGCCGCTGACCTTGGAAGCCTCGGCCAGCTCCTCCTGGCTCATCCCCCGCTCGAGCCGCCACTCGGCCACTGCGTCGGGGAGCATCTGCACCTCGTTCGTCTTCACGAGGACATGTCTTACCTTCTTACGTGTGAAAGGTCAAGTGTGAATGTAGAGACGTAGATGCCGATCCACTCGTGGAACAACATCCGTGTAGTTTTCGTGGGGCCTTACCGGGCTAGTCCCGTTTGAGAGCCGGTGGACCGACTCTTACGTTTCCTTCACACCCACACCCACCGCAGGATCAGCGGCATGGCACGACAGATTCCCGACCACCAGCGACCCCTGTTCGCTCAGCTGCTACGCCGGCACCGCAAGAACCGCGGCTTCACCCAGACCTCACTGGCCAAAGCGACGAACCACGCCGTCTCCATGAGCTACATCGGCCTCCTGGAAACCGGCGACCGCAACGCCAGCCCCAACGCTGTCGCCGCGCTCTCGGTCGCCCTGGACCTCTCCGTCGACGAGACCCTCGAGCTGCTCGACGCGGCAGGACACCTCGACAGCGCTCCCATGGTCATCCGCACCGGCGCCGACGGCACCCCCCAGGTCTACGTCGCCACCTCCGCCCTCCCGACCGAAGAGGAAGAGCAGCTCCTCGCCGACGCCGCCCGGGCCAAAGACCTCCGGATCTCCGCCGACGGCGTCGACCTCGAAGAGCTACGACACGCCGACCCCGAGGCCTACGACCAGCTGATGGGCATGGCCCGCATCGCCCTCGACCGGGCCCGACAACGCCGCACCGCCCGCTGATGTCACACCCCCTCGCTACCGTCGCCGCATGGGGTGGAGACCATGGCGGCCCGAAGCGTTCCGGCTCGAAGATCACGTCGAGCTCGTCGACATGCCGACACCAGGCCTACGGGCCATCTACGCGACCGACGGCGACGACTGGGTCATCCTCGTCGACCGCCACCTCCCACCCGTCGAACGTCTCGCAGCGATCACCCACGAGCTCGTGCACCACGAGCGCGGCGGCGGGAGCGACTACCCCGGCCGGCCGGACGCCTGGGCGCCGGTCGTGCGCCGGGAGGAACACCGGGTAGATGGGATCGTCGCTGAGCGGCTCGTGCCACGCGCTGATCTGGTGGCGTTCGTGAACGCCCTGATCGGGATCGACATGCCGGTCTCCGCTGCCGAGGTGGCGGAGGAGTTCGAGGTGCCCGTCGACGTCGCCCAACACGCTCTCCAGCAGATGCGGAACCGCAGGACGGGGTGACCACCATGTCCGGCGCAGCACCACGGCCCAGGGAGGAAGGGCCGATCGTCTACCGGTTCGGGCTCGGCGAGCAGGCCCTGGCCGCGCTCACCAGGTGGGCGGCCAGAACGCCAGAGGGTGTGGGGATCACGATCCCGCACGCCGGGCTGCACCTCGCGTTGTCGTTGAGCCGTCCGGGTCTCGCCCACATGCACCCCGACGGCGAGGGCGGTTGGCGGGTCGTGTTCACCGGCCTCGGGAACCAGGCAGCCCATGAGCTGCTCGTCGACGCCCGACGTTCGTACGCAGAGTCGATGGAGCTGAACGCCCACCTCTCCCGCGCCCCGTATCCCCCGCACGAGCCGTCCAGCTACTGGGCGACGGAGCCGTCATCGTCGTCGACCCCATCGATCTCGTCGTCCATGAGCAACGCCTCCGCCTGGTCGGAGGCCGGCTCCCAATCGGCGTAGAAGTCGACCGTGGTCGACGCTCGAGCGTGACCGAGGATCCCGGCCACCTTCCGAGGGTCGACACCCTTGCCGATCAGCTTCGTGGCGACGTAGTGGCGCAGGGCCCGGAACGTCACGTCGTTGCTGACGCCGGAGGCGGCCCGGGCCCTGGTCATCCGCTTCGACAGCCAGCTCCCTGGGAGCCATGGACGGCCGGGACCGTGGGAGAACACGAACTCGTCGGCCGCCAGACCCTCGCCGAGCGCCAGCGCTCGCTCCACCACGAGGCGACGTTGGTCCTGCACGGCGGCCAGGGCCACACCGACGAGCGAGATGGTCCGTTCATCGTCGGTCTTCGTCGGCTTCTCCACCCAGGCCGGCTTCCGGCCGGGCGCCCAAGCGATCGTGCGGGCGAAGGTGATCTCCTTCGCTGCCATGTCGATGTCGGTCCACCTGAGCGCACACACCTCGCCCGGCCGGGGCCCTCGGCGGGAGGCCATGACCACGAACGCCCACAGCTCGACGTCGTTGGCTGCCAGCCATGCAGTGAGCGCGGCGACGTCGGGGGTGCTGGCCGGCACCGGCTTCTTCCTCTTCCCCGAGATCCGCTTGCTGCGCTTCACGTTGTCGGCCGGGTTCCGCTGGATCCAACCCCACTGGCACGCCTGCTCGAACGCTGCGTGGATGATCACGTGCTTCCGCCGCACGGTGGTCGCCGCCAGCGGGCCACCGCCGCCGTGGGCGCACGGGTAGCTCTCGGGCGGACACTTCCGGTTCTTGCTCAGCCTGCACCGGCCGCCAGTAGCCCGGAGCTTCGCGTAGAGCAGCTCGAGGTGGTGGCCCTCAACCTTCGCCACCTGCATGCGGCCGAGGGTGGGCCGGATGTAGACGTCATAGTCGCGGCGGATGATGGCCGGCATCGAGGGCGACATGTCGGGACCGGCCACGGCCAGGTACTGCTCGACGAGCTCGTCGACCGTGGCCGTCTCGGAAGAGACGACGTGGTCCATGCTCTCGACCACGAACCGGGTCAGCGCCTTCTCGGCGTCCCTCCGGCTGCCCCGGAAGATCTTTGTCCGCTGCCGACGACGACCGGTCCTCGGGTCGGGTGGCGCTTCGGCCACCAGCTGCCAGCGGTCTCTGCCGCGGGGTCGGATGCTGCCGATGCGGCGCTCGCCCATGGGGTTCCTCGGGTGGTTCTGGTGTTCGCCGTGAGCCTTTCGTGACTCGCGGCCCCAAGGGCGTAGCGCCGATTCGTTCGTTTTCCTTGTCTAGCTTGACCTCTTTGGAGCGGACGACGGGATTCGAACCCGCGACCCCAACCTTGGCAAGACGCGCTTGGAAGCCGTCGCACGGTACTCCCGGGAGGTCTGCCGGTGCCCCGTCGAGTGGACCCCTGCGCCGAAGGGACCGCCGACGGCTGGTGAAGGGGTCTGACGGTTCGAGTTCGTGACCTGCCGGTGACCTGTGCCGGAACGCGACAAGGCCCCCGCCTCGATGCCCGGGGGAGGTGGGCAGGGAGACGGGGGCTCGTCGCTGACCGGCATGTCGTACCGGTCAGATCGTGGGGTGTTCGAGGCGGTGGTGGATCACGGTGTAGAGCCGGACGGCAGCTCGTTCGGCGTTCGTGAGGTCCCAGCAGACCTCGGTGCACTGGTCGTAGAGGTGCAGGAGGAGCCGTTCCCAGCGGTCCTCGTCGCTCACCCGGCTCGGAGGCCCTCACGGTTCATCCAGCGGGCCATGCCCCAGGTCAGCAGCACCATGAACGCTGCCGCCACGATCGTGGGCAAGTCGGTGCCGGGCCCGGGGTCGAGGTCGACGTGGCCGAGCTGCGCCGCCCAGGTGCCGATGGTCACGACCGCTCCGGGGACCCCCACCTGGGTGACGGTGTTGCCGACCCGGCCCTTCGCGTCGGACCGCTGCTCGGCCGCGGAGGGCACGATCGCGTCGAGTTGGCCGACGGCCTCTCCGGTGATCGGTCCTGCGAGTTCGCCGGCCGGCTGGTCGTCTGAGGTCTGGTCGTTCATGGTGTCGGCTCCTTCTGGCTGTCCGGCACCTTGACCGGCGGGCAGATCTCGTCGATGCGGGTGAGCCGGTCGAACGCGGCGGCCAGGTCGGGACGGGCGGCGGCCACGGCCGCCTGGTCGTTGTCGAAGGCGGCGAGGACGACCCGGGCGAGGGCAGCTTCGTAGCCGGCCTGGAGGCGGGCCACGCATGCCGCCTGACTGGACGACTCCTCGATGTAGGCGAGCGTCGGGGCCCGCCGGGCGAGGATGTCGGCCTGGTCGACGATCGCCCGGTTCTGCCAGGCGAACCCACCGGCGAGCAGGGCGATGATGAACGCCATCGTCACCAAGAGTCGGTCCTGGTTCCGGGCTCGGCGTTGGAGCCGGTCGAGCGCTTCGAGAAGATCACCGATCGCTTGGGAGGTCACCTTGTCCCTTCCTTGAGGTGCAATGCGATGCGGCGGACCACCTCGTCGGCCACCGTGGTGGCGACCTGACTCGCCCAGGTCGACTGGAGCACGTCGACCTTGCCGCTGAGCGTGGCGATGTCCTTGTCCCGCTGCTTGCCCTCGGCCTCGAGGGCAGTGATGAGCCCTTGCTGCGTGTCGATCGTGGCGTCCTTCATCTTCGACTGGCCGAAGCCGAAGGCGACGACGAGAGCGCCGGCGACAGCGCAGGCAGCGATGACCAGCTGGAGAACCTCCACTCTCAGGCCGCGGCCCAGACGGTGACGCCGATGCGTCCCTTCGGGATGGCTTCCTCGATGACGATGCGGGCCTTGCCGCCGACGTCGAGCACGGCGATGTCGGGGATCGGCTTGTAGCCGCCCTGGGTGGGGTTGGCCGTGTTGCACAGCACCGACACCACCTTGCCGAACGGGATGTCGATGTCGCGCCAGCCGTGGCCGTCGGCGTCGATGTCGAGCTGCATGTCGTGGCGGTCCATGGTGTCCTCCTGGAACGTGGTGACGGTCGGTGCGGGGATCGGCAGATCAGCGGGCTTGGCCGGGTGCATGCCGGAGATGGCCTGGAGTGCGGCGAGCGGGCCGTCGAAGCGGTTCAGGTCGCACCGACCGTTGATGCCGGGGCAGGTGCCGCTCGAGGTGAACTGGTGGAACGTCCAGTCCTGCCACGGGGCGGGGACTGTGGGGTTGTTGGTGTAGGCGGCCAGCCAGAGCGGCCGCTGGCCGAGCTGGCCGGCCCGGAGGTGTGCTCTGGCGTAGGGGGCGTACGTGTAGAGCACTGCGTCGTCTTCGGGGCGGCCGCCTGCTCGGCCGGTGCGTTCGTCGACCCTGGCGAGGAAGGTGAGTGCCCAGCCGGACAGGTCGCCATGGGCGTGGTCGTCTTCGATGTCGAGCACGGCGATCTCGCCGGGTTCGATGTTGCCGATGTGGTCGACGAACCAGTCAGCCTCGGCTCGGGCGTCGGCGGGCGTGCCGACCGAGCTCGGGCGGCCGAAGTGGTAGAGCAGCCGGATCAGGCCGGCAGTCCGTGCCCGGTTGCGGTTCTGGCCGAAGAGGGGGTCGAGGACGCCGGCGCCTTCGGTGGTCTTGATCCCGACGAAGCTGTGGCCAGCCTGCTTGACGGCGGTCATGTCGACGTCGCCTTGGTAGCGCGACACATCGGGCCCAGTGAGGGTCATGGCGTTCTCCCATCGGTGGGTTCAGCTGATCCAGGCGGACCAGGAGGTGGTGCCGTTCACGCCGACGACGAGGATGCGGTACTCGAGGTTCTCGTAGTGGCCGACCAACACGTCGGTGAACGTCCCGTTGTTGGCCACGTTGGTGCCGTCCTTGTGGGGGACGCCGCCGTAGGTCGGGTCGGCGATGCCTTCGGCGACGGTGCGCCGGTAGATCTCGTTGTGGGCGACCGCCGGTTGGCCGCCGCCGGGTGCCGGGTTCGTGATGGTGAGCACCAGGTGCCCGGGCGTGTTCGAGGCGACGAGCACGCCGGTTGCGGTGGCCGGCGGGGTGTAGCTCACGGCGAAGCTGTTCACGTCCGCCGTGGACACGAGCCCTTCGGTGTTCTTCGTGGTGAGACGCAGCTTGTAGCTGGTCCCGTTGGCCAGCGTGTAGTCGATGGTGCGGGTGCGGGGCACCGAGTCGACGACGTAGGCGCCGGGCACCCCACCGGCTGTCCAGAGGACGATGGTGCCGGCAGCGTTGAGCAGCTCGAGGAGGTACGCCGACTGTTGGGCGACGGTCCAGGTGGCGTTGTAGGTGCTCGACGGGACCGTGCCGGCGTCGACGGGGAGGTCGATGGCCGGGTTGACCTTCACCGACGGGGTGATGACGAGGGCGGCGGAGTAGACGGGCGGGTCACCGAGCCCGGCTGCGTCCTTCGCGGCGAAGTAGTAGCTGTGGTCGGCGTCGCTGTCTGCCCCCCACCCGGAGGCGAGGGTGACGTCGAGGTCGGTGTCGGTCACCCAGGTGAGCACGGTGGCGGAGAAGTCGGTGCCGTTGTGCCAGCGGGTCGTGGCCCCGATCACCCGCTTGAGGGCGTAGGCGGAGACGGTGTCGCCCGGGTCTGGGTCGTTGTTGGTGGCGAGCAGGTTGAGGCTGGCGTTGACGTCTTTCGGGCCGGCCGTGGTGGTCCAGGTGGGCGCTGTGGGCGCGGTGTTCAGCGCGATGGCGTCGACCTTCACGGTCGGGGTCCCTGACCCGGCCGTGTACAGCCAGCGGATCGCTGAGGTGGTGGCGAGCCCGTTGACGTGGGGCGAGTTCGCGCCGCCGGTGAACGTGTCGGTGACGACGAGCAAGCCGAGGGTGAGGCTCGAACCCGAGCGGGTGGCCTTGTAGTAGCCGACGTTGTTGTAGGTGCCGCCGGAGAACTGGCAGCCGAAGAGGTACACGTGGCCGGTGGTGGCGTCGATGGCCATGCCCGGCCCGAGGATCGCCGCCGACAGCGCCACCGTGGTGGAGACCCGGTTGGTGAACGACGTGAAGGACGACGAATCCCACACCATGACCTTGTAGACCGACCCGGTGAAGAGCTGGCCACCGGCGACGACGAGCGAGCGGGCGGCGTCCCACCGGCAGATGAGCCCCTCGTTGTTGGCGTCTGAGATGTAGACCGTGTTGTCGACCTCGACTTCGGCGGCCCATGCGCCACCCGTGGACCAAGTCGCATAGTCGACCGTGCGGGAGCGGACACCCTTGCCGGCGCCTGTAGTGCCCGCCGACCAGATTGCAAGAAGGCGCTTGTCCGAGGGGACGATGGTGATGGACGGGAAGACGTGAACCCCAGCGAGGTAGTCCGTCCCCGTGAAGTGCGTCGCCTGAGCCGTGATCGCGCCGGCCGAGGAGATCGTGATCTTCTGTGCGACGGCGAGATTGGTCGTGCCGGAGAGGCCGCCGATGATGACGTGGGCCATGCCTCCTGTCCCCTCGGCGTGACCAACGATGTCGGGGTAGTTGTAGTTGCCCCACCCGCCTCCGTTGAGCACGGCGATGCTCCAGGTGAGCGTCGTGAGGCCGGCGTTGAACGTGCCAACCGCCACGTACACGTCGTTGTTGGTACGCCCACCGCCCGTGCCCGACTGCTTCCAGACGGCAGTCATGCGCTCGGTCCCGCCCGAATCGACGTACGGGGAGATCGAGCCGTTCACCCAGCCAGCGATGTCGGAGGTGCCCGACGCGTACTGGGTCCAGGTCGCGCCGTTGTCGGTCGAGTACCAGAACTCGGCGTTCGTCAACGTGGCAGCGATGACCACCACGAGCACGCCGGTAGAGAGCCGGGCGATCTTCTTCTGGTTCGAGTAGGCGGTCGCCAGCAACGTGGTCGACGTGTCGACGGTCGTCGGGTCGAACACGGCGCCCAGCCACAGCCCGTCGGCCAGGTCCGGCAGCTCCACCGTGAGGCAGCCGTCACCGAGGTGCCAGGCGAGGTCGTGGCGCTCACGGAGACCGTCGAGGAGGAACGGGCGTGGCAGCCAGCCGACGAGCTCGCCGGTGACCGGGTCGATGAGGGAGATCGCGCCTTCGTCTTCGAGGGCGGTGAGACCGACGAAGTTCGCTGCGAACCACAGCTCGAGCGCGGCCGGCTTCGCGGAGAACACGACGTCGGCCTTCACGTGGTCCTCGAACGTCGACCAGCGGACCACGGCTGACGGGTCGACGTTGACCGACGCCTCGTTGCCGTCGAAGTCGACGGGCAACCCACGGCGGGGCAGGAGGTACTCGACCCTGCGGTTCCAGGTGAACCCGTCGCCGTCGATCCGGGACGGGAAGTCGTGGCGGAGGATCGCTGCGTCGGTGCCGAACACGTCCTCGTCGGTGACCGCCCATGGGGCGACGCCGGCGTCGACCGGGATCGGAGGGATCGTGGAGATCGTCGACGGCGCCATCAGCGGGCCTTCCGGGCCTGCTTGGCAACCGCCCGGCGTGTCGCCCGGTTCGGGCCGGCCGGCGGCCGGTGGTCGGCGTCAGCGATCTCGCGTTGCAGCTTGGCGACAGGCATGCCGGCCCGGGCGGCGAGCTCGGCCGCCGTGTGGGTGCCGGCCGTCACGCCGCCACCAGCTTGGCCAGCACCTTGACCTCGCGCGTGAACTCGTCGACCTCGACCTCGACCCGGTCGTTCACGGCGAGGGTCGGGACCGTCGACGCCTTCCACTGGGCCGGCGTGGCCACGGTGGCGCCCGGGATCTGGACGGTCAGGGCAGGGGTGATGGCGGCAACGAAAGCGATCACGTGAGCACCACCTTCTTCTCGAACACGACCGGCATCAGCCCGTCATCGGGACCCTTGATCTCGGTCGGCATCGGCGACGACCAGCCCGTCACCAACCACCCGGTGTCATCCGCCGCGACCCCAAGGCGAGGGTGGACCAGGCCGGCGACGTCACGGTCACCGTGGAGCGGGTTGATCCCGACCTTCCCGGTGAACCTCCATCCGCCCCCAGCGAAGTACTGCTGCGCCTGGGCGGAGGCGAGAGCGTCGAGCTGGGTTTGGGACTCGGCGTCGACCTGGACGACCACGACCCGCTGGTCGCCACCCAGCCGGTCGATCGACGACGGGCCCGTCGACTGGTTGTACTTCGTCCGGTAGCCGTTGCCTTCTGTCGGCAGGGTCGGGCCTTTGCGGGCCACGAACCGGGCCACGTTGTAGATCTCCGGCAGGAGCGGCTCCAACGAGCCGGGCACCACCAGCTTCCGTTCCCCCGGCCCGTAGATCAGTTCAGGGCCACGGCCGGCGAGGTCAGCAAGAGCGACGGACCGGTAGCGGCCGGTGTCCTCGTTCACCGTCAGGTTGTCGTAGGCGCACACCTCGAGCAGCTGGTTGTACACCTGGAGCCAGGTGGTGCCATCCGCCGCCCAGGTCTTCACGCCCGTGGTGGTGACCGTGGTGGCCGGGATGTCGAACCCGGTCTCGCCGAACAGCGCCGTCATGCTGCCCGTCACGTAGGTGACCGGGTTCGTGGCGGCCGGCACCGTCAACGGCTCCAACAGCGGCCGCTTCAACCGGTGGGTCTTCTCGGCCAGGGTCAACCGGCGGCGGACCACCGCACCGTCATCCTCGACGGCCGGGGATGTGGCCACGAACACGCCCCGGTTGACCCTGACCCAGATCCCGGCCGGCGACAGGATCTCGGTCCACGGCCGGTACCGGTACCCCTCCAGGAACAGCGAAGTCAGGCCGACGACCGTCAGGCTCGCGGTGCGGCGCACCAGGGCGACCTCGTTCGTCACCCCGGTCACATCGTCGGGCGGGCGGAATGCCCAAGCCACCGAGCCGGCCTCGAACTTCAGGTCGACGTCGAGCTTCACGTCGCTGCTGTTGAGCACGTCCACCCCGTGACGGAGCTTCGTGCCGACCGTCAGGAGGAACGCAGCCGCGACGTCGTCAGGGTCGAGGCCGGCTCGAGGGCCGCCGAGAAGCTGCTGCACCTCAGGCTCCGACGGTGAACTCCACGGCGTTCGCCGTGAAGGTGAAGTCGTAGTGGCCGGCGCCGGTCGGGGTCGGCGTCCAGGTGGCGACGGTGACCACCTCGACCGGGTTCAGGTCCGGGATGCCAGCCGCGTTCGACCTGAGCATCAGTCGGGAGTCCGGCGCCAGATGGGCGAGCTTGAACAAGGCGATCATGTCGGCGAGCAGCTGCTGCTCGGCCGGGAAGTAGCGGGCAGCGAACGGGTAGGAGACCGTCTCACCCTCGCCTCGGAACGGGGTGGCCCGGCTGTCGCCGTAGAACTTCACGACCGCCTCCTCCGGCGTCTCCGTCCACCCGCCGGCGGTCAGCCGGGGGAAGATCACGCGGGTGTTGGCCACATCCGAGAAGAGCGCCATGTCGCTGTGGGGCAGCACCACGTACGCCATCAGAGGACCGTGGCCCGCTGGAAGGCGTTGTCCCGGTTCACGCCGTCGACGACCTCACGGACCGCCACCACGTTTACCGGGATCTGCTGGCCGTCGATCTCCAGGGTGGCGACGAACGTCATGTTCGGGGAGAACACCGGCTGCGACGACCCGCCGGCCATCGACTGCACCGCGGCCACCAGCTTCACGTTGTCGACCGCGGACAGGATGCGCTCGCCCTGGTGGATGTTCGCCGGCCCCGTGTGATCCACATACGAGGTACCGATCGCGTGGGAGGGCAAGGAGCCGGCCGGCACCGACCATGTCCCGTCGGCGTTCGGCTTCACCCCGAAGAAGGCGAGCTGGCTGGCGTTGATCGGCAGGCCGTTGGGGCCGTTCACCTTCGTCGAGCCCGACACGTTCACGTTGCCTGCGCCGCCTGTGGCGACCGGCTGGGCGGTGAAGGTGACCCCAGCGCCGTTGGCCATCTGCAACGCCTTCATGGCGGCCTCGGCGGCGGCCACGATCGCAGGGATCTTCGAGTTGAGACCGTCGGCGATCGACTGCCCGAACGCGCTCGCCCCGTCGTAGCCGATGGCCGCCAGCTGGTCGTTGAGGTCCCGCTGGCCGGCCAGGAATGCTTCGTTCTCCGCCTCGACCTCGGCGGCGTAGCGCTCCGTGATCCCCTTGAGGGTCTGGCTGATCTTCGAGTAGGTGGCCTGCTGCTCGGCCGACACCCGCGCGCTCGCCTGCGCCGATCGGGCTTCGACGGCAGCGTTCAGAGCGGCGATCTCCGCTTGCGTGGCTGAGGACAGCGACCGGACCTGGCCGAGCATCTGCGGGCCCTCGTCGAGCCCGAGCATCCCGATCACCGTCTCCGACACCCCCGAACGGCGAAGGGCATCTAGACCGTCAGCCCACTCGGCGAACGCACCCGACTGGGCCTGCACGTTCCCGATCAGCGCGGCGGCCGTGTTCCCCCAGCTGATGACCGCCGCCTCGTCGATCCGAGCCCACCCGAGCAGCTGAGTGCGACGCTCCTCAAGCGCAGCCTGCTGGTCGGACAGGAACCCCTTGTTGATCTCGGCCAGCTTCTTGCGGTGGGCGTCGGCGGCGTCCGCCATCTGCTTGCGGATCTTCTGCTCGTCGTCGAGCATCGACGTCAGCTTCGAGAACGCCTCCTCCTGGGCCTTGAGGGCCTTGTCGGCGGCGTCCTTCTGGTCCTTGGCCGTGTTGGTCTCGATGGAGGTGATCTGGCGCCACGTCGCCATCCAGTCGTCGCTGAACGCGGTCAAGCCCTCGAGTCGCTTCTTGAGCAGCGCCAGGTACTGCTGGGTGGAGATGGCGCCGGCTTCGTACTGGTTGTCCTCGGCGTTGCGGATCGCCTTCTGGGCGTCCAGCAGAACGGCGGCCTTCTTCTCCTGCAGATCCACCCAGGCCGAGGTCCACGGCACCTCGCGGGCCATCTGCTCGTCGAGCGACTTCATGTAGGCGTCGACCGCGCCCTTCTGGGCGTAGTACGCGGCCTGGGCGTCGTGCAGGCTCTTCGCGTACGCGGTGGCCGCCGCCTCGTCCTTGAAGGTGCCGAGGTTCTCGCCGGTCTTCTTGAACCGGTCGACGGCCTCCTGGTTCGACATGATCTTCCCGCCGGGGCCGACGGTCGGGATGAGGATCGTCTTGCCGTCTATCTCGATCGAGATCGAACGCACCGTCGAGATCGACCCGTCCTTGTTGTGCGCGATCGGGCGGTGCTCGAGGTCGATGTTCCCCTTCTCCGTCATCCCCGGCGCCGTCCGAGAACCGGCGCTGGTGAGCGGGTGCTGGGTGGCGTCTCGGTAGAGGTTCGACGTGATGTCGGCCGCCTGCTTGAACAGGGCCTCGAGATACTTGTTCAGTTCCTCCTGACGCCGCATCGCCTCCTCGGCCGCCTTCTTGGCATCGTCAGCGGCCTTGCTCGACGCTGACGCCCCGGCTTTGCGGGCCTCGGTCGCCTGTTGGCCGTGGCCGGCGAGAGCGTCAGCCAGCCCGCCGGTGATCGCCACCATCGGAGCCGAGCTCGCAATGGTCGGGATCGGCGTCCCGAACTTCATGGCGTGATCGAAGTCCCGGGCCTCCTGCATGTACCCGCCGAGCAGCGAGAACAGCTCGGCCAGCTTCGCCTTCGCCGTGTCGGTCTTGAGGTCCACCACGGTGGACACTGAGCCCGGCACCCGGAGCAGGGTGTCGGTGTAGATCTGGGCCTGTTGGGCGTTGAACCCGAGCTGCTGGAGGACCGATGCGAGCATGCCCCGGTACTGGGCCATGCGGGTCTCGACGTCACCGACTGACGCCCCCTGCTGGGTCATCGCGTTCGCCACGTCGAGGGCCTGGCGGACGATCCCAGCCAGCGCGTCCTGGTTGCGGGCGCCGGAGACGGTGGCGCCGTCGAGCGAGGTGGCGAGCTTGTCGCCGCCGATCTGCGCGGCCCGGACCCCGTCGGCGAAGGAGGTCAGGCCCTCCGTGAACTTGTTGGTGACATCCTGGGCCCCGAACGTCGAGGAGTAGAGGACGTCGAGGGCGTCGCTGTACGCCTTGAGCGACTCTGCCGTGCCGTCGATGGCGCTGGTCTGCTCACCCTGAGCGGAGGCGTTCTCCTTGGCCGCGGCAGCCGCCGCCTTCGTGCTCACCTCGGCCGAACCCGTCGCCTTGGTGTACTCCCCCAGCCACTTCGTCAGTTCCTTCGGCGACAGGTCCAGGGAGGCAGCGAGCTGACGAACGATGTCGGCCGCTGCCTTCGGGCTCCCGCTCGTCACCATCGCTGCAAGCGCCTTGTCGAGGTCGCCCAGTTCGTTGTGGAGCTTGCCGGTGGCGGACTGCTGCGATCGTCGATCCGGGTTGTCCAGGTAGTCGAAGCCCTGCCGGATCTCGTCGAGGCTGGTGCGGCCCGCCTTGAGCGCCGCCACCATCGTCAGCGACCCGCCGGCCAGGTCCAGCAATGCCCCCGTCGTGGCCTCGATGTTCGGCTTCCCGTTCCACAGCTCGTCGGTCTTGAGGGCCAGGGCGTGGATGCCCTCGGCAAGAGCGAGGAAGCCGGCGGCGTACAGGCTGCCCTTGGCCGCGAACCCGAGGCCCGAGCTGGCCATCTGGCCGGCGCGGCCCATGGCCTCTAGCTCCTTCCGACCGTCGTGGATTCGAGGGATCATCGTGCCGGCCATGCCCACCAGGCCGAGGCCTGCACCGGTGAGAGCGATGAGGCCCACGCCCGCTGATGCGACCGGGCCCGGCATGGCGCCGAACTGGTTGACGGCACCGGTGGCCGCCTGCGTCAGCAGCCGCAGGCTGGCCGTAGCCCCTCCACCGTTCTTGAGGATGGCCGCCTCGATGGCACCGCCCAGGTTCTCCACGTCGCCGGACAGGTTGTCCATCTGCTTCGCCGCCATGCGGGCGGCGGCGCCCTGGTCGTTGACGGCCTTCACGTAGTCGTCCACGCCAGCCGCCCCGGCGTTGTAGAGGATGCGCGCGGCCCGGGCGGCGTCGTTGCCGAAGATCATGGAGATCGCAGAGTCACGCTGGGCGGCGCTCAGCTTGCCGAGGCTCGACTGGAGCCGCTTGGCCAGGTCGCTCATGCCGACGAACTGCCCGTTGGCGTCGTAGACCGACAGGCCGATCTTGGCCATCTGCTTCTGGGCGATGCTGCTCGGCCCCTGGAGCTGGAGGAGCATCGTCTTGAGCGACGTGCCGGCATCCGAGCCGATCAGGGCATGGTCGGCGAAGAGGGCGAGGGTGCCGACGGTCTGTTCGAGGCCCTGGTTCGCGCCGGCGGCCACAAGTCCGCCCTGACGGAGCGCCTCACCCATCTGCCCGACGTCGGCCGCTGACTTGTTGGCCGCAGCGGCAAGGACGTCGGCGACGTGGCCGACGTCCTTGCCGCCGAGGTTGAAGATGTTCATCGACTGCGCAGCGATGGTGGCGGCGTCGGCGAAGTCGAGCTGGCCAGCGGAGGCAAGCTGGAGGGACCCGACAAGGGCCCCGCCGAGCACGTCGTTGACCGACACACCTGCTCGGACCAGTTCAGCCTCGGCGGAGGCGGCTTCGGAGGCGGACACGCCCGCCAGGTGGGTGTTCGCACCAGCGGCGATCGCAGCGTCCCGCAGGGCGTGCATCTGCGCGGACGTGGCCTGGGAGACGGCCGCCACGTTGCTCAGCTGCTTGTCGAACCCCATGATCGACTGCTCGGCCTTGTAGAAGCCGACGCCGACAGCGAGGGCCGCCACCCCGGCTCCCATCCCGATCTTCTTGAACGAGTCCTGGTTCTTCCGGCTCGCCGTTGCGGTCTCGACGGCCAGGCTTCGGGCTTCCGCCCCGAGCTTGGTGAGCCCAGCCGAGTACTGCGCGTACTCCAGCCGGAGGCGGGTCACAACGGTGCGGTCGGTCATGACTCACCTCCTCGGTAGTACGTTCAGGCCATGGAGCCATCCGGCGGCGCTGCTGGCTATCGCCCGTCGAACACGAGCCAGAAGTGGTGCGTGTTCATCGGGATCTGCATTGCTGCGGTGGGCTTCCTGCTTTTGGTCGTTCCGGCACGAGCACGCGTCGGCCTCGTGGCCACCGAGGACTGCGGGTCAACACTCGACAAGCTGTCGGGCACCGCAGCCCCCTACGACGAGTGCAACTCGAAGCTCAACGAGCGGTTGACCCTCGGCTCGATTGCGCTCATCGGCGGGGTGTTCGTCGCCGTTGGCGGCCGCATGTACTTCGCCGAGTCAACGCCGCCGAGTTCACCGAGCTGACGACACGCCCACCGCCTGGTTGAGCAGCCTCCGGGCGAAGCCGTAGCCGCCGTCGAGGTCACTGACCTTCTTCTCCGCCCGCCGGATCGCAGCGCACTGGTGGCAGGTGTGGACCTCGCCGACGTAGGCCCACTGGTTCTCCTTGGCGAACGTCTCCGCCTTGAGTCCACCGCACCCCGGGCAGTGCGCCCGCTGGTGCTGCTGCCAGGCGAGCGCCGCCCACCGGTCCACCGGAAGCCACTCCGGCTCCCCCGGTGCTACGACTCGGCCGAGGAAGACGCTCCATGGGATGCCGAGCGGCGCCGCGTAGTCGACTTCGTCTCGGAAGCCAACCGAGTAGCGGTACCGCTGGGCAGTTTCCCCAGGCCGTCCCCCAGCTCGTTCACCACGCGAGCGGCGGACCACAGTCGACGCCACTGCGAGGGAGCGAGCGTCGAGCGCAGCCATTCGGCCTGCTCGAGCGTGAGGTCGGGGGCGACACAGGACGCTGCCACAGCGGCCTGCGGGAACGTCCGTTGGTTGTAGCCATAGGCCATGTCGTCCTCGCCGGGAGCGTGCTCGGCGAGGAGGTTCGACCAGGCGAGGTCGCTGATCGCCCGGACCAGGAACGGGCGCTCCTTGGTGCGGAGATCGTCGACCATGGCGACGATGCGGCGGGCCAGCTCCGGGCGGGACGAGTCGTCCTCACCCAGGCTGGCCAGCTCCAGCTCGGCCCGCTCGATGTCGGCGGTGAGCTTGCCGTCCGAGCAGACCATGGCGGTCATCTCGACCGGCGTGAACTCGGCCTGGAACTCGGCGAAGTCCCAGGCGGTGTCTCCCCCCGTGCCCATCAGGCGGCGAAGACGGCAGCCATGTTCGGCGCGGTGCCCAGCGCCATCTGCACGGTGAAGACCTGCTCGCTGTTCGCTGACGGGTTGTTGAGCTCGGGGATGCCGGTCTGGAAGTCGGGGAACACGTAGCCCTCGGCTGCGGCCGTCGTGATCCCGAAGGGGGCGATGATCACGGTTCCGGTCACGCCACGGACCTTGAAGGCGTCCCACGCCAACTGGGCGGCGTTCAGGAGCCGCCGCTTGAACACGATGGCCAGGGATGCCTGGAAGCGACCCATCCGCTCGGAGTCGAACGCCGAGTCGATCGACGCGCCCGACACACGGCTGTTGCCGAGCCCGAAGGTGATGCCGTCCGGGGGGATGTAAGCGCTGTAGTTCACCGAGGCGGCCACCTCGGCCTGGGTGGGTGCTGCGTTGTTCGCGAGAGCTGCGGTGCTGATCAGCAGCTTCACGTTGGCGTCGTAGACGATGCCTGCACTCATTGGACCTGCTCCTCATGCTCGGGGGTGGCCTCGACGGCCGGGGAGTCGGCATCGCCGACGGGTTCCGCCTGAGCGGCGGTGGTCTTGCGGGCCCGGGGTGTGGGCTCGGCGGTGCGGCGGCGTTGCTCGGCGCGACGGTCCTCGTCGGTCCACACCCGCCAGCCGTCCGACTCGATATTCTTGAAGTGGGCATCGGACACGAACGCCCGGTGCCCGGCCTCGTTGACGACCTCGAACGCCTCTTCGCTCACGACGCACCCAGCACGGCGAACGTCACCCCGGAAGTGGCCGACCAGGAGAGCGGGACCAGCCCGTCGGACCCGGCGAAGCCCTGGAGGGGGACGTCGATGATCCGCTCGCCGGTGGTGATCGGGATCGTGACCACCTTGCTCGTGATGGTCTGCCCGAACGCGGTGACCGTCGGGGCGAGGGTCAGGTCTCGGGTGGCGCCGTTCGTGTTCTTCACGATCAGCTTCACGCCGGGCGCCACCTTGTCCCCGGCGGCGGCGGCGTTGTAGGTGGCGGCGAGGCCGGCACCGGTGTCGAACTGGGCTGCGTAGGTCGTCATGAGCGCGCTCCTTGAGGAGGTGGAAGGGGTGGTGCGGGCATTCCCCGGCGGAACAGGGCTTGGCTCAGGCTCGGGAGGTCCAGAGCCGCCACCGGGGT
Organism: Actinomycetes bacterium; assembly: GCA_025464025.1. The sequence continues at coordinate 32,492 of JAODBP010000342.1, read as the reverse complement.
GTGGCGATGAAGACGGGGCCGCCGCTGTTGAGCAGCTGGAGGTCGTTGTCCGGGCGGACGTCGCCGACGTCGTCCGGGGTGATCCTCACGACCGCACGGTTCGGCACCGCCACCGTGTAGAGGGCAGCCTCGATCTTGTCGATCAGGTAGCGGGCGCCTTCGGGCAGTCGGGCCACGATCGTGGTCTGGTACACGAGGGCGACATCACCAACGGAGTCGTCGATGCTGGACGCCATCCGCTGGCTGGGCAGCGGATACAGGACCACGTAGTCCGGCCCGCCAGTGGTGGTGGTGAGCGCCTCGACAGCACCCTCCGGCGCCTCGGCGAACCCGACCGGGCAGCCGATCGTCTCCAACGCTTCGATGACGGCCAGGTCGTGCGGGAGGATCTCTACCGGGGCCGCCGCCATCAGGACCGGGCCCGCTTCACAGGATCTCGGCCCCGATGTCGCCGAGCCGCTTCACCGCCTTTGGCAGGTTCCGATCGTGGGCCGGGCCGAGGTGCGCCTGCGGCGCCTGCTTCCCGGTGCCGTACTCCAGCAGGTTCCCCAGCGCACCCTGTGGGCGGTCCTTGTCGGGGCCGACCTCGGCCACGATCGCGGTCGGGGTGATGGTGACGTCGCTGGTGATGCTGGCCGGGTACTGCTTGGTGTACGGGCCATGGGGGGCGAACTGGCGAGCGTCAGCCTGGGTGCCCCGGGCGTACTCCTCGGCCACCCCGTACGCCTTCACGCCGGCCAGCAGGCCAGCCTTGGTAAGGTCGGCCGCCAGCTGGTTGATCTCGGACACGTCGACGCCCGCGAAGTCAGCCACCCAACTACCTCCTCGTGGTGGGGACGGTGCGCTGGGCGACCAGCCAGCACCGGCTCTTCGGGATCCGGTTGACGACCCGCACCTCGTCGAGGTCGTCGCCGTAGACCGGACGGAAGTGGACCTCGTCGTCCGGGCCGAGCTGGACCTCCCACAGGTCCCAGGCCTCACCCTTCTCAGCCGAGATCCGGCCCGACAGGTTCCACGCCGTCGACGGGGAGGTGCCGAGGCACACAGCCAGCAGCGACTCGGCTTCCACGTCGACAACAGCATGGCGAGGCACCGGGACGGGACGGTCCGGCCGCACCCACACGGCGGTCATGGTGGTCGGCCGCAGCCCCCGCCGGATGATCGACGCCCGGCTCGACGACCGCGACCAATGGAACAGCGGAGGCAGCACGAGGCTCATCCGCTTGTGGTCTCCTCACACCGGAGGCGACGGGCGGTGGCGAACGACTTCGCCGGCACCGCCGTCACCCGATAGCTCCGGCCCACCAGCGCCGTGTCCAGCTCGGCGGCCGTGATGGCCACGACATCGTCGACCTGGACGTCGTCGACGCTGATCGGCACGTGAACCTCCAGGACCTGCACACCAACCAGTTGCCCGCCGACCTCGGACGTCGACGACACCAACGTCCGAGACTGGACCTTGCACCGCCCCGAGTACACCGAGGTCCTGGCCGCCGGCGTGGTGACGCCGGTCGTGGCATTGAACGACGGCCGGGCCCCGTGGCGGGTGATCGTGCAGGTATCGAACATCAAGGCCTCGGCCGCCCGCCGGCCAGCGAGCACGGCGTCACGGGCGCTCACTGGCGCCGATCCGTCCGACCCCACCAGGCCCGACGGAGAGCGACCTGCTCCAGATCTGTGCAGGTCGGCTCCGGCCGGCCCGGCGTGACCGAGAACGCTCTTGGCCGACTCCCCCGCAGCAGCCCCATCTCGTCGTCGGTCAGGTACAAGCCGCCGGCGGAGTGCTCCTGGTCCCGAGTGAAGCTGTAGTCGTCGATCTGCTCGGACCGGTACCCGTCCGGGTTCTCCAGGCGCCGCTTGACCATCTCGGCGGCCGTCATCCTGGCTAGGGCCCCATCTAGCGTGCCAGCGGCGATCCGGTCATCGATCCCCGGGACCCGTGCCCGGATGATCACCGAGGCGTAGGCCAGCAGGTTGGTGGCCACCACCTGCTCCTCGGTGGTCAAGGGGCGCCAGATGCCGGCCACGTCGGCCGTCGTCGCGAAGTCGGTCATCTGGCGCCCCTCCCCTTCGTGCTGCTACTCGACCGGGATGCCGGCCTGGACCAACTGCTCGATGACGTCCTCACGGCCGGCGTCGTCCGCCACCTCGAGGTCGTGGGCCCGGGCGTACGCCACCCATGCGGCGCTCGACGAGCCGGCACCCGCCTTCGGCGGCGGCCCTTGATCCGTGCCACCACCGCCGGAGTCGAGATCCTGGTCACCCAGGCTCTGGAGCGCAGCGACGACATCACCGCCGTTGGCCTCGACCGCCGCCCGCCACGCAGTCAGCATCTCGCTGAGCTCATCATCGGACGCCTCGGCCTCATCGGCGATCGCCTCGGCCCGCTCGTCGTCGGTCATCTCGACCCACATCTCGCGGAGCGCCGCGACCTCATCGACCGTGGCCCCGAACTCGGCCATGCGCCGGATGGGCGACGGGTCGTCGTCGTTGGAGTTGCCGTCGGGAGCGACGGTGGCGGGAGGCACCGCCTCGTCGGGAACCTCCACCCACGCCTTCGGGTTGGTGATCTGCTCGGCCGCCCACGCCGGGACCTTGTCCCCCGGGCCGAACGAGCAGGAAGCGCCGTTCACGTCGATGAGGCCGTGGACGAAGCCCGTCAGCCGGCGGCCCATCAGCTGATCGTGCCGATGTCGGCGATGAAGAGCCGGCGGCCGTCGACGAGGGTCGGCATGCCGACGGCGTCGACGAACGTGAACTCCCGGTACGGCGGGCCGGCCTTCTCGACGATGCCGACGATGCCGGGGGCATCCTCGAAGGACAGGTCCGACTTGTTCGAGTTGACGAGCTCGAGCGCCGTGGCGGAGATGCCGAAGTTGACCGTCACGAGGTCGGCCAGGCTGACCGGCGTGAGCAGCACCTTGTCGGCCGGGATGACCCGGACGGTCGAGCCGTCGACGTCGACCTGGGTGTCGTAGGCCGCCCGGACCGTGGGCAGGCCCTCCGACGAGAGCAGGTCGTTCAGCTCGGTGAGCGTGACCCGGGTGCGGGCGGCCGTCGCGCCGTGGACGGCGTCGATGATCTCCTTGTTCCGCTGCATGAGCCGGATCACGGCCTGCGACGTGCGGATGACCCGCTCGCCGTTGTAGCCGTTGGCCACCTGCACGTCGTTCCACGCCACCAGGTTGGTGAGGATCACCGCGTTGGTCGTGTCCGTCCAGGCCACGCCGGCGTTCACGATCTGGTTGGCCGGGACGCCACCGTCGTAGGTGCCAACGAACCCGTTCTCGTTGATCGAGAGCACCCCATCGCCGACGAGGTCGCCGATGGCCTGCTCGAAGCGGGCCTGGACCTCACGGGTGAGCTTCTCGCCGTCGTTGTAGATGGCGTTGGCCAGCGCTTCGCGGCGCGTGCCACCCGTCTGGGCGAACTGGAGCTGGAGCTTCTCGTACTCGCCCATGCTGAGCGAGCTGGAGACCGGCGGCAGCTTGACCTGCTTCTCGACCGCGGTGTCCCGCTCGGACACGTGGATCCGGCCGTCGTAGGTCCGGAAGCGGGCCGTGCGGTTGGTCCGGGTGATCTCCGCCCAGTCGATCACGTTGCTCTGGACGAAGTTCTCGCCGGCCTCGGCCAGCAGGGTCAGATCCGCCGGGATCGGCGTCTCACGGATGAAGGTGGTGAGCGCGTCAGGCTCCACCGGTGCGTCGAAGACGATCGTCATGGGATGCTCCCTGGGTTAGGCGTTGTCGCCGACGAAGTAGATGTTCCGGACGGAGGCCCTGAAGGCGGCGTCGATGGCCCGGGGCAGCTTCGACTCCTTCACGGGAGCGAAGGCCACGAGGACGGCGCAGCCGACGTCGACCGTGGTGTCGAGCACGTTCGGGACGGTCACCGTCGAGTACAGGAACCCGGCGCCGGTGCCCTCGCCGACGGGAGTCTCGCCGCCGCCAGCCGTGGTCGTGACGGCGGCCGTGCCGGCACCACCGGTCAGGGACCCGACACCGGTCGTGATGGCCGGGGCGTCCAGCCCGGCGTAGGTGCTGCCCCAGGTGCCGACGTACGGCGTGGCGCCACCGGCCGCGCCGGGCCCGCCGGTCCAGGTGATGTCACCGGGCCGGATGCCGGGCAGCAGGTTCACGGCAGCCTGCACGGCCGCCGCCGTGGCGTTGAAGGCGATGGCGGCCGTGGCCTGGCCCTCGATGGTGATGGTGAACGTGCCACCGGTGGCATCGACCGCGATCGACACCGACTCGCTGTCGAGCACGTACGGCACGTACAGGCCGCTGGGCAGCTGGGCGAGGGGCTCGCCCGACTTGATGAAGCCGTTGGGGTAGTGGGTGCCGGACGTGAACCCGGAGATGTCGAGGGTGCCGCCCACCATGAAGCCCGGCTGATCTGCCGTGCCCAGGTACCACGACCGGTTCTCGACGTGGTGCGACAGGGTGTGCACCGAAATGTCGGTCATCCTTCGTCCTTTCAGACGTTGAACGCGGTCGGTGGATCCGAGCCGCTCGAGCTACTGCTGCTTGTTCTTGGTGCCGTACCGCCGCTCGGCCTCGGCCCGGCCGGCGTCGGCGCCGGTCCCGGTGTTGCCGTGCTTGCCCTGCTTGACCGGCTTCGGCCTGGTCCTTCTCGTGGCCGACAGGCCGGGGTTCTCTTCGAGGAGCTCGTCGAGCGCCTCGTCGATCGCCTTCCGGTCGACCTTGCCGTCCTTGCCGACCTCGAAGTCGTCGAGGTCGAGGAGCCGAGCCGCCAGAGCCGGCGAAGCGAACTTGCCGGACGCCTGCGCCTCGATGCGGGCCTCCAGGATCACCCTGTTGGACCGCTTCGTCGCCGTGTCCTCGGCCTCACGCCGAGCGTTCTCGATCACCTCATCCGGGTCGACCTTGTCGACGTCGTCCGGCTTCTTCTTCTTGAGCTTGGCCAGCTCGGCCTCGGCCCGGTCGGCTCGCTCCTTCTCGGTGCGAGCCGACTTGTCCGACGCCCGCTTGGCCTTCGATGCCTCCCGAGCAGCAGTGCGTTCCTTCGTGAGGATCGCCTTCACCTTCTCGGGCAAGTCGGTCTCGTCGACCTCACCGGTGCTGTCGGCCAGAGCGGCTCGCTGCTCGGGCGTGAGCTTGTTGAGCGCCGCAACGTCCTCATCGCTGAGGTCCTGCAACGCATCGAGCTCGTCGGGGCTCAGTGCGTCGAGGACGGCCTGGTCATCCTCGGGGCCCATGCGGAACCGGTGCAGCGCGGCGGGGTCCCAGTTCTGGGACTGCCACATGTCGAGCACGTCGGCCAGGAGACCTCGGGGCATGGGCTTGGGGGCAGGGAGCGTCACGCTCTCCTCCTCGTGTTGTTGGGCCACGGCGTCTCGCCGAGGCTGTGGTTCAGGCGATGAAGCCGTGCTGTCGCAGCAGGCTCAGCGCCAGATCTCGGTCACCGGCCGCCAGCCGATAGATCCGCTCCGGCATGAGCCGGGCTCCGGTGTGGCGGGTGGCCAGCTCGGTGGTCGTCCCGGCAGCAGTCATCCCGCGGCGGGCGTTCACCACCCGGTTGAGGTCGGCACCGTCCCGAATGGCTCGGGCACCGTCGACGGTGAAGATCTTGTCCTGCTGGTCCCGGGCGAGGCTGTCGAAGTAGCGACGGGAGTCGACCGTGACATCCCCGGCCATCGACTCCGCCACCGGGATGTGCCGACAGTCGCAGCGAGGATGACGGAGGAACCCAGAGTTCCACCGGTAGTGCCGACCAGCGAGGACGGCGCACCTCGAACAGGACGGCGGGGCCAGCATGCGCACGTACCCGACCGCCGGCCGAGCAGCCATGGCGAGGCCGTCGGCAACACGCCCGGCGTCCGCCACCTGGGTGGTCATGATCTGCGAGAGCGCTACGAACCCCGCTTGGAGAGCTTCGATCGGGTCGAACCCGACGGAGATCGCCCGGAGGCTCGTGATCGCCGGCTGAACGAGCAAAGAGCCGAGCGGCCGGCCATCGCTGGCCACCCCGGCCACCCCGGCGGCCAGGACCCGGCCGGCCGGCCGGACCTCTGCTCCCCCGGCGGCCAGCGCCGCATCGACGTAGGAGTCGGCTCCGCTGGCCGCCACCCTCTGCGCTGCGGTCAGCCTCTGGGTGAGCGCTGGGATCTGCTGGGCCCACGAACCGGCGATGTCGGACCTGTCGATCGTGACCCACGCCTGTCGGGCGGCTTCGGTCGACCGGGCCGCCAGGAGCTGCTGCTGCTCGTAGTGCCGGCGGGCGATGTCGTCGGCCGGCGTCGAGACCGGCGAGAGCATCAGGCGGCCGGCGGCGGAGCGTTCGGGGCAGGCTTCACGGCGGCCGTGCCGGCCTCGGCCAGAAGGGAGAGGGAGCGACGGGATGCGTCGTCGTCCTGCTGGGCCATCCGACGGCGCTGCTCCTCGTCGTACCCGAGGTCCTCCCGGGCCTGTTCCACCGGGATGATGTGGGACTCGACCAGCTTCACGATCGCGTCGACCTGCTGGGCCCGAGTCGGCGTGGCCGGATCGTTCCACACCGCCTTGAGGGACGCCGCCTCCTTCGGGAGCTCGGCGCCCCCGCTGTCGAAGCGGAGGAACAGGCCACCCACCCGCTTCCACGGGCTCCCAAACCAGGTGATGATCCGCTCGGCACCCTTGGTCAGCCGCACCTCAGCCGCACGCCGAGACTCAGCCGACGGGGGGTTGTCCGTCTGGAACCCCAGGTAGTCGTGCGGGAGTCCGATCAACTGGCCGACCAGCTGGGCGAGCAGCTTGATCGTGTTGTGGAAGACCACCAGGTCAGCCTCCGGGAACTGACCCACAGCGACCTCGGCCGGCTTCCGGTCGGTCGTCCAGAGCCGGCCGGCCACCGTCGACCATGTCGACATCTGCTGGCCGTGCTCGTCCTCGAAGTCCTCCTCGCTCATGCCGATCGCCCACCGGCGCGGCATGGCGTGGAACTCGCCGGAGACCATCATGTCCGTGGCCATCTTGTTGGCCGCGTCGGCCAACGGGATGATGTCGTGGAACAACGACCGGCCGTCAGGACGAAGCAATCGAGGCCGGTGCACGATCGGCACGACAGGCACCTCGTTGAGGTTGTGCTCGTCGCGGTCCTCGTCGACCCACGTCCGGCCCTGCTTCTTGAGCGTGATGGTCACGTCGGGCAGGTGGAGCTGCCCCCACTCCGACTTGTCGTCCTCCTGCCAGCGGTAGAGCGCTTCCCGGATGATCCGGGTCCGAGGATCCCTGCCGACCGCCACCTGGGACGGATGCTCGATCGTCAGGACCGGCGGGTCACCGTCCTCGTCACCGGAGCCCACCATCGCGAACACTCGGCCAAGGCCGAGCGCCTCGAAGTGGGCCAGCTGCGACTGCTCCTCACCATCGACGTGGTCCCACCACTCCCAGATCACCGGGTCCCGGTCGGCGCTCTTCGGATACCGAAAGCCCGTGATGTCCAGGCGGTTCTCGAACGCGTTGACCACCAGCATCGGCCAGTTGATGACCAGCTGCGTGACGATGGAGCCGACCTCGGCCTCAAGCTGCGGGGCCATGTACCGCAGGGGCTGCTCGCCCTCCAGGTACTCGTCGTACCGCTTGAGCGGCTTCTTGCCGAGCGAGATCTTCCGGTCGAGGACGACGACCTGGGCGTGCTCCTCTTCGGTCAGCGCCACCCGGTCACCCCCTCATCGTCGGACGATCATCCGCTTCCGTGTCTTCGTCGGCTGCCACCCGGCCGCCCGAGCATCAGCCGCCGCCTCATGCGCCAGGCCGCTGGCCATGGCCATGTCGATCTTCTGGTCCTCGCTCGGCTTCCCGAGGATGTACTTCTCGCCCGGCTTCGCCAGCTTCCGGGCGTTCGCCACGTGCACCGCCGTGATCGGGCAGCCGTCGTGCGTCAAGGACCCCTCGGTCAGGTCCGTCACGAACCGCTCGAGCATGGCGTGCACCACCGTGATCCGGGTCGAGCCGCCACCCGTGTCCCACTCGCTGACGTGCTCGCTGCCGAACTCCAGCGCCCACTCGTCGATCTCGGTCCTCCAGTCCCTCGGATCGAAGTAGCCGCGCTCCACCCGGTAGGTCGTGTAGAGCTCGGTCATCGCCGCCCGCACCTCATGACGCGGGATCCGGCCACCCCACACCGCCGGGTTCCACGCCGTCGGCAGCCGGTCGGGCCCGTAGCGGGGCGTGAACAGCCAGCCCTCATAGGTCTCCAGGCGGATCCCGGTCCAGTCCGAGCTGGTCGAGCCGTCGAACCCGAGGCACACGTCGATGCGGGGCCGCTCCGAGTGTCGGGTCATGCCGCCGGCTCCTGGCGCTTCCGCTCAGCGTTCTCCCACACCCCCTCGGCCAGCCAAGTGCCCTGGCCCCGCACGATCCGGTTCCCGAAGAACCTTTCCGCCTGGCCCGGGTCCTTCAACTCGAGCTCGGCGGCCTCAGCATCGATGGAGTCGAGGTCCACCCACCAGGAGCCCCGGTACACGTGCTCGTGGATCTTCCGTCGCTGCCGCTTGTTGCGGTAGCTGAGGTTCGCAGGCGGTGGCCGATGGAACTTGAAGACGTCCTCGACCGTGGACTCCGAGGTCTGCTGCGCCGTCGACTTCTCGGTCGGCTCCCACGCGTTGGTGGTCTCCATCGATCGGCCGCCCATGCCCGCCGCGCCACGGCGCTGGGTGTCGGCGACGTCGTCGAGCTTGTTCGACTTGGTGTAGAGCCCGGTCTCGTCCTGGAGAGCGAACGTCAGCGGGTTCCCGAGCCTGGAGTTCGCCGAGCTCGTCACCACGGCGATCTCGCCGTCGTTCGGGAGCGTGATGTGGTCGGTGCGGATCAGCATCCGCTCCGCAAGCGGCCCGGAGCGGATCATGTTCTTCAACGGGTTGTAGACGTTGGCGACCTGGTCCTCGCTGGTCGCCGTCAGCTGGATCAACGGCGTCGGCCACGCCTGCCCCTTCGCCTCGCCCGGCCGGTACTCGTAGACCCAGCCGCAGCTGCAGCCGTGCTCGGCGCAGATGTACTGATCGCCCTCCTCGGCCCAGCCAGCGAACAGCACCGGGCCGACCCCTTCGGCGGCCACGATCGACGCCGCCCACGGGCCCTTCCCGCACTTCTGCGGGCCCACGACCTGGGACCGGCGGTTGTGGAACGCGGAGGCGGCCGAGACCTCGGTGCCGTCCTTGCGCATCGTGCCCGCCGGGATGGCCGTCGCCTTCACCCGGTAGTGGTTCAGCGTGCACCACAGCTGCCAATCGGCGTGTTCGTAACGCTTGCCCTTGTGGAATCCGTCCGGGATCCGGCAGTGCTGCTCGATCCAGGCGGCCACCACGAACAGGGTCGGCCAGGCGACAACGAACTCGTCAGCCCCCGGCGCCATCGCGCACCACCGTCAGCCGGTCACGAGGATCCACGCCGGCGGGCAGCGGAGCTGGCGGCCTCGACGCACCCGGCTCCGGACCCACGCTTTCGACGGCGGCCCGTGTTCCCGGCGCCTCCTCGATCTCCCACCCGTTGGCCAGCAGGCCGGCTGGCGTCAACCCGATCTGGTCAGCCAAGCGGATCGACGCTGTGATGATCGCCGCCGGCGCATCCGGCTCCTCGCACCGCACCGATGACCGAACCCACAACGCCACCGTCCGATGCCGCCACGGCTCCGTCGCCCACGCCGCCGCCTGCGGAGTCCGCCACACCTGGTTCCACACCTTGCGCTCGTCGGTCGTCGCCGACGACACCAGCGGCCACGCCGGCACCCGGCCAGTGAAGCCACCTCGAGGCAGCCGACCGAACCGCACCCCGAGCTGGTCCGCCGCCGTCGACGTCTTGGCCGCAGGGGCGCCGGGCGTGCCAGCCCGCTTCTCACTGGCCCGGAGCTTCTCCTGACGCTCGGACTTCGGGTCCGGCTTCCGACCCGCGCCGGGCCGATTCCCACCTCGGGGCATCGCGCCCGACCTCCTCCGCCGGGCATCACGCCGGGCGTCAGGGCACGGGCATCACGCCCCGCCCGCGAACATCTTTGATTCCGCCGCACCACCGAGAGCCCTCCCCAGCGGTCCTGGTGGGAGGGGTGGGGGGGGTTACCCCCCACCCCTGTGTCGGGCTCGGCCGCCGGCTGCTCGGTTGCACGTTGGGTGCTCGGGGCCGGTGTAGGCGGTGCGTTGGTCGTTGTGCCCGAGGTCCCATGGTGTGCCGGGCTGGATGAGCTCGGGGCAGCGTGCGCAGGTGACTCCGCCGGCGGCGACGATGGGCGCCCAGTGTCGGCGGAGCCGGTCGTGGGCTGCGGTGTAGCCGCGTTGTTGTCGGGTGCCTCGTGCGGTGTCGGCTGCTCGTGCGCAGGGTGGGCAGCGTCCGCCGCTGGTGATGGTGGGGCAGGTGCCGGGGTGGGCTGGGCAGCCGACGCATGGGCAGATCCGGGTCGCTGCCACGGGTGCTCCGGTGCGTCGGGCTGCTCGGCCAGGGGAGCGTCACGCTCCCGATACGCGCTACGACCGCCCCTCTGCCGGGCGGTCGTGTGGCAAATCTGGATTCGTAGGTTGCACCAGCAGTACCACACATGGTGGCTGGTGGTCACGCATGGTCGGGTCAGGCGGCGCCCCATCCTTCGTGTCGGGTGGCTCGTCGTCGGGCGGCGGCGAGGGCGTCGTCGATGCCGTCGAGGGTGCGTGGGCGTTCGGTGCCGTTGCGGAGGAACCAGTTGCTACAGGTGTGGCAGCGGCCGCCTCGGCTTGCTCGCTTCACGGTTCGGCGGTCGCCGTTGGCGTCCTTGACCTGGTGCTCCCGGGTGGCCTGCTCCCTGATCCCGCAGATCCTGCACTTGGGTTCGGCGTGTGCGAGTCCGCGCGTGTCGCCTCGGTTGAGGGCTTTGGTGAGGACGCGGGCGGCGGTGTCTGCTCGGCCGGCGGCGTGGCGGAGTTGGTGGCGGACGGCGGCGAGCTCGGCGTGTGCGAGGTGGGGCCCGTCGATGGTGAGGGTGTCGAGCCGACAGCTGATGTGCCGGATGGTGAGGTCGAGGTGCTCGAGGCTGGCGTGGGTGTCGGGTTGAACGACGGCCGGTTGCTGGGGGTGGCGGCCGGTGAGGTGGACGGCGGCGGCGGTGCGGATCTCGATGGAGCGGAGGTGCTCGATGACGGTGGTGAGGGCGGTGCGGGTCCGGTCGTCGCCGACGCCGAGGGCGTACTTGGGTCCGGGGATCTGGTCGGGGTTGGTGTCTCGGATCGGGGACACGACGGTGGTCGCCCGGGGTGCGTCGCGGTCGAGGGTGGTGGGCCACCATGCGTCGGTGTGGGCCCAGCGGAGGTCGGTGGTGATGGTGGTGAGGTCTCGTCGGAGGGCGGCGAGGTGGGGGTCGAGCGGGTGGTCCGGGCGGGGGTTGGTGGTCACGCTCGGTGGCCTTCCGGGGCGGTGTGTCCGTTGGGCACCCTCAATGTCGCCTAGGTGCGAGGCCGTCTGCCGCGGAGCGGCGCCTCGCAGCCTAGCGACAGAGGGGGTCCCGGCTGGCAAGGCAGGATAGGAAAGTGCTGGTCAGAGCATCGCGGAGGTTGTCCACAAGTGATTGTCGAGATGAGATGAGACGTCTCATGTGACATCGACGGTTTCGGCATGGATCAGCAGGTCAGGCGTGTTGGTGTCGGCCGCTGGCGACGGTGTCATGCGAGATGAGACGTCTCATCTACACTCACGTCTTGTCGATCTCGCATCGACGTATTGCCACTCGAAGTGGCCTCGCTGAAATCGGCTTGGAGGCTATTTCGATGTCTGACCCTGTCGGTGTCCAGGAGATCGCCGAGCGCTGTGGGGCTCCGGCGAGCACGGTCTCGCAGTGGGTGTACCGGCTGCACCCGAAGAACCCGGACCGTGACTTCCCGGCCCCGGACTACACGGTCGGCGGCCGGGGCGCGTGGGAGTGGGCGACGGTGGAATCGTGGCTGATGAAGACCGGGCGGGCGCCCGGACCGGTCGGTCAGGTGATCATCGACGTGGTGGGGCTGCCGTGCGTCGAGCTGGGGTGCGACGCGATCGGTCTCCCGGATGGGATGGGTGGCGTCGTGTGGGCCCAGACGAGGGCGACCGCCGGCGGCCACGACCACCAGGCGACGCCCTGATCACGTCGTCGGTAGCACCGTGCCGGAAAGGTCCTTCACTTCGCCCTGAGGTGAAACCAGGAGGCGCTGAACGTGGGGCCGTACGATCGGCGGGACGGTGATGGCCATAGCCACGGGTCGACCAACGGGGCCCATTAGCCCGGCGTCAGCCCGCCTCGTCCGGTGGCTGGTCGGGGGGCGGCGGCTGGTCGTCGAAGTTGAGCTCGGACGGGCTGACCCTAGGCAGTCGGTACCCGTACTGCTGTCCAGCCCGGTGGTAGCGCTCGAGGAGGCCGTGGCGGGAGGCCATGTCGAGCAGCTTCGATGCGGCGGGCCCGCTCTTCCCGAGAGCGATGGCCGCCTCCTTGAGGCTGTGCCAGTCGCCGCCGTCGCGGCTGCATGCCTCGACGAGCCACATGTAGTGCTCGGCGACGTCGGGGAGCCCGGGCCCGCCGGGTTGGCCGGTGCCGGCGGCCCGCTTCCCGCCCCTGTTCCAGCCGGCGCCGACCTCGCCGCCTTCCCATCGTTCCCACCATCCGGTCTCGCCGTTGAGCACGGCGCAGAAGTCGTCGGTGGGTTCGGCCCGGCGGAGGAAGTGGACGTCGACATGGCGGCGGGCGATGGCCCGGGAGAGGCCGGCTTCCTCGGCTGCCTTGGGTGAGTAGTGCGGGAGGATCGTGACTCGGGTGCTGGCCCAGTCAGGCAGCCGGCTGGCGCCACGCCAGAGGTCTTCGGGGTCGAGGACCCTGGTGAGGTCGGCGCCTTTCATCGTGAGGTGGTGGATGATCACGATCGCGACCCCGGTCCGGCGGGCGAGGCCGGTGAGGGCGGACAGGGCGATCTCGGCGTCGTCGTTGCTGTTCTCGGTGCCGGCGAAGAACGTGCGCCACGGGTCGATCACGAGGACCTCGACGCCGTCGTCGACGATGACCTGTTCGAGGCCGGGGTCGATCGTGGCCGATGTCCATTCGTCCCAGCCGCCGTCTCCGGCGGGACGGCGGTGGCGTTGCACCCGGATCCGCCAGGCGTCCCAGGTCTCGGCCACGTTCTTCGGCTTCCCGCCGAGAGCGTGCCAGCGGGCGTAGCTCTGCCACTCCTCGAGCTCACCCTGGCAGAGGAGGACCCGGGCGGGGCGGAGCACCTCGAGGGTGCCCATGAACTTGCCGTGGCCGTCGGCGAGCAGCTTGGCGAGGTTGTACGTGAGGAAGGTCTTGCCGATGCCACGTGGTGCGGCGGCGACGGCGAGCTCTCCGGCCCGGATGAAGCCGTTGACGATGACGGGTTGGGGTCGGGGTGGGATGTCGGGTTCGCCCCAGGTGACGTTGAGGCTGTCGTTCTTCCAGCCTCGTGACGCTCGTTCGGCGAGCTGGTTGAGGGTGTCGAGAGCGCCGTTCGGGACCTGGCCCTGGTATAGGGCCTCGATGATCTCGGCGGTCTGTCCGAGCATGCTCCGGGCGCCCTTGGTGGTGAGGATCGTCCGGGCGTACTTCGCGGCGTGGGCGGGAAGTCCGGGGGTCGCCTGGAGCCTGACGAGCGCGCTGGGTCCGCCGATGCCATCGAGGATGCCGTCGGCTCGGAGTCGGGTGGCGACGGTGATCGCGTCGGCGGGTTCGCCGGCTGCGTGGAGGGTCGTGATGGCGTGGAAGATCTGGCCGTTGGACGGCGTGTAGAAGTCGCCGGCGGCCAACCCGGTCTCGATCGCTGCCGTGATGGCCTCGCCCTGGTAGAGCATGGCGCCGAGGAGGGCTTCCTCGCTGTCGGTGTCGTGGGGTGGGGTGCGGCCGGGTTGGTCGGCAGGCCGGCCGCCGTCACGGCGCTGCCGTTCGGTCATGTGACGAGCTGCAGATGCTCGGGGCGCGCCTCACCCGTGAGGTGGATCCGGAACTGCTCGTCGATCGCCGGGCACCAGCTGGGACACGCGCCGGGGCGGCGGCCACACCAGATGCAGGTGGTGCAGGTGGTGCTGGTCATGCGTGCCAGCCGATGTCGTCGAGGGTGCAGCCCTTGGCTTCGAGGGCGCGAGCGATGGCGTCGAGCCCGTTGGTGAGGCTGGGCCCGCCGCCGTCGGGCGTGTTGGTGCGGATGATGAGGCCGGCGCTGTGCAGGGCTGCTGCTTCTCGAAGGGTGAGCCTGAGGGTGATGGTGCCGAGGGCGTGGAGGCGCGCGACTGACGCTCCGCCGACGTGGTGGTGTGGTTGGCCCCAAGCCATCAGCGTGCGCCCGGCTGTTCAGGCAACGCCGTCCTCGTCGAGGTCCTCGAGGTTGAACAGGGTGGGCATCCCGACCTTGCGTTCCATGGTCTGGAGGTACTTCACGCCGTCGAGGAAGTAGGAGGCGTTCAGCTCGACGGCTCGGCCCTGGCGGCCGAGGTGCAGCGCCCGGTAGGGGACGGTGAAGAGCCCGCCGAACGGGTCGAAGATCAGCTCGCCCTGGTTGGAGTAGCGCTCGATGAGGCGGTCGACGATGTCGAACTGGAGTGGGCAGACGTGCAGGGCCTGGGCCTTGCGGGACTGCTCGCCGTTGAGGGTGAGCATGCGGGTGATGTCGGTCCAGACGTCGGGGTGCCAGGAGGCGGGGGTGAGCATCATGAACGTGGCGGGGAGCCGGCCGAGCTCGTCGAACGCTTCGCCGATCTGGATGTGGGCCTCGAAGTCGTAGATCTGCTGGGTGGTCACGTCCTTGAAGAGCCGGTGGGCGTCGGCGGGGCCGAGCCCGGTCCACTCGTCGGGGGTGAGCGCCCGGTTCCCGTTGGACCGCCAGAAGGCGTGGGCGTCGACCTGCCAACGGGACCGGGTGTAGACGCCCTTGTCCTTGGTGACCGGCGTGTCGGCGTAGCCCTTCGACCGGTCGGTCTGCGGCTTGCGGAACAGCAGGATGTACTCCGGGGACCCGACCCCCATCTTCGTGCTGTCCTTCGCGTTCTCGGACCAGCCGAGCCGGTAGCTCTGGTTGTTCTCCCGGACGACGTCGGTGACGACGGTGATCATCCCCATGAAGTCGAACCCGTGCTTGATGCCGTGCAGGAGGGCTTCGGCGTGGAAGGGCGACACCGTCGACGAGCCGGCGCCGGTGGTGTTCCCGAACAGGATCCGGTCCTTGACGTGGCAGGCGTAGATCCGGCCCGGCTCGAGGACACGGAGCAGCTGCGGGGTGAGGAAGTCCATCTGCGCCCAGAAGTGCTCGTTGTCGTCGGTGTGGCCGAAGTCGTTGTACGAGGGCGTGTACTCGTAGTGGTTCGAGAACGGGATCGACGTGAGGACCATGGCGACCGAGTCGTCGGCCATGCCCTCGGTCTCCAGCACGCAGTCGTTGTTCGCGACCACCCACCCTTCGCCCGACACCTCGACCCGCTCGACACCCATCGAGCGGAGCAGTGCTTCGTTCACCCCGATCTGGTTCAGGCCGTGCTCGCGGATGAGGTTGCTCATGATCCGGACCATGTCTTCATGACGTCGCCACTTCACGTTGATCGTCGCCACGACCGACCTCTCGGTGTCGGCGTGGATGATGTGGGTCCAGCACTTGCGCTTCTGGCCGAACCGATAGATGCGATGGATCGCCTGGATGACCTCGTTGAACTTGTAGGTGAGCCCGACGAGGATCGCCCGTCGGCACTGCTGGAGGTTGAGGCCCTGGCCGAGCATCACCGGCTTCCCGATCAGCGCGACCGTCTCCCGTGCCTTCCATGACGCGATGCGCCGTTCGGTCTCGTCGATGTCGAGCGACCCGAACACCGACGAGTAGCTGATGCCGGCATCGTCGAGCGCCCGTTCGATGGCTCGCTGCTCATCGTTCAGGTCGCACCAGATCACGACCTGGTCCTTAACCGTGGGCTTCACCTTCTCGACGATGGCCATCATCTCGGCCACCCGGTCATCGAGGCTGGAGCGCTTCTCCCGGGCGGCGTCGGACACGCCGAGCACACCGCCGTGGAACATCTGCGACTGGCCGCTCTGGCGGTCGACGGTGACGTTGGCCAGCTGGTCGACCTCGACCTCGTGGTACAGGATCTCCAGCTTCGGGAGGTCGTAGCCGGTGGAGTCGTAGCCGAGGTCCGCTGGAGACTGGAGGAACACCGCCCACGACGACACCCACAGCCAGAACTCGCGCTCCTTGTGCGGGTACAGGGTGAGGTTGTTGGCCTTCGTGGAGTCCCGCTGGAAGAACCTGGTGAGGGCCTGGCCGGTGTCCATCACGCCCAGGAAGCCGGCGTAGTGGATCAGCTCCTTGTACCGGTTCGGTGACGGGGTGGCCGTGGCCACGAACCGGTAGCGCACCTGGTCGAACAGCGTCAGGAACGTGATGAAGGTCTTCGAGCCGTAGGAGCGGAGCACGGCCGCCTCGTCGAGCGACACCGTGGTGAACAGGTCGACGTCGAGCTTGCCGTCGCGCACCGACTCGTAGTTGCTGAGGTAGATCCCGGGCCCGGCGACCTGGTCGGTGCGGCGCACGAACGTGACGTCGATCCCGAGCATGGCAGCGTCATGGACGAACTCGGCTCGGACACCGAGCGGGCAGACGATCAGCGCCCGCTCATCGGACGGGGTGGCCAGCCGGCAGGTCTCCAGCTGCATCACGGACTTCCCGAGCCCGAAGGCGGCGAAGATCGCCCGCCGGCCACCACGTACAGCCCACTCGACGATCGCCCGCTGGTGCGGCTTGAGGATCGGGTGGATGGCGCCGGCCTCGATCGGTTCGCCCAGGTCTTGAACCTCGGGCCGCTTGGCCGCCAGGAAGTCGGTGTAGGTCATCGGCGGAACCAGCCGAATCCCCAGCCGAACGGCCAGGCGGCCACCAACCCGGCGATTAGGCGCCTCACGGGTACACCTCGAGCGGGGTCTTCTCGGAGAGTCGGCTGGGGTGGCGGGGCTCGCCAGCGGCCGTGCGGCCGAGGCAGTGCACCTGGTGGCCGGCCGCGGCGGCCCAGAGCAGCACCGGGAGTCGGGCCTGGCGGGCGTGGTGGACGCCGGCGCCCCAGGCGACGATGACGAGGTCGACGGTGGCCGAGGCGAGCCACTGTTGGATGGTGGCCGGGTTGTCGGGGCCGACGGGGTCGTCGACGGCGGCGAGCTCGTGCGGGTTGGGGGATCGCCAGGCGAAGAGGTTGACGATGACGAACCCGTCGAGGCCTTCGCGTTTGGTGTAGCTGGTGACCCGCCCGACGGTCTGGTCGTCGAGTGTGTCGTCGGCGGTGGAGGGGTTGAGCATGCACCAGAGCGCCCGGCTGGGTCCGGGGCCCCAGTGGCGGCCGAGGTCGTAGCGGTAGCGGCCGCAGGGGCTGATGGTGGCGAAGCGGCCGGGGGTGACGAGGTTCTCCATGCCGGGCAGGCGTTCGGTCATGCGTGGGTGTCCTTGGCCACGTCGACCCGGTAGAGCGAGACCGCTCCGACCGGCAGATGGTCGTCCTCGAAGTAGCAGCCGGACCGGTCGTCGCCCTCGGGCGGGTCCCAGACTCCAGCGTGCTGGAGGCGGTAGATCGTGCCGTTGGCGTCGGTCAGGAAGATCGCCGGGCCAGCGTTCAGGCTCTCGAACTCTGGCCCGGCGGTCGGTCCCTCGCCCTTGCAGTGGCCGCAGTCGACCGTGCATGTCGAGTCGCACTGGCCGAAGCGGGCCCGGGCCCTCGCCGCCCGGGCCTCCTCGACGGAGGCGGCGAGGTTGTCCATGAGGTCCTGCACTCGGCTCCCAGCCGGCCCGTCAGCGGGGACCTCGGGACCGAGGGCGGCGACGAATTGGCGGGCGGCGACCACCGCCTCCACGGCGCTTTCAGCTACCTCCCGGCGTGCGGACTCTTCGCCGCTAAGAAAGCAGGGACAGTCGTCCGCCGAACACAGCTCGACGTGCGGGGCGGTAGGGCGTGCTTCGGGCTCAGCCACGGTCGCTCCCCGTTATGAGCACGGCGATGGGCTCACGCCAGCAGCGGGCGTGCACCGATCTCGGCGTCTCGACCCAGTGCCCTGGCGCCTCGACCATCCCCATCGCCACCATGCGCTCGGAGACGGGGCGGCGGCTGATATGGAGCGCGAGGAACTCGGCCAGCGACCAGTCGTTCTCGATCGCCTCGGCCAGGCTGGGATCGTCGGGCACGGCGCCAGGATCGAGTCCCTCGGCCTCGTCCCAGATCGTCATGGCGTTCGCCAGCATGTTGGCGAGGTCCGTGGGGTAGCCGCCCTTCTGGGGGGACCTGCTCGCGTCATCCACGACGGGCCTCCTCGAACAGGACGTCAGCGGCCCGGGGGTCACCGTCGGTCGTCACCAGCTGCCGGGACCGCATCCGCTGGAGGTAGGTGTCGCGGCTGGACTTCTTGTAGCCCGTGGCGTCGGACAGGTCGTCGCGCGACACGCCGGCCGGGTAGGCGCCCAGTAGCTCGACGAGGATCCGGCGTTCACCTTCGGGGAGGGTGGCCAGCCAGTGCTCCTGGAGGGCCTCGCCCGTGGGAAGCGGTTCGAACTCGTCGCCGAGGGCGTCCCGTCCTTCGTCGGTGGCCCGGATCGTTGAGCCGGTCTCGATGAACCCGCGGGTGCGGAGCCGTTGCAGGTAGGTGTCCCGCGACGACTTCTTGTAGCCGGTGAGGACGCTCAGTTGCTCTCTGGTGACGCCGTCCGGGTACTGGGCGATGGCCGTGAGGATCTTGGCTTCCCCGGCGGGCAGGTCCGTGGTGCTGGTGGTCGGCGCAGGCCTCGGAACGGTCGGACGATCAGCGTCCCGTCGGAGCGGCGGATCAGCACGTTGCGAGGCCCGCCCGGTCCGGTCCCGGTCCGCCACTGCACGAGCACCGTCACCAGTTGCCCGTGCTCCAGGTACGTCTTGCCGACCAGGTTGCTCACCAGCCTCGATCCTTCCCAGCGCGCCGATGATCCCGTCGACGGCCGAGCCCGTCGCCTTCGTGCACCGATCGAGGTGCTCGACGAGGAGGCTGATGGCCCTGAGCCCAGCCTCCCCGAGCACAGCAACGTCGACCGTGATGACTTCGGGCTCGACGTCGGGCCGTTCGGCCAGTTGCCGTTCGAGGTCGCCGATCATGCGGTCCCGCTCGGCCAGTTGCTTGCGCAGCTCCTTCGGGTCGTCGGCCTTCGCCTTCTCGATCGTGTCCGCCATCGCCGCACCGATCGCAGCGAGGTCGACGTCGGCCACGGTGGCCGGCTTCCGGCGGGCCTGACCGACCTTCGGGGTGGCACCCGAGTCGAACGTCCGGCGCTGCCGGAAGAACACCCGCTCGAACAACGGGACGAGCGGCGAGAGGACCCACCCCTCCCCCGGCTTGAGCGTCGACAGGGTGGCCAGCGCCTCGACGCCGACCTCCTGCTCCAGGAACCAGCCGCCGAGAGCGTCACGGTCCTGCTTCGCCATGACCCGCATCGCGACCACGGTCCCGAACTGGGTGGTCACGTCCTTGTGGAGCCGAGCCGGCCGCTGCGTCATCGTCGATGACCCGAGCCCGAACGCTCGGCCTTCGAGCGGGATCTTCGCGCACGCCTCCTTCATCGCCGCCGTGGCCGAGGTGACCTGCTGCGGGATGTACCGGTGCGCCTCCTCCAGGAACACGTGGCGCACGTGGGGCTCCTCCTGGTGGCGCCAGAACAGCCGGTGGCAGAAGTCGACGAGGAACCGGGACAGCTGCGCCCCGGAGAACCGGGAGACGTCGAGCACGGCGGTGAGGTTGTGGTCGACGAGGAGGTCGGCGACGAGGGCGCCGGCAGTGTGCTCGAGCGGGAGGTCGCCGTGGAGACCGCCGAAGACGACGACTTCGAGGCCGGGGCCCTGGCCGTCGGCGCTGGATCGGATGCCGTGCCAGTCGCCCTTCGGGTCGATCGCCACCCAGGGGATCTGGGCGTCCCACATCTCCTCGGCAAGCACGACACCGGTGTTCGACTTCCCGGAGCCGCGGATGCCGACGATCCCGATGCTCTCGGTGGCGAAGTCGTCGGGCAGGTCGAGGGTGGGCGAGATGTGCAGGGAGGCCATCTCTACGCCTCCTCGGTCATGGCGACGTCGAACACGACCATCTGCGGCGCCCACTGGGTCACCCAGATCGGCTCACCAGCGGCGAGGCGTTCGATCTCCCTGGCGTCGGGAACCCACCGGGTGCGGAAGCACTTGCCCATGCCGGGCGTGTCTGCGATGAGCGCCTCGATCGAGCGGATGTCGCCGGTCGGGTCATGCCCGGCGGGTGGGCCGATCACGACCCGCCGATGGTCCTCGAAGATCTCGTCGTCAGGGATCGGGGTCGGGTTCACAGAGCCTGGGCCTCCCACTCGGGAAGCTTCCGCTCGACGGCCCGGCGGACGAGCCATGCCACGGTGACGTCACGACGTTCGGCCTCGGCCCGGAGCCTGACCAACGCCTCCTCGCCGACCCGGACGTACACGCCGTCGGGTGCTGTCCGTGTAGCTCGTGCCGGACGTTCCTGGGGTTCGGGCGGGTTGGCCATGAGCGTCTCGAACTCCTCGCGGTGTGCTTCGACGGTGGCCCGGGTCGCGGTCGCGTGGGCCCTCCGATACGCGGACGACTGGGTGAGCGGCCAGCCCGCTTCCTCCATGGCCTTGTCGAGCGCCGGCCGGAACGTCTCCGGGTGCGCTGCGGCGATCGCCCGCCGGCACCGTTCACGGGCAGCCCACCGGTCACGGCGGCTGGCCAGACCCTCAGGGGTCCGAAGCTCAGGCATCGGCGTGCCCGGCCGGCGAGGTGGCGCTGAGCCGATGGAAGAGGGCGAGGAAGTCGGCGGCGTCCTCGTCGGGGGTGCTGAACCACGCCGACCGGGCGGACGGCTTCTCGACGTGGGTGAGGATGAAGTTGTCGGCCTCGCTCACCAGGTCAGGCATCGGCCACGGCAGCCCGAACCGGTCGGCGACCACCGCCTCGACCTTGGCCTCGACGACGAGGTACTCCCGGCCGACTGCGCCGTACTTGAGCGGACGGACCATGTCACCCAGGTACGCCTCGGCGGCATCGTGCAGCAGTCCGACCAGAGCGTGATCTGGGTGCCCGCCGACCAGGAGGTGCTCGGCCACCCAGATCGAGTGCCGGGCGACCGAGAGGAAGCCGCCGACGTGGCCGTTGTAGCGGCACTGCCGGGCCAGGGCGTGGGCGATGTCGTTGATGTCGACGTCGTCGACGTGGAGGTGCAGTGGGTTGACGAGCTTCCCGCTGATCAGCCGGATGAGGCCGGGGTCGCGACGAACCAGGCCCAGTTCGTCGTCGGCATCAGGATCGTTGGCCGTCGGTGCGCCGACGAACCCGGCAGCCCGGTAGCGGCGCAACAAGTCGATCGTGTCCCGCACATCGGCCATCGCCCGGTGCGGCCGATCCTCCGACCGCAAATCGCCGGCCAGGTCCGGCGCCCACCGCTTCGCCAGCTCCTTGATCGACGACACGTCGATCTGCCGGTAGTGGAACCAGCGGGCGGCGTTGGGGAGGTGCCGCTCGAACTGCTTGCGGTCGAAGCCGACACTGGCGCCGGCAAGGACCAGCTGTCCCGGCTCGATGATCGTCTGCCCGCCGTGGGCGGAGCCGAGCCAGGAGTCGAGGTGCATGTTCGCGAACGATGTCGACGTGACCTTGTCCGTGCATGGGTCAAGCAGGGCGGTGATCAGCCCCGACTTCGTGTGCATGGCCAGCACCTCCGGCTGGGACCGGACCCGCTCCAACCAGTCCCAACGAGCCTCACGGGGAACGTCCGGGAGCATGAGGATCTCGACGGCGTCGAGCTCGACGAGGTCGTCGTCGGTGATCACGATCGCCGCCTCGAGCGGGACGTCCCGGACCTCCAGCCCGGTGGTCTCCGTGTCCACCCAGCCGATCACCGGTCACCGCCGGCGAGGGCGTGGCATCGATCGGCGTCGATCTCGGTCAGGAGGTTCGCCACCATGTGGATCTGCGAAGCGAACGCCCGGCCCGCCGGGATCTCACCGTCGGACTGGTCCTGGAGCTGGACAGCCAGCGCTGCGAGAAGGTCGAGCTGGGCGAACGTCAGGGTCACGGTGTTGTCGGTGAGGGTCACCTCGACGGTCGACTCGGTCGGGGTGGCGTCGAACCCGTGGGCTCGGAGCGTGTCAGCCACAAGCACGCAGACGAGCTGCTGGTGCGCCGTGGCGGCATCGATGGTCAGGCGGGTCACGAAGGCACCTCGGTGGTCATCGGGATGTGGTCGGGGAACCGCTCGAGTGCCTGGCGGTCGATCATGTCGAGGGGCTGGTCTGCGTGATGGCGGGCCTGGGCCATGCGAGCCCGACCCTCGAAGCTTTGGCCGCCCTCGGGGTCGCTGCTGCCATGGAAGGCGGTGCCGGGGACGAGGTCGTTGGTCTTCTCGTAGGCGGCGACAGCGGCCCACTGCTCAGCCTCGGACTGGGTCAGACGGGTCACGATTCGGCCGCCGCTGGGTCCCACATGATCGTGGAGATGTCCTCGACTCTTTGGGCAATCAGATCGAGGATCCCTTCCTCCCCAATGAACTCGTCGAGGGTGTCTGCGATCCGTTCGAGAGCTGCGGCCTGAGCGACCTCGGCCTGGAGGCGGGCGATGCTCAGGAGGTCGATGTACTCGACGTCCTGGTTCGGGTCGAGATCCCGCGCGGCGTCGATGGCCGCCAGTGCCTTGTCGAGATGCTCGCTCACGACCGGGACGCCTTCTGACGGGCCACGGCTCGATCCCATCGACGGTTCGCCAGTGCAATGAACGGGCGGGAGAGGAGCCCGGACAAGAGCACGTCGACACGGAACGCTGGGTCGCAGCCGTCGAGACCGAAGTACAGGCCCACCCAGATCTCCCCGTCGCAGGGGTCGGCCAGCATGAGGTGAGGCCGGCACAGGTTCGACGGGGCGACCTCGAAGTCGAAGCGGCGGCTCACCGTCGAGCCTCCGGGAAGCCGTCGTGGGTGACGCCATCGAGGACCCGGCCGGCCGCCTTCTTCCCCATCCGACGCACGAACGTCGGCCGCATCATGTGGTCCGGACCCAGCCGGGTGCCCCATTCCAACAGCCGGCCGTCGATCGTCAGCGCAGGGTCACCCGGTCCAGCCGGATGGCCCCACTCCCCCCACTGCTTGAAGAGGAAGGGCACCCCGTGCTCCGCGCACTGGTCCCGGATGCTCCGCACCCAGGCGGGGTGCATCGGCCTGACACCCTTGTCGTCACCGCTCTCCCCGCCGACCACCACCCAGTCCAACCGGCCGGCCGCCGGCTCGTAGAACGGCCATCGCAGCCACGGCTCCAAGTCGAGGCTGCCGAGCAACGGTTCGCCCGACACCCACCGGACCGCAGCGTTGGTCAGGGCCAGATCGTTGAGCCGCCACGTGTTCGCCTGGTCCTCGACCGACACGCCCTCCCACACGTTCGGCAACGGCCACGGCGGCAGCCACATCCGCTCGTCGGTGAGCTCATCGAGCAGGATCCAGGAGTCCACCCCGGCGCACCCCGGCCATCCCGTGCGCTGCCCCAGGAGGACCGTCGCGGCCGTGGCCACCATCGTCTGGAACGTCGAGGAGGCGAGCAATAGCCGCCGTCGCTTCGGTCGCTTCGTCAGGACCTGGAACGTGTGGGCGTTGGCCACCGCCATCGCCGCGTACACCTGGGCGATGTAGGCGGTCGGGACACCCGGATGGAAGAGGTCCGACATGCTGTTGACGAACACCATCCGAGGTGCCCGCCACCGCAACGGCTGCGTGAGCCGCTCCGGCAGGATCCGGACCTCGCCGGTGAACTCAGCCGGCTCACCAGCACGGCGGATGGCCAGCCCCTTGTAGGCGGCCAGGTTCCGGAGACGGCCGGCGGCCTGCCGTGCCGCGTAACACCGGGCGCAACCAGCGCTCGCGATGCTGCACCCGACCAGCGGGTTCCAAGTGGCGTTCGTCCACTCGATCGTCGTGGCGCCCATCAGCCGGTCTCCCCGGGGTCGATCGGTTCAATGAGGACGGCGAGCAGGAGCGCCATGCGCTGCATGTCGCCGTCGAGCAACGCCTTGAGGAACCGGCGCTGAGGTGTGGTGAACATCCGGGCCATCTGCTGACGCCGGTCCCGGTCGATCGGCGGGTCGGCGAGGACCGCCTGCATGGCGTGCGCGCACCGACGGAGATCTCCATCGAGAAGC
Source organism: Actinomycetes bacterium (assembly GCA_025464025.1). The sequence goes on along the minus strand of JAODBP010000342.1, from coordinate 8,355 downwards.
GCAGCGATGCGGCGGCGTTCGTGCCGGCGGATCGCCTGCTCCACCTCGGTGGGAAGGTCGAGCGGGATGAGCGCGAGGTCATCATCAGCCATCCAGGTCCTCGCCACCCAGCGCCGCCTCGAGTTCGGCGAGACGGGCGGCCGGGACGAGCTCGCCGACGGACGGGATCGACGTCAGGAACGCCCGGGCCGCCTCGGACTCGATCGCGCCCATCGCGAGGTTGCGGAGGAGGTCGGCTTCCTGCCGGTCGAGCTGGAGCAGGGCGGCTCTGACCCGGGCGTCGAGCCGGGTCTTCGCCTCGTGGCGAAGTTGCTGGCGGTGACGGACAGGCTGCTGGGGAGGTCGGGCGTCGACGTACGCTCGCTCGTGGTGGGCGTCGCCGAGCAACTCCCGGAACACGTCGTTGACCTTCCGGTTCGCCTCCAGCAACGCCTCGTTCGCTACGAACGTCGCCCGCCCCCACGCCTCGTCCTCCTCCCGGTACTTCGCCGCGATCTCCTGCTCGACATCACCGAGCAGCTCGACGCCGCGCTGCTCGACCTCGTGACGGAGCACCTTGAACTGCTGGCGGACGATGGAACGCAGCTCGGCACGTTCGGCCTTCGTGATGGTCACTGGTCTCCTCGCAGGGTGGCTAGGCACTGCTCGACGATCCATGTGGACACCGGCGGCGTGACGGCGTTCCCGAGCCCGGCGGTCATCTGGCCCTTGTTGCCGAGGAGGACGTAGTCGTCGCCGAACGCCATGGCCCGGCGGAGTTCGGGGTCGGGCTCGAGCATCCGGAAGTGGACGAGGTCGAGCATGTCGTCGGTGATCTCGCCCTCGTACGGCGGCGCCGACGCCAGCGACATCCGCATGTGGGTGGTGACGGTGGCGAGCTGCTCGGTGAGGAGCGCCGGGTTGGACCGCCACTGATCGACCCACGGCAGGAGGACCAGTCCGATGTTGCTGGCCTTCGATCCGACGACGGTGTTGAGCGGCTCGTCCAGTCCGTGCCATGCGGTGTCGCCCGGCCCGCCGTTGAACGCCGAGAACATGGCCGTGGCCAGCATGTGGTGGTGCCCGCCCTTGCCGCCGCCGGCCGAGATCGTGTCGAGGGGCTCGCCGGCGTGACGCTGCTGGTCGTGGTCGCCACGGAGGACCGGCAGGAACGCCGTGCCGTGCTCCAAGGTGGTCGACAGGGTGAACATCTGGTCGCCGCCCTGCCGTGCCCGGGTGTAGCCGGTCGCCTCGTAGGTGTTGCCGGCGGCGGCCATCACCACGATCTGGGTGGCGGACGTCATCACGGGGCCGACATGGTCGGCGGCGTGCTGGGCGACGTTGTGGGTTCGGTTCGGGACGACGAGGCAAAGCGCGTGCTGGCTACGGCCAACGAGCGATGCCACGTGCTCCGCGAGTCCGGTCGGTCCCACGCCTGATCGAAGGGGGGCAACCCCGCCGAACGCGAGGCGCTGGGCTGTCTGGGTGGTGATCGCTCCGAGCGGTCCGGCGGCGTGGTGGCCTCGGTAGCCGGCCTCCTCGATCGAGCCGTTCTCCTTTACCACCATCGGGATGACGGCCATGGCCTGGTCGTTGCGCTGGGCGAGGGTGGCGAGCTGCTCGGCGGCGGAGCGGGAGCGGTTGCCGTCGTACGTCGCCGCCGAGCCCTGGTTCCCGGTCGAGACGGTCGCGGTGTGGGCGGTGTGGAGGGTGACCGCCTGGGCGGCGAGGGCGGGAGGGAGGAGCACGGGCGGCGTGTGCCAGAACTTCGAGTAGGCGCGGCGGGTGCGTTCCCGGGTGGAGACGGCGACGTCCTTGCCGCGCTCCCGTCGCTCCCCCAGCGTCTCGCCGAGGTTCGACAGGTCGATGGCGGAGAGCGCCATCCACGACGCCGGGTGCACCTGCTGGGCACAGTCCGGGCACCGGTAGGTGTACTGGTCGAGGTACTTCCCCCACCGCTGTAGCGGCCACGCCTTGGTCGGCCGCTTGAACGTCTGCACGGCGTCGACCATCCGGCCGCCGCACCGGTCGCTCACGCAGTAGGCGGGCGGCTGGTAGTCGAGGGCCGGCTGGGTGTTCCGAGACCGGGTGGCGACGCAGTAGTAGCGGTCGCGCGACTGCGGGCACGGCGGGAAGAACATCGAGTTGAGGAACAGGTGCTGGAGGCGGTAGCCGAGCTTCTCGAACTCGCCGCTCCACTCCCGGAAGGTGGAGCCGTCGCGGTTCGGCCCCCACTTCGTGACCTCGACGACGTTCTCGACGGCAACGATCTCCGGCAGGTTGGCCCTGGCGTACCGGAGGACGCACGACATCGTCACCCGCGATCGCTCGCTGTTGACAAACGCCTGCTCGTCCCACTCCTCGTCGTCGAACATCGCCTGCTGGAGGCCCGACTCGAAGATCTTCTTCGCGTTGGCCGGGCTGTGGTGGGTGCACGCCGGGGAGAACCAGGCGAACCGGGCACGGGGCAAGTCAGCCGGGTCCAGGTAGCGGCCGGTGACCTTCTTGCCCTTGCGGTCGAGCACCATCGGGTTCGCGACGTCGACCATGTCGGCCTGCCAGTGCTCCGTCTCCGGGAAGTTCGCGGCGTGGCACTCGATGGCCAAGGCGCTGTGGTTCGCCGCCGCTATGACCGTGGCCCCGGCGGCGTGGATTCCCTGGGAGGAACCACCGAAGCCGCAGAACACGTCGATGGCGTCGACCTCGAAGCCGACCCGCTCGATGAGCGCGGTCACGGGCGGGACTTCGGGCTGACGGAGGCGTGGCTCCGGCCGAGGCGGGCCCGGTCGGACATGCCGCCCCAGGTGCCGATCTCGCGGCGTTGGTATGCGTGGAGGGTGCAGGGCTTGATCACTGGGCACGTCCGGCAGATGTCCAGCGCCGCGGGTTCCGGGTCGGGGCGCTGCCAGTCGATGTCGGAACGGCCTCGGCACGCGGCCTGGGCCGTCCATGCGGGCCGGTTGATGATGTCGGCGAGGCTGTAGGGCACCTGGTCGGAGGTAGTGACCATGAGGGCGGCGAGGAAGGCCAACGTCGCTGAGGAGGACGCGGCGGTCCTCGACGGGTCAGGTGTTGCCATCGAGCACCTCCCAGTCACTTCTCTCGGCGTCGATCACGAAGTCGGCCAAGCCACCGCCGCCCCCGCACCACCAGCCAGGATGGAAGCGGTAGAGGACCCGGAGGTCGCCCATCTCCTTCCGGCGGACGAGGGTCACCACTTCACCGCTCTCCCTGTGCCGGACCTTCGTCCCGACCGGCATGTCCGCCGAGAACCTCGGGGCGGACTGCGAAGGGGTCTCAGGAACGCCCACGTCGGGCCTCCCTCAGTAGGGCAGCGAGGCGTTCGCCGTCCGCCTGGAGCGCAGCGATCTCGGCGTCCTTCTCCTCGATCACACCGTTGTAGAAGTCCACGACAGCACCGACGGCGGCGTCGAGCGCTCGGTGCTTGAGGACGTCCAGCGGGGCGTGCTGCTGGGGCGCCTGCCGCCCGTTGCAGCCGCAGGTCCGCTCACCGTCGTGGTGGGTGCAGAACCCGTGGTAGGCGCCGTTGTCGAGCAGCGGGCACCGCTGGTAGGGAGTGCAGGTCGGGGCGGTCCTGGGTGCTTCGGTCATCGGGCCGACCTCCGCATCTGATGGGCGTACCGGCCGTTCACAACGTGGGTGATGGCCTGGTTCTCGGCCTTCCACCTCATGAGCGCATCGCTCTGCCAGCCGCACGGGCAAGAGAACGTCACGAGACCACCGGCCTCGGTGAACGGCATGTCCTTCACGTCGGGGCACGGGGCGCTCCCCTGGACTTGGTCGTCAGCCACGCTCGGCCTCGAAGTCCTCGGTCACACGTGACCAATCACCGTCCTGGATCAGCCGCTCGATGTAGGCGTTGCGGCTGACGCCGACCTCGCTCGCCGCCTCGTCGAGTTGGCCGACCAGGCCGAGGTCGAGCGTGACGGTGATGCGCTTGCGGACGCTCATCGGGTCTCCTCTGTCGGCACGCTGTACTCGCCCTTCTGCTGCTGGTTCGCAGGACTGCTCGGGTCATCCACGACCAGCCTCCGGAGCCAACGCCGCCATCAACTCGTGATGCTCAGCGACCGCCTCGAACTCCTCCGCCTGGAGACGGCACCGGAGCGCGTATGCGAGCAGCACTACAACGGCCACCAGGCCGAACAGGTAGACGACGAGCAAGATCATCAGCGGAGCCCCAGCTGGAGCGAACAGGACGGCCACTGCCGCCAGGAGGTCCGACGCAACCAGGAGGCGGCGATCTCGATCTGCTGGAGTCGGGTGGCGAGATAGGCGTGCTCAGCGAACCGACGGCCGCCGGCACGAACCCAGGTGTCGTGCATGAAGTGGACGCCGCCCTCGTAGCCGCCTCGGGTGTCCGCCCAGTTGCCGCCGCTCTCGCAGCGGGCGAGCGCGTCCCAGGTCGAGAGCGGGACGACGCCGAGGTTCGGTGCCGACCTGGCGGTGGCCACGGTCGTTGACGTCGACGTTGTAGGGACCGTGACCGACGGTTCCTCACGAAGCCCTCGGGTCGGCGCCACTGCCACGACGTCGACCACCGTGTCGGGCGGCGGCCCGTCGAGGCTCTTCTCGTTCAGGGTGACGGCCAGCATCCCGACCACGATGAGGATCGCGATGACGAGGCCGACCACGAACCAGCGGCTGATCACGACGTCACCGCCAAGTGCTCGGGCAGCTTCGGCCAGTGCAGAACGACGAGCGCCCGACGGTGGTCGTCCGGCATCTCGACGAGGTCCGGGTGGAGCGGCGCGTAGTTCGCCAGCGCAATCTGGCGGAGCCAGAAGGCGTCGCCCTCGTCGTTCGTCCGAGGCTCGAGGCCGGCCGGGCTGGCCGCCACGGCGGCGTCCCACACCTCTTCCTTGGGGGCGTTGCCCTTGCCGGTGGCGTACAGCTTGAGGTTCGACGGCGGGATGTCGACGACGACGATCCCGTCACGCCACATCGCCCAGCACAGGATCTCCCTGGCGGCGCCCAGCTTCGCCATCGTCATGCCCTGGATCCCGTGCGGGTTCAGGCCCTCGACGGCCGCCACATCAGCACCACACGGGCGGAGGTGATGGATCGTGCCGTTCACGAGCTCATCGAGCCGGCTCGGCATCCCGGACGTCCTCGGCTTGATCGTGATCGGCTTCCCGTCGGCGGCCACGACACCGGTCGCGGTCAGCGAGGTGTCGAGCCCGACGCAACGCACGGCGCTCATCGGTGGCCTCGGTGGCGTGCTTCGGCCTTGCTCGCCGCCGCGTTCGAGCTGTCCCGCACGAGCCGGCCCATCGCGCGGACGCCTTCGGCGGTGCCGAGGTAAGCCACCCTCGTGACCGACTCGGGAACCAGAGGGTTCCCGGCAGACGAAGCGAACTCGAAGATGATCGTCGGCATGTAGAGCGGCTTCATCCCGAGCGGCCGGACCTCACTCGCGGCCGACACGACAGACACGTGGTCCGCCATCGGGATCTGCCGACCCTGGAACGCCAGGAGCAGCGCCTGACCTTCCGGCTCGGACACCTCATGGTGAGGGTCGTGGTGGCCGAGCTCGGTCGTGCACGCCGACCACTGGCGCATCGTGTGGTCACCGAGCGGGCGGGTGCAGGTCGGACACGGCTCGTCCAGGCCCTGGAGCACGGTGCGTGGATCGAAGGCGCTCACTTGCGGCCCTGCCGGTGCTCTTCGGCCCACACTTCGGCCTGCACGGCCAGGTACACGGCCTTGGCCAGCGGGTCGACCTTGATCGCGTCGGCGTCCCGCTCCCAGTCGACCCCGCCCAGGGACTGGGAGACCACCACGGCGTCGTTGCGGGTCAGGCAGTCCTTCACCACGGGCACCATCGACGCCCGATGCGTGATGTCCCACACCTGCTTCGTGACACCCTCGATGCGACGGGGCACGAGCACTAGGCCGGCGGGGACGTCCGCCATCGTGACCGTCACCACTCGACCGTCTCAGGACGCTGGTTCAGCCACCGGCGGATCTCGCCGTGGAGGGACACCACGAGCACCGCTTCCTTGGCCGACTGCACGAGGTGGAGGAGACCGTGATCCCCCAGGAGCCGGGGCCCGTAGCCGACACCGACCACCAGGACCATCCCGAACGGGACCTTGTCCACGTTGTGCAGGTACCGGACCGCCCGGCACATCAACTCCGGACTGGCGCCGGCGGCATGGAGCTGCTGGCACACGGAGAGGACACCGAGGTCCGCCAGGTGCCAACGGCGGTGCTGGCCACGTTGGCCACCCCCACCACCGGACGGCTGCACCACCCCGCCATCCACGAGACGGCGAATGAACAACTCGTCAACGCCGAGCCGGTCGCAGACCTCGCTCACCGACAACTCCACGGTGGCCGTCACGCCGTGACCGCCTGCTGCTCGACCCAGCCCCGGAGGCCAACGAAGAGCGCTGGACTGCGGATCTCGTCGAGCGTGCCGGGCTCGTTCTCGTCGAGCGTCCGGGCGAGGGCCTGAGCGGCCCGGATCGCGTCGGACACCCGGACGCCGACGGCCCGGAGGTGGGTGCGCCACCTGTCGGCGTTCCAGTAGGTGACGTCCGGATCCGATGGCACCGCCGTGACCTGGCCGCCGCCGGTGAAGTCGACGTGGCGCACCACGGTGTCATCGAACGGCTCGTCCTCAGCCCGGACCGGCTCAACCTCCCGGGGTGAGGCGTAGTCGCCCTCGGCCTCGAGCGGCACGACCGGCACCTCGACGCCGCCGAGGATCTCGGCCGCCCGGCCGGAGTCCTGGTCCAGCTGCTCGACCATGGCCACCAGGTCGGCAGCGAGGCGGACGGCGGCCGTGCGCAGGTCCTGGGTGGCGTCGGTCTGCACGGCCATCGACAGGGCACGGGTGACGCTCCCGAAGCTGCCGCCCAACGCGACCGACCAGTCCGGCAGCGGAAGGTCAGCGGCGCCGAGCTCGTCGACGTCCTGGGCGACGAGGGTAAGGATCTCGTCGGTGATGAACACCGAGATCGTCGACGGGGTCACGACGGGCACCTCCTGTTGTCGATGGGGCAGACGCCGGTGGCGTCGCAGTGCTGCTCGACGTCCTCGCAGACGACGCACCGGATCTCGTTGGTGTCTTCGCTGAACGGCATGCCAGCGACGTCGGACCCGCAGAACGCGGCGTCCTCATCGAGGCAGCACACCGTGTGGAACAGGTCGGGAGCGGCGGCGGCCTTCCCGGCCGCTGCCGGCATGGTGAAGGTGGCGGTCACGCCTGACCCACCCAAGCCGGCCGGAGCGAGCACTCGTCCTCGTCCGTCGAACCTCGACATGAGCAGTGGTTGCGGTGGACCACCTCGCACCGGAAGCACAAGCCGTTCCACACGCAGAAGGCGTCATGCTCGGCGTCGGGCCACGGCTCCTCGATCCCGCAATCGTCGCAGCGGTGGGGGTGCACGCCGGTCACGTCCGCCGCTCGATCGTGGCGTAGACCTCAGCGGGCAGCCCGTACGTCCAAGCGACTCCGGCCAGAGGTGTCACGCACTCTCGGGGCGCCGTCAAGCCATAGCGGCGAACCGTGCCATCACGCTCAGGTGTGCCGTTGGTGACCAACACCACACGCACGGGGTCCCCCCACAGTCGCTCGGGGACGTCGTACAGGTCACCGAACTCGTCGGACGCCACCAACGCCAGGCCCGCCTCACCGATGAACCGGTCCCAGCCGAACGCCTCGATCGCGCAGCGTCGCACCTCGACGTTCGTCTCTTTCGCGATCCGCTCAGGCGTCGGCCCACCATCCGCGCCGGTCACCCATGCCGGGACCCGAGTCCCATGCCAGAACTGGCCGTCGTAGCCGTCGGCGTACGCGACGGCTGGCCCGGTCTCGCAGTGCAGACGTCCTTCATCGTCCCGCAGAAGGACGGTCGGGCGGTCGGTGAGTACCACGGCGCCCTGCATCGGCCACCACCAACCCGACCCCTCTGACACCGCCGACACGGCAGCCAGACGGGCCGAGGCTGGCAGTCCCGCGATGTGGAGTGCTCGCTCGTAGAGCGCCAGCCAGTACGCGTCCCACCAGACCTGCAGCTCCAGGCCGAGCTGGCCCCGGAGCTGGCCCCCGAGCTGGCCCCCGAGCTGGCCCCGGAGCTGGTCCCCGAGCTGGTCCCCGAGCTGGCCCCCGAGCTGGCCCCCGAGCTGGCCCCCGAGCTGGCCCCCGAGCTGGCCCCCGAGCTGGCCCCCGAGCTGGCCCCAGAGCTGGCCCCGGAGCTGGCCCCAGAGCTGGTCCCCGAGCTGGCCCCCGAGCTGGTCCCAGAGCTGGCCCCAGAGCTGGCCCCCCGAAGGGGGAGCGTTCTTGGCCCGGGGGCCAGCTCCTGCCGTCGGCAGCTGGCTGACAAGCCAGCTGCCCAGGCACCCAGC
>JAODBP010000337.1 GCA_025464025.1 Actinomycetes bacterium | reverse complement strand
CGCCATGGGTGGCGGGGGCATGGGTGGCATGGGCGGGATGGGCTTCTAGCCCCACCGCACCACAGGAACGACGGACGACCCGGGCCCAGCGCCCGGGTCGTTCCGCGTCTCAGGCCTTGGCGTACTTGGTGAAGATCACGCCGTTGTCGAAGGACTCCGTCTCGATCGGCGCCCACGTCCACTTCTGGGTCGAATCCGGGAACAGGCGGAGGCCGCCACCGATCGTCACCGGGAAGACCATCAGGGTGAGCTGGTCGACCAACTCCTCGCGGAGCAGGGCGTGCACCAGGGTGTGGCTGCCAGCTACGAGGATGTCGCCGCCGTCGCCGTCTTTGAGCGCCCGCACGGCGTCGAGGTTCGGGAGCACCTCGGTGTTGTTCCATTCGGCGGTCGTCATCGTGGTGCTGACGACGTGCTTCGCCATCGAGTTGATGCGGTCGGCCATCGGGCCCTCGCGGGTGGGCCAGGCGCCGACGAACGACTCGTACGTGACCCGGCCGAGGAGGTGCGACTCGCAGTCGAGCACCTCCTGGAACTTCCGCTCGTACGGGTCGCCCGCGATGTAGGGCTCGACCCAGCCGGTGTGGGGGTGGGTCGGCTCGCCGCCGGGCGCCTCCATGACGCCGTCCAACGTGACGAACTCGGTGACGATCAGCTTCCTCATGCCCGGCAGACGCTACGCCGGGCCCCGACTCATCGGCGGACGTCCCAGACGTGGTGGATCGGGTCGTGCACGAGGTAGGTCGAGAAGGTGCCGACGGTGAAGCGGGCGCCGTCGCTGCGGGTGCCGGTCCGCTGCCACTGGTCGCCAGCCACGGCGTCGAAGCTGGCCGCGAGCCGCTCGGCCGCGGCGGCCAGCTCGGCGGCCACGGTGCCCGGGTCCTGCTCGCCGTAGCGGTCCTCGACGGCCGTGGCGTCCTGGTCCCAGTTGGCGTAGGTGGGGTCGTCCTCGTCGAGCATCCGGTGCAGCCGGTGGTCGTAGAGGCGGAAGACGTCGCGGACGTGGCACGCGTACTCGAGGGGCGACCAGGTCGCGTCGTCGGGACGGGTCCGCACGTCGGGTCGGGCCAAGACCTCCTGCCACTCGTCCGCGTTGTGCCGGATGAGCGTCGGGACCTGCTGCGGCGTGGCCGTCGCCGGCTCGAACCCGCACTCCGGGCACGGGCGCTCGAGCACCCAGGTCCAGTCCTTGTCGTCCGGCACGATCGTCATGGGCGGACGGTACGTCGCCCGAGACCGGAGCGGTCCGGCGCTGGCGGGACTCCCGCGGTCGATGGCAGGAACTGCCGCATGCCACCGTCGCCGGTAGATTCGCCCTCATGCCCGACCGTCCGCCGCCCGACCCCGTGAAGCTCCTGTCGCAGTGGATGGAGTGGGAGAAGGGCGATCAGCCCCCCGGCCGGGTGATGGCGAACCTGAAGACGGCCGGCATGCGCGAGCTGTTGGAGGCCTTGGCCCAGGCGGCAGCCGACGCCTGAACGAGTGCCGCGCCAGACGATCCCCTTCCCGCCCGACGCCGTGCCCGGCGACCCTGCGCCGTGGTCGGTGCTGTCGGCGGAGGATCGTCACGTCGACCTCGACCGTGTCCGCCGGGCGCTCGGCGCCGCCCCGCCGCCGGGGTTGATCGCCTGGTCGGAGGCGGTGGCCGTCGACGAGGCCGCCGTGCTCGTGCCGCTGTTCGAGGAGGCCGGCGAGGCGTGGGTCGTCATGATCCGCCGGGCCGCCCACCTCCGCCGCAACGCCGGCGACGTCGCCTTTCCCGGTGGCCGTCGCGACCCCGGTGAGACCCTGCATGAGAACGCGCTGCGGGAGGCGCAGGAGGAGATCGGCCTCGACCCGGCCGATGTCACGATCGTCGGCGAGCTCGACCACTTCATCACCATCACCGGGGGGACAGAGATGGTGCCCTTCGTCGGTGTGCTCGCCGGCCGGCCGCTCGACCTCGTGGCCAACCCCGGCGAGGTCGAGGCGATCCTGTCGGTGCCGCTTCGTGAGCTGCTCGTCGACGGCGCCCACCGATCCGAGCTCTGGGGCGAGGAGCGGGTCATGCACCTCTTCGAGCTCGTGGGCGACACGGTGTGGGGCGCGACCGCCCGGCTCCTCCACCGCTTCCTGGAGCTGGTGACCGCCGTGCCGGCGTCGGGCTCATGACCCCGCGGCACGGAGATCGGCGGGCAGGGTCGCGTCAGGCCGTCGACACCATCGACAGCATCTCGCCCATGGTCGTACTGTCCGCGTCATGGCTGAACTGATCATCATCGAGGTCGACTGCGACACAAAGCTGTACGCAAAGGTGAACGGAATCCTCGGGCTTGACGCGACGAGCGGGTCAGGCGACTGGCCCAAGGGCCTCCTGAGTCACGTGGGTGGAGCGAGCGACGGCACGGTCGTCGTCGTCGAGGCGTGGGAGTCGCGCGGCCAGCAGGAGGCGTGGATGGCCGAGAAGCTCGGCCCGGCGCTCGGCCAGGCCGGCGTCGGTCAGCCCAAGCGAATGGAGTGGCTGCAGCTGCTGGGCAACGTCAAGTTCTAGCTTCGGACGTGACGGATCGCTACGCCCG
>JAODBP010000281.1 GCA_025464025.1 Actinomycetes bacterium | reverse complement strand
CGTCGAGGCTGTAGCCGCCGCCCTCGTCACCGGCGTACTTGGCCGGCACGATGAGGTCGACGCCGTAGGGGCGGTCACCGAGCTGGTCCTCGATCCAGGCCAGGTCGATCTCGAGCTGCTCGGGCGTGTGGGCCACGGCGCCGAGCACGCCGAGGCCGCCGGCCTTGGAGACGGCGGCCACCACGTCCCGGCAGTGGGAGAAGGCGAGGATCGGCAGCTCGATGCCGAGGAGGTCGGTCACGGCGGTTCGCATCAGCGGCCAGGCTCGCGCGAACAGAGGACTTCGCGCCGTTCCTGGCGAACGACCGTTCATGATGCCCAGGACCCGAGGCCTGGCGGCTGCCGCCGTCGCCGCCCTGCTCGTCAGCGGTGCCACCACCGCCCTGGCGAGCCCCACCCTCCCCGTCGCTCCCACGCCCGTCGGCCTCACCCGCCTGGTGGCCACCGCAGGTGGGTCGACGACTGGCGGCTCGACCACCGGCATCGCCACCTTCGACGCGGTGCCCACCGCGGCGGTCACGTCGGCGCTGCGCGGGCTCGGACTCACCGTGCAGCCGATGAAGCACCTGCCGCTCGCCCTCGTGCGCGGCCCCGTCGCCGCGCTCCGCTCGGCCGTCACCACCGGCGTGGCCGACGACGTGTACCCGGACGACCGGCTCCAGTACTTGGACACCGAGTCGTCCGACGCCATGGGCGGTGCTGCGGCCCGGGCTGCCGGCTTCACCGGCAAGGGTGTCACCGTCGGCGTCGTCGACTCCGGCTGCGACGCCACCCAGCCCGACCTGGCCGACCACGTGGTCCACAACGTGAAGCTGATCGGCGCCGAGTACGCCAACGTCACGCCCGACTCGAGCAACACGATCGTCGTGGCCAACGAGGTCGGTCCGTACCAGAACACCGACATCGGCTCCGGCCACGGCACCCACGTCTCCGGCATCATCGCCGCCGACGGCACGACCGACCCGAGCCACCTCGGCGTGGCGCCCGACGCCAGCCTCGTGTGCTACTCGATCGGCGAGGTGCTGTTCACCACCGCCGTCGTGTCGGCCTACGACCACATGCTCGACCAGCCCGACCTGTGGGGCATCGACGTGGTCAACAACTCATGGGGCAACAGCTACCAGCAGTACGACCCCCGCAACCCGGTCGCCGTGGCCACCAAGGCCGTGGCCGACCAGGGCGTCACCGTCGTGTTCGCCGCCGGCAACGCCGGCTCGGGCAACGGCGAGGCCAGCCTCAACCCGTTCTCGCAGTCGCCCTGGGTCATCTCGGTGGCGGCCGGCACGATCAAGCACGAGCGGGGCGACTTCTCGTCCAACGGCTTCCAGTACGACAACTCCCAGCCGGTCGGCATCGGCGCCGGCGGCCACACCACGTTCACCGGCAACCGCATCGGCGTCGTCCACCCCGACGTGACCGGTCCCGGCGTCGACATCTCGTCGACCTGCGACAGCGCCGGCACGCTCGTGGGCCCGTGCGCCCCGGGGGAGAACACCACGGCCTCGGGCACGAGCATGGCTTCACCCCACGTGGCCGGCGCCGCCGCCGTGCTGCTCCAGGCCCACCCCGGCCTGACCCCCGACCAGGTGCGCCAGGCCCTGCAGGTGACGGCCACACCGGTCGTCGGCACGGCCGGCGAGGCCGGCACGCCGAAGCCGCTCGGCTTCTGGCAGGTCGGCTACGGCTACGTCGACCTCGGCGCCGCCGTGAAGCTGGTGGGGTCGGCCACGTTCGCCAAGGACCTGGCCCGGCTCCAGGCCGCCGCCGACCAGCGGGTGCTCCGCAGCACCGGCTTCAGCGTCTCGCAGTCCGACCTGTGGACCTACGACGCCCCGCACGTCGCCGTCGGCGGCTCCGACAGCCACACCTACACCGTGGCCGTGAAGTCGGGCATCACCCACCTCAAGGTCACGCTGTCGCACCCGTCGCTCAACCAGGTCGGGGTCAACGGCTTCGAGTACGTCGTCACGGTGAAGGACGCCACCGGCAAGGTCGTGGCCACCACGACCGAGGCCGACGGGGTCGGGACGTCCTCGGCGCTCGTCGACCTCACCAAGCTCGGCGTCACGTACGGCACGTTCACCGTCGAGGTGTCGGGCCAGACGTCGCTGTCCGACCCGGACAGCCTCGACAGCGACTCGGTGCTGGGCGACACGATCACGCTCCAGCTCGCCCAGCTGCGGTAGCGCCCTACCGTGGGCGCCGTGCGCGCCGATGACTTCGAGCCCCTGCCCCCCGACCAGTTCGACCGCTGGGTCGGGGGGTTCGGGGAGCGGACCGCGTCGCTCTTCCCCGGCCTGCTCGGGCTGGTGGTCGAGGATGCCCGCCAGGACTACGCCCGGATGCGGCTGCCCTACCGGCCCGAGCTGCGCCAGCCGGGCGGGGTCGTGCACGGCGGCGCCATCGCCTCGCTCATCGACACGTGCGTGGTGCCGGCGCTGGCGTGGGTCTACGACGAGGTGCCGAAGCTCCTCACCGTCACCCTCAACATCCGGTTCCGGGGTGCGCTCTTCGAGGAGGATGCGGTCGCCGAGGGGTGGATCGACACCCGGGGCCGCTCGACGGTGTTCTGCAGCGCCGAAGTGGTTGGATCCGAGTCAGGGCGGGTCGTTGCCGACGGCCAGCTCGTGTACAAGGTCCCACCGGTCGGGTGACCGGTCAGCCGGTGACGCCGCGGTGGCGATCCCAGAGCTCGCCCACGGTGCCGGCCGACGGATGGGCGGCCGACCGCCACCCGCACGTGCACACGAGGATGTAGCCGCCCTCGGCCTCCTCGACTGCTTCACAACGGTGCTCGGTCTGATCCTCGGTCTCAACCACTCGACCATGTTCCGGGTTCGCGGCCGCGTTGCCCGTGGACAGACCGCTCAATCCGGCAGGCGGACCCTCCCGTTCAGTGGGGTGGGAACGTGGCCACAACCTCCTCGGCCGTGGGCGAAGTATCACGAACCGGAAGTTCCTCGCCATCCCGGAGGCGGTGGTAGCAGAGCCGCACGAGCTGCTCGGCCGGCAGCTCGAGCGTTCCGTCCACGTCGGCGGCCTCGCCCGGCTCGAGCGTGACCCCGTCCGCCGTGCTGCGCAGCACGAAGGTGCGGTCCGGCCCGGTGGTGCGGATGGCCAGCGACCACGGCCGGCCCTGATGGGCACCGAGGCGGGGCACGGCCTGGCCGAGGCCGTCGGTGATGACCTCGACGGCCCCGGGCTGGATCCGGGCTGCGGGGTCGAGGGCGACCTCGACGTCCCACGTGTGGATGGCGTGCTCGCCGATTCGGAACCGGGCCAGATCGCTGCCCTGCACCTCGAAGTGCCCGCCGAACAGCGAGAGGTGGCCCTGGGCCAGCTCGTCGTCGGAGTAGGCCTCGAGGGCGGCGACGTGGGCCTCGTCGACGGTGACCATGGTGTCGACCTGCTGGCGCGGCGTGCTCGAGTCCCATCGGTCCCACACCTGTTGGATCGCCTCCTGGGGGAGCGGGTCGTGGTGCTCGACGGCGGCGCGGGCCCAGTCGAGGTTCAGCTCGGCACCGCTGCCGAGGTGGGAGCAGACCTGGGCGATCGTCCAGTCGCTGTCGAAGGACGGCCCGACGATGGCGTCGTCGTCGAGGCCCTGCACCAGGGCGGCGAGGTGGTCGTGCGAGGCGCGGAGGACGGCGATCGTGCGCCGGACGTCGGAGGGCATCCCTCAGTCTGCCGGGACGACCTCGGGAAACCTGATGTGCTCGTCGATGAGGAGGCGGCCGAGCCGGAGGTCGTCGGGCCGTTCGTCGATCCGGCCCCGCTCCAGGAGATCGGCGACCAACCGGTCGAGGATCGCGTCGAGCGTCAGATCGTCGTGGTGGCCGGCCCAGGCGTCGCGCTCGGCCTCGTCGGCGAAGCAGTAGCCCTTCCACGAGACCGAGTAGCGCAGGTCGTCGGTGCTGTACTCGACGTCGCCGACGTGCCAGCGCCCGGCGCCGTCGTGGTGCAGCCGCATGCCGGGACGGAGGGAGGCGAAGCCGGCGTGGTCGCCGGCCACCCGGTCGACGCCGTGGAAGGTCGTGTCGGTGTCGAGCACGGCGGCCGTGTTGTGGCGAGGCGCGAACGTGGCCGCCGGTCCGGCGGCACCGTCGGGGTAGTAGGCCAGCTCCCCGCCCTGGGCCTGGCCGAAGTAGGCGATGCCGGTGGCGATGGGCATGCGCCAGGCGTCGAACAGGCCGGAGTGGTGCATGACGACGAGCAGCCACTGCGGCGTCGTCCGGCGGTTGGCGCCACGGAACTCGGGCACGTCGGTGTGCACCGCCAGCTCCTGGCCGGGCAGGAGGATGTTGGCGTAGACGATCGCCGGCACGATGAGGGGGCGGCCGTGGATGGCGCGGGCGGCGTCGGTGAAGCCGTTGTGGTGCACGAGGGGCTCGATGCCGGGGACCGTCACGTGATCGCCGTAGAAGTACGTCTCGCGGAAGTAGTTGGTGCGGGCGGCGGCGACCTCGACCGGCTCGGTCCGTCCGAAGCGCCCGCCGGTGCGGACGAAGTTGGCCGCCGCGTCGTAGCGCTGGGCCAGCTCGGGGGCGAACTGCGTGTCGAACCCCTCGTTGGAGTACTGGCCGAAGTCGCCGACGTCGTGCCACAGCCGCACCATGGCGTCGGCGTCGTCGTCAGCCAGCAGGGGATCGAGGACCAGCAACCCACCCATGCCGGAAGGCTAGGCCGAGCCTCGAACCGGCGACGGTTGGTGGACACATCCGTCCACCAGGCGTCGCGGGTTCGGTGGGCGTCGGTAGGTTCCCGGCGTGGAGGCCGAGCGGAAGGTGCGGCGCGACGCGGTGGGCGTGGGCCTGGCCACCGGGGCCTACGGCATCTCCTTCGGTGCCGTGGCGTCGGCCGCCGGCCTGTCGGTGCCGCAGGCCGCCGCCCTGTCGCTGCTGATGTTCACCGGCGGCTCGCAGTTCGCGTTCGTCGGGGTGGCGTCGAGCCCGCTCTCCGGGGCGATGACGGCGATCCTGCTCGGCACCCGCAACGCCCTCTACGGCCTGCGGCTCTCGGCCCTGCTCGACGTGCACGGCGCTCGACGCGTGGCCGCGGCCCAGCTCACCATCGACGAGTCGTCGGCCATGGCCATCGGCAACGAGGAGCGGGCCGACCTCTCCCGCCTGGCCTTCTGGTGGACGGGGCTGAGCGTCTTCGTGTGCTGGAACGTGGCGACCGTGCTGGGCGTGCTCGGCGCCGAGGCGCTCTCCGACCCGGCGGTGCTCGGCCTCGACGCCGCCGGGCCGGCGGCCTTCATCGCCCTCCTGGCTCCCCGCCTCCGCAACCGCGAGCTGTGGGCGGTGGCCCTGGTGTCGGCTGTGGTCGCGGTGGCCGTCACGCCGATCGTGCCGGCCGGCGTCCCGGTGCTCTGCGCTGCGGTCGTGGTCGTGGTGCTGGGGTTCCGCCGATGATGTGGGTCGGGATCGCCGTGGGCGCGGCGGGGTGCTTCGCCCTGAAGCTGCTCGGGTTGTCGGTGCCCCAGCACGTGCTCGCCGACGCCCGGATCCAACGGGTGGCCAGCCTCCTGCCCGTCGGCCTGCTCGCCGCCCTCATCGGCACCCAGACGCTCACCACCGACAAGGCGTTCGTGATCGACGCCCGGCTCGGCGGGGTGCTGGTCGCCGCCGTCGCCGTGTGGCGCCGGGCGCCGTTCCTCGTGGTCGTCGCCCTCGCCGCCCTCACCGCTGCCTTGCTCCGCCAGGTCTAGTTCGGCAAGGGGCTACGGCATCGCGGGCATCCCGACGTCGTCGGCGAGAAGATGCACGTGCACGGGACCGCTAGCGGGTCGTGAGCACCAGCATGAACTGACCGCCGCCCGGCTCGACCGAGGCGCCGACCTCGAAGCCGGGGGCGAGGCGGGACAGGCGGTCGAGGAGCCAGGCCGCGGCGTCGTCGCCCGCCTCCTGGTCGGGGCACCGGGCGACGACCTCGCGGCCGCCCTTGCGCTGGAGCCGCTCGACGGTCGGGATGATCGGGGCCGGATCGGCCACGAACAGGTGCTCGGGCCACGGCACCACCGGCGCGATGGCGCCCTTCTTGGTGTTGCACGCCCGGTGGGCGAGGCGCTCCTCGGCCGGTCCGGCCTTCTTGGCCTTGGCCTTGGTGACCACGGCGTCGATGCTCGGGCCGCGCGGGTCGTTCACCGACATCTGGGGGTCGACCGGCTCGTCGCACAGCCAGCACCGCCAGCCGTCCTTCTCTCCGATGTCCTCCATGCGGGCCATGCGAGATGGTTGCACGTCCGCATGCGTCCGGCACGGTCGGGCCGACAGGAGTTGGATGGTGGGGTGACCACGACCGCGTTCCGGACCTGTCCGCTGTGCGAGGCCACGTGCGGGCTCGAGCTCCAGGTCGACGGCGATCGCATCACCCGTGTCCGGGGCGATGCCGACCACGTGCTGAGCAAGGGGTTCCTGTGCCCGAAGGGCGCGGCCTACGGGAAGCTGGTCGAGGACCCGGACCGACTGCGGCGCCCGCTCGTGCGCGACGGCGAGGGGTGGCGGGAGGTGGGGTGGCCCGAGGCGTTCGCCGCGGTCGACGCCGGCCTGCGAGGCGTCGTCGAGCGCCATGGGTCGAACGCGGTGGCGGCCTACGCCGGCAACCCGAACGTGCACACCATGGGCGGCGGCTTCTACCTCACGCCGTTCCTCCGGGCCCTGCGCAGCACCAACCTCTACTCGGCCAGCACCGTCGACCAGATGCCGAAGCACGTGTCGTGCGGCCTCCTCTTCGGCGACGCCTACGCCATCCCGGTGCCCGACCTCGATCGCACCGACCTGCTGGTGATGCTCGGCGCCAACCCGCTGGAGTCGAACGGCAGCCTGTGCACCGCACCCGACTTCCCCGGCCGCATGGCCGCCATCCAGGGACGGGGCGGGCGGGTCGTGGTGGTCGACCCCCGGCGCACCAAGACGGCCGACGTGGCCGACGAGCACGTGCCGATCCGACCCGGGTCGGACGCCTTCCTCCTCTTCGCCGTGGTCCACGTGCTCTTCGCCGAGGGCCTGGTCGACCTGGGCGCGCTGGCCGACCACGTGTCCGGCGTCGAGGAGGTGCGAGCCCTGGCCGCCGACTTCTCGCCCGATGCCGTGGCCGAGCGGTGCGGCGTGCCAGCCGACCGGATCCGCGGCCTGGCCCGCGAGCTGGCCGGTGCCCCGACCGCCGTGGTCTACGGGCGCATCGGCACGTGCACGGTCGCCTTCGGCACGCTCACGAGCTGGCTCGTCGACGTCGTCAACGCGCTCACGGGCAACCTCGACTCGCCGGGCGGCGCCATGTTCCCGCTGGCCCCGCACACCCGGCGGCGGACGGCCGGGCCGGGGCGGGGCTTCGCCCTCGGCCGGTGGACGAGCCGGGCCCGCCAGCTCCCCGAGGTGGCCGGCCAGCTGCCGGTGGCAACCCTCCAGGACGAGATCGAGCTGGCCGGCGACGGCCAGGTGCGGGCGCTGGTGACGGTGGCCGGCAACCCGGTGCTGTCGACGCCGAACAGCGAGCGGCTGGCCCGAGCCCTCGACTCGCTCGAGTTCATGGTGTCGGTCGACCCCTACCTGAACGAGACGACCCGGCACGCCGACGTGATCCTCCCGCCGACCGAGTCGGCGCGGGTCGGGCACTACGACGTGTCGTTCCTCACCCTGGCCGTGCGCAACGTCGCCGTCTACTCGCCGCCGTCGCTGCCGGCCGATCCCGGCGCCATGGACGACGCCGAGATCCTCGCCCGGCTCACCCTCATCGTGGAGGGCAAGGGCGCCGAGGCCGACCCGACCGAGCACGACGAGGCGCTGCTCGCCGCGACCCTGGCCAAGGGCGACGTCACCCGCGATCAGATCACCGGCGACACGGCGGCCGAGCGGCTGCTCGACGCCTCGCTCCGCACCGGCGCCTACGGGCTCACCCTCGACGACCTGAAGGCGGCGCCCCACGGCATCGACCTCGGCGCGCTCGAGCCGCGCATCCCCGAGGTGCTGCGCACGACGAGCGGCACGGTCGAGCTGTGCCCGCCCCCGATCGTCGCGGACACCGACCGGCTGCGGGCCGCGCTGGCCGAGCCGGCGCCCGAGCTGGTGCTGGTGGGACGACGCCACCTGCGGTCGAACAACAGCTGGATGCACAACGTCGACGTGCTGGTGAAGGGCAAGGCCCGCTGCACGCTCCAGGTCCACCCCGACGACGCCGTGCGCCGAGGGCTGGCCGACGGTGGCTCGGCCCGCATCACCTCACGGGTCGGCTCGGTGGTGGCACCGGTCGAGGTGACCGACACGGTGATGCCCGGCGTGGTGAGCCTGCCGCACGGGTGGGGACACGACCTCCCCGGCACCCGCATGGGCGTCGCCGCCGACCACGCCGGCGTCAACACCAACGTCCTCACCGACGAGCTCCAGGTCGACCCGCTGTCCGGCAACGCCGTCCTCAACGGCATCCCCGTCGAGATCGCCCCGGCCTGAACGGTCAGTTCGAGACGCCCACCAGGCGGACGACGGGGGTGCCCTCCTCGTCGCTGGCCGCGAGGTCGACCTCGAAGTGGGCGGCCCAGTCGAGGTCGCCGTCGGGGTCGTGGAGCACCTGGCGCACCCGCCAGGCGTCGGAGGCCTCGGTGAGCTGGAACGAGGCGGTGGCCCGGGCGTCGCCGCCGATGCCGATGCTGTCGTGCTCGGCCCAGTACGCCGACAGGTCGGGGGTGTCGGGGTGGGACCGGCGGGCGAGCAGCTCGACCTGGCGGAAGACCTCGTTGCGCACCATGAGGCGGAAGGCCCGCTCGTTCGCCGTCACGTCGGTGGGCGCGGTGGGCAGCGGCGGGGGCTCGACCTCGACGCCGTCGCGCAGGCGCTCCCACTCGTCGAGGAGGCTGGAGTCGGTCTGGCGGACGGTCTCCCGCAGCCACTCGGTGAGGTCGTAGACGTCGTCGGTCTTGGCGTCCTCGGGCACCGTCTGCACCATGCCCTTGTAGGCGTCGGTGAGGTAGCGCAGCACCAGCCCTTCGGACCGGGCGAGCTGGTAGTGGCCCACGAAGTCGGGGAACGTCATCAGCTTCTCGTACATGTCGCGGGCCACCGACTTGGGCCGGATGTTGTGGTCCTCGACCCACGGGTGCTGGAGCCGGTAGGCGTCGAACAGGTCGTAGGTGAACTCGCGCAGCGGCTTGGGGTGCTCGAGCGTCTCGAGGATCGCCATGCGCTCCTCGTACTCCACGCCGGCCGCCTTCAGCTCGGCGACCTTCTCGCCCTTCAGCTTCGAGAGCTGGGCCCGGAGGATCACCTCGGGGTTCTCGAGCGTCGCCTCCACCATCGACAGCACGTCGAGGGGGTAGGCCTCCGACGTGCGGTCGAGCCGGCTCACCGACTCCAGCACGAACGGGCTCAGCGGCTGGTTGAGCCGGAAGTCCTGCTGGAGGTCGGTGTTCACCCGCACCCGGCCGTCCTTGCGGGTGACGACGCCCGCCTTCTCCAGCGAGCGGAAGATCGAGATGGCCCGCCGGATGTGCCGGCGCTGCGCCGATCGGGGCTCGTGGTTGTCGAGCAGCAGGCGCTTGAGGATCCCCGGCCCCTCGTCGTCCTCGCGGTCGAGCACGTTGAGCAGCATCGAGTGCGACACGTGGAAGCTCGAGGTGAGCTGCTCGGGCACGGCGGCGATGAGCTTGGTGAACGTGTCCTCGGTCCAGTTCACGAAGCCCCGCTCGGGCGGCTTGGCCTTCACCAGCTTGCGCTTCTTCTTCGGGTCGTCGGCCGCCTTGGCCGCGGCCTGCTCGTTCTCGATCACGTGCTCGGGGGCCTGGGCCCACACCGTGCCGGAGGTGTCGAAGCCGGCCCGCCCGGCCCGCCCGGCGACCTGGTGGAACTCGCGGGCCGACAGGATGCGCGTCTTCGTGCCGTCGTACTTGCAGAGCTGGGTGAGCAGCACGGTGCGGATCGGCACGTTGATGCCGACGCCGAGGGTGTCGGTGCCGCAGATGACCTTGAGCAGGCCCTCCTGGGCCAGCTTCTCGACCAGCAGCCGGTACTTCGGCAGCAATCCAGCGTGGTGCACGCCGATGCCGTGGCGCACGAAGCGGGAGAGCGACTGGCCGAACCCGGGGCCGAAGCGGAACTTCCCGATGGCGGCGGCGATGGCGTCCTTCTCCTCGCGGCTGCACATGTTCACCGACATGAGGGCCTGGGCCCGCTCGACGGCGGCGGCCTGGGTGAAGTGCACGACGTAGACCGGTGCCCGCTCGGTCCCGAGCAGGTCCTCCAGCGTGGTGTGCACGGCGGTGTGCCGGTAGTCGTAGACGAGGGGGATCGGTCGCTCGGCGTTGGCGATCACCGCGGTCTCCCGGCCGGTCCGCTTCGTCAGGTCGTCGCGGAAGAACGTGACGTCGCCGAGCGTGGCCGACAGCAGCAGGAACTGGGCGTGGGGGAGCATGAGCAGCGGCACCTGCCACGCCCACCCGCGGTCGGGGTCGGCGTAGAAGTGGAACTCGTCCATGCACACCGACGCAACGTCGAGGCCTTCGCCGTCGCGCAGGGCGAGGTTGGCGAGGATCTCCGCGGTGCAGCAGATGACCGGTGCCGACGGGTTGACCGACGCGTCGCCGGTGAGCAGGCCGACGTTGTCGGCGCCGAGGTCGCGGCTGAGGGCGAAGAACTTCTCCGACACCAGGGCCTTGATCGGGGCCGTGTAGTACGAGCGGCCGCCGGTGGCCAGCGCAGCGGCGTGCAGGCCGAGCGCGACGAGCGACTTGCCCGACCCGGTCGGCGTCTTGAGGATCACGTTCGAGCCGGCGTACAGCTCGAGCAGCGCCTCCTCCTGGGCCGGGTACGGGGTGATGCCCCGGTCGGCCACCCAGGTGGTGAAGGCGTCGAGCAGCTCGTCGGGGTCGGCGCCCTTCGGCAGGGCCTCGGTGAGCGTCGTCACGCCGACGGCTTCCGGCCCGGCCGGCGCATGGCCACGCCGCGCTCGGCCAGCACCTTGCGGATCGTCCGCTGGTTGGCGCCGTAGCGCTCGGCCAGGTCGCGCACCGTCGCCCCGGCCTCGTAGTCGGTGGACAGCTCGGCCGCCCGGCCCTCGAGCGGCGAGCGCGGGCCCCTCGCCCGGAGCGACGCCCCGGCCTCGCCCAGCACCGAGCGGATCGTGGTCACCGAGCAGTCGTGGCGCTCGGCCAGCTCCTCGACGGTGGCGCCGGCCACGTAGGCATCGACGAGCTCGGCCTCGTTGCCGACGAGGAGGCGACGGGGCGGCACCGCTCCATCGTGCCCTGCCGAAGGCACCTGTCACGCCCGCTCGAAGGAAGAACAGTGCCGAGAGGCCGACTGGCCTGGTCCCCGTCGGCTAGGGGCGCCTGCGGCGCGTGCCGAGATGGCTTCGCGTGCGGCGCCCTTGGCGCGAGGTCGAGCCTCCGGCCGCCTGGCCCAGTTGCGGCCCCGGCCGCCGTCCGCACGGTTCTCGGGGTTCCGACCTGGTCCGGGTCGACGGCGGTTTCGGGGCCGAACTGAGCCAGGCGGCCTCTCGGCACCCTTCTTCCCTCTAGGCGAGCTCGGCGTCGAGTCCGAAGGCGAGGAACGTGAGCGGCGGCTGGCGGCTGGCCCGGAAGCGGACCGGCCGCCCGTGCAGGCGCTCGCGGTCGACGAAGGCGGCGAGCACGCGGGTGGTGGCGACGTCGAGGAACTCGAGGTCGTCGATGTCGATGGTGAGCGGGCCGACGTGGTGGCTGGCGACCGTGCCGAGCAGGCGGCGCAGCTCGGGCACGGAGGTGAAGTCGGCGTCGCCGGTGAGGTGGTAGATCCCGTCGGCGCCGGCGTGGAGCGAGAACGGCACCTCGAGCCCGTCGCCGTGGCGCCAGGCATGGGTGCAGGCCACGGCCGGCAGGGCCGCACCGGCCACCCGCTCGTCGTAGAGGCACAGCCCGGTGAGCGGCTCGGCGGCGACGACGGCGCCGATGGCCAGCTCGTAGCGGAGCAGCGCATCGCCCGGCCCGTCGGCCAGCGGCGTGAGGTCGGCGGCGCAGCGCAGGCTCCGGTAGCCGGCGGCCCGGGCCTGGCGCCCGGCCTGGCGGAACGTCTCGAGCTGGCCGCCGACGTCGAACGTCTCCCACGTGCCGTAGAACTCGGCCAGCGGCAGCACCGAGAGCTGCCCGCTCTCGAAGAGGTCGCGGCGGTGGGGGAGGGCATCGAGCTGGCGGGTCAGCTCCTCGACCGTGCCCGGCGCGACGTAGAGCAGCTGGTCACCGCCCGTGGCACCCTCGTCGAGGAAGGCGAGCACGGCCTCGGCCTTGGACGCCGGGCTGCTGAAGCCCCAGCACGAGTGGTCACCCGGTGTGAGCTGCGTCGGCCGCTCGATGGTCCCTGCGGCCATCCGTCGAAGGTAGCGAACCCAGACGGCTTGGGGAATGAGGCCCCGTGGGCCGATCGGGCACGTCGCGGTGTCCCGCGACGCGAATCGCAACATCTCGACAAGTGGTCCACCTCAGGCACGAGGTGGTCGACAAAACACAGGCACAGGAGCGGCCGACGCGGTGCGCTGACGGCCGACCAACTCGAAGAGGACCACATGAGGAAGCGCAGCCTGTTCACCGCCATCGCCACCGGCGCATTGCTGCTCGGTGTCACGACGCCCGCCGCGGCCGGGCCCAGCACCGCCAACATCACCGTGCTCGGAGGCGTCCTGTCGATCAGCGTCCAGCCCGCCGCCGGCAGCCTCGGCACGCGGCCCAACAGCGTCACCGGCGGGACGATCAGCGGTTCGCTCGGGCAGGTGCAGGTCAACGACGCGCGTTCCGCCGCGGCCGGGTCCGGATGGGTGGCGACGGCGATCTCGACCGCGTTCACACCAGGCACCGGGCCGGCGATCGCGGCGAGTGCCGTCGGGTACGCCGCCGGGGCGATCACGAAGGTAGGGACGGCCACCTTCACGGCCAACGACCCGTCCGACCTCACGGCTGTCAGCCCGGTGGTGACCGCGACGGGGATCACCGGTGACAACTCGGCGACGTGGAACCCGACCATCACGATCGCCGTCCCCGGCGGCGCGCTCGCCGGCACCTACTACGCCACGATCACCCACTCGGTTGTCTAGGGGTCGGTGGGCGGCCGCGGCTGTCGCCGGGGTCGTCGTCGTGCTCACCACCACCCCGTCCGGCGCGGCGGCGCAGGATGCCGCGACGGCGAAGGACTCCGGCGGGATCGGCGTCCGACTCCTCGACGCACCCGCCAGCGCCGGCAACGACCCGCGGGCCAGGGTCTACATCGTCGACCACCTCGCGCCGGGGACCGTCGTGCACCGCCGGATCGAGGTCTCGAACGCGGCGAGCTCCACCACTGGCGTCGCCCTCTACGCCGCGGCCGCCACCATCGTGGACGGCCGGTTCGTCGGGAGTCCCGGTCACCAGCAGGACGACCTCTCGTCCTGGACATCGGTGAGCCCGACGCAGGCGCTCGTCCCCCCGAGTGGGCGGCTGACTGCGACGGTCACCATCGCCGTGCCGACCGACGCAGCGCCCGGCGAGCACTACGGCGTCGTCTGGGCCGAGGCGCGCACGCCTCCCGCGCCGGGGAGCGGCGTGACCCAGGTGAGCCGGGTCGGCGTCCGTCTCTACCTCTCGATCGGCCCGGGGGGACCGCCCGCCTCCGACTTCACCATCGAGGCGCTGAGCGCACGACGCGCGCCCGACGGCCGGCCGAAGGTGGTCGCGACCGTCCGGAACACCGGAGGTCGTGCCCTCGACGTGACCGGCTCCCTGCGACTGTCGAGCGGGCCCGGTGGGGTGAGTGCCGGACCGTTCGAGGTCACCTCGAACACCACGCTGGGCATCGACGACGTCCAGTCCGTCGCCGTTCCGTTGGATCGTCGTCTGCCGCGTGGACCGTGGGAAGCGCACATCACCCTGCGCAGCGGGCTGCTCGAGCGGAGCGCGCACGCCACCATCGCGTTCCCGGCCGTCGGGTCGACGACGGTCGTCGCGATCCCCGATCGACCTGGTTGGCGACGCCTGGCCACCGTGGTCCCTGCCGTCGGCATCGGCGCCGCCGGGGCGACGGCCGCGCTGGTGGTGCACGCTCGACATCGACATCGGCGTCGGTCGCGGCACCGGCCGTCGCACCTCCTCAGCAACCGCGAGCGACGCGCCTCCGCAGCGCGGGCAAGGCCGTCGCGCCAGTAACCTCGTGTCGAGTCGACCGTGTCCCACACGCGTCAGCTCGCGACTGGCTCCCGGTGAAGGGCGGCGGTCCACCGGTGCGACAGCTTCACGAGGTTCTGATCGTCGAGCACGACGAGGGTGCCCGCTCCCTGCTGCGCGAGGCCCTCGACGGGGAGCCGGTGGTCCTGACCGAGGCAACCACCGGATCCGCTGCGCTCGCCGTGCTTGCCGGTCAGGACGTCGACGTGGCCCTCGTGGCCCTCGTGCTCCCCGACGTGGCCGGCCTCCAGCTCGTCTCCGAGATGCGCGACCTCGTGCCGAACCTGCACCTCATCATCGTCAGCAAGCGGACATCGGAGGCCGACCGCCTCCAAGGGTTCGCCGCCGGCGCCGACGACTACATCACCAAGCCCTTCGGGCCCGCGGACGTGGTGGCGCGCGTGCGGGTGGGGCTCCGGCACCACCGGACCGTCGGGGACAACTGCCTCGACATCGGGGAGCTCCGGATCGACCTCGGCGCCCGGCGGGTGACGATCCGGGGCACCGAGGTCCCACTGCCCAGGTTGGAGTTCGACCTGCTCGCCCACCTGGCCCTGCGGCCCGACGAGGTCTGCTCGCGGCAGGACCTGCTCGAGACGGTCTGGGGGTCGTCGTCGGAGTACCAGGTCGAGGCGACCGTCACCGAACACGTCCGCCGCCTCCGCGAGAAGCTCGGCGGGTCCGGTGGGTGCGGGGGCTTGATCACCACCGTGCGGGGAGCCGGCTATCGGTTCGCCGCGCGTGCACTGGAAGGTCCGACGCACGCGCGGCTCGTCGCCACCGCCCTCGCGCCGAGCGGTGTGGTGGAGCTGACGTGGCGACCTACCTCCGGCACCGCGACCCACCCACCTCCAACCGGGATCGATCCCGTCGTCGACCGTGCCGGGGCGACGAGGCGGTTGGCCGCCGGCGTGGCCGAGATCGGTTCATGGCCCGTCGCGCCCGACGACAGGGAGTACCTCCAGGCCGCGCTCATCGGAATCAGCACGGAGGTGACGGACGCCGTGATCATCCTCTCGTCCGACCTCACGGTGCGCAGCTTCAACCGTGCCGCCGAAGCGCTCTATGGCTGGAGCGAGGACGAGGTCCGGGGCCGTCGCCTCCTCGACGTCATCCCGTGGCGGGAACCACCAGACGCCTTCGGTCATGCGGTGGAGGACCTTGGTGAACGCGGGACCTGGATGGGTGAGCTGGACCAACGACGCCGCGACGGGACGTCCCTCCGGATCCGGAGCACGGTGACCGCGCTGCTCGACCCGGACGGGGAAGGCCTCGGGGTCATCATCGTCAACCGGCCGGCCGCCACGAGCGCTGCCGTCCCGATCGGTCCTGACCGCGTCCAGGTCGACGACATCCTCGGGGCCCTGGCACGCGATGAGTTCGTCCCGTACTTCCAACCCATCGTGCGTCTGGAGGACGAGGTCATCGTGGGTGTCGAGGCCCTCGCCCGATGGGA
Organism: Actinomycetes bacterium; assembly: GCA_025464025.1. The sequence goes on along the minus strand of JAODBP010000281.1, from coordinate 19,204 downwards.
GCGGTCCGACGGCACCATCGTCGAACCCTCGGCGTTCCTCCCCGAGGCGGAGCGGTCGGGCCTGATCGTCCCGCTCGGCACGATGATCCTCGAGAAGGCGTGCCAGGAAGCCGCTCGATGGCGGGCGGCCGGGTCCACCGCGCACCTCGCGGCGAACATCTCGGCCCGCCAGCTCGGCGACGGGTCGACCCCGGACCTGATCACGAGGATGCTCGCCCGCCACGCCATCCCACCGGACGCGCTCTGGCTCGAGGTCACCGAGTCCTCCCTGATCGAGGATCTCGACCGGGCGGCGCTGGTGCTCGGGACCCTCGCCGATGCCGGCGTCAGCTTCTCCATCGACGACTTCGGCACCGGATGGGCGAGCCTCACCTACCTTCGGCGCTTCCCCGTGCGTGGCATCAAGATCGACCGCAGCTTCGTCGAAGGCCTCGGCACGACGTCGAGCGACGAGGCCATCGTTCGCTCCATCCTCGACCTCGGCCGGGACCTCTCGCTCGCGGTCGTCGCCGAAGGCGTCGAGACCGCCGCGCAGTGCGACGCGCTCCGCGCACTCGGGTGCCGCCTCGTGCAGGGCTACGTGTACTCGAAGCCAGCGCCGGCCGCGGTCCTTCACCCCATGCTCGCCAGTCCGTTGCGGCCCGAGCGGACCCGGCGGAATGAGGCTTCCGGGCCCTGGCCGCGCGACGCTCGTGACGGTGACGGTCCTCCTCGCTGAGTCGTCCTCGCTGCTCCCGGCGCGCTACCAGATGGCGTTCTCGTTGGGCTGGCACATCGTCATCGCCGCCTTCGGCGTGGCGTTCCCCGCCATGATCTTCGTGGTCCACCGCCGGGGGATCCGGGGCGACGCCGATGCCCTCGTGCTCGCCCGCCGGTGGTCGAAGGTGGCCGGCGTGCTCTTCGCCCTCGGCGCGGTCAGCGGCACGATCCTGAGCTTCGAGCTGGGCCTGCTGTGGCCGGGCCTCATGGAGCGCTTCGGCGACGTGATCGGCCTGCCCTTCGCCCTCGAGGGCATCGCCTTCTTCGTCGAGGCCATCTTCCTCGGCATCTACCTCTACGGCTGGGACCGGCTGCCGCCCCGCATCCACCTGCTGACCGTGCTGCCGATGGCGGCCGCCGGCGTCTTCGGCAGCTTCTGCGTCATCGCCGCCAACGCCTGGATGAACAACCCGTCCGGCTTCCGCATCGTCGACGGCAAGGTGGTCGACGTCCGCCCCCTCGCCGCCATGTTCAACCCGGGCGTGTGGCTCCAATGGGTGCACATGTGGCTGGCCGCCTACATGGTCGTCGGCTTCGTCGTCGCCGCCGTCTACGCGTCGGGGATGCGCAAGGGCCGGCGCGACCACCTCCACCGGCTCGGCTTCGTGGTGCCGTTCGCCTTCGCCACCATCGCCGCGGTGGCCCAGCCCGTGGTCGGCCACCTCGAAGGGCTGCGGCTCGACGGGGCCCAGCCGTCGAAGCTCGCCGCCATCGAGCTGACGCCCCACACCGAGCGGCGAGCCCCGCTGGTGATCGGCGGCGTGCTGGTCGACGGCGAGGTGCGGTACGGGCTGGAGATCCCCGTCCTCGGGTCGATCATCTCCCGGAGCGCGCCGAACGCCGAGATCGTCGGCCTGCGCGACCTGCCGGAGGGCGACGAGGTCCCGGCCTCGGTCGTGCACCTGGCGTTCCAGACCATGGTCGGCATCGCCTTCCTCCTGCTGGGCGGGGCGGCGTGGTTCTGGTGGCGACGGCGGCGGGGGGACGACCTCCTCGAGCGCGACTGGTTCCTGCGCTTCGCCGTGGTGGCCGGTCCGCTCGCCGTCGTCGCCCTCCAAGCCGGTTGGACCGTGACCGAGGTCGGTCGCCAGCCGTGGATCGCCTACCGCGTGCTGCGGGTCGACCAGGCCGTCACCGACGTGGGATGGATCTGGGTGAGCCTCCTGGTGATCGTCGCCGTCTACGCGTCGATGACGGTCATCGGCACCCGCATCATCCGGTCGATGAGCCGGCGGTGGCGCGACGGCGGGGCCGAGCTCCGCACGCCCTACGGCCCGGACGAGGCCCACTGATGCGAGGTCGTCGTGGCTGAGGCCGTGGCGGCGATCATGTTCGCCGGCGTCGTGCTCTACGCCGTGTTCGGCGGGGCCGACTACGGGTGCGGGCTGTGGGACCTCACGGCTGGCGGCATCGAGCGGGGCGGCCGGATCCGGGCCCAGATCGACCGCTCGATCGGCCCGGTGTGGGAGGCCAACCACGTCTGGCTGATCTTCGTCCTCGTGTTCCTGTGGTCGGGCTTCCCGCGGGCCTTCGCCGCCGTCATGACCAGCCTGCCGATCCCGTTCGCCGTCGTCGGCCTCGGCGTGATCTTCCGGGGTGGGGCCTTCGTCTTCCGGAAGTCGTCGGCCACGGCCGAGCAGGCCCGGCTCCACGGGGTCGTGTTCGCCGTCGCCTCGATCGTCACACCGTTCTTCCTCGGTGTCATCGCCGGGGCGATCGCCGACGGGCAGGTCGTGCCCGAGGGGCACCCGAACCGGCTCTGGACCGGCCCGCTCTCGCTCGTCGGTGGCGTCCTCGCCGCGCTCACCTGCTCCTTCCTCGCGGCCACGCTCCTCGCCGCCGACGCCGAGAAGGCCGGCGACGACGACCTCGCCGCCGCCTTCGGCCGCCGGGCCCTGCTCGCCGGGGCCGCCGCCGGCGTCGCGGCGCTGGGCGCGGCCGTCACCATCGAGCGGTACACGTCGACCCTGGCCGACGGGTTGCACGGCAAGGCCGCCCCGCTCGTCGTCGTCTCCGCCGCGTGCGGCCTGCTCTCGCTGCTCGACCTCCGGGGCGGCCGGTGGGCCCGGGCGCGGGTCGGCGCCGTCGGGGCCGTGGCGGCCGTGGTGATCGGATGGGGCGTGGCCCAGTACCCCGACCTCCTGGTCGGCGGGGGCACCATCGACGAGCTGGCCGGCGCCCGGGCCACGCTCGCCGGCCTGCTCGTGGTCACCGCCCTGGCCGCGGCCCTGGTGGTGCCGTCGTTGGTGTGGCTCTACGTCCTCGTCGAGCGGCCGTCGTGGAACCGGCCGGTCAGCGAAGGGGGAAGACGACCGAGCTGGCGTGGGCGGCGTCGGAGAGCACGGTGACCACGCCGCCGAGCGAGCTGAGCAGGGCCGGAGCCGGCGGGAGGGCGTGGGGCACGTCGTAGGGCGAGATCGTGATCCGCAGCCGGTGGCCCGGCAGCAGCGTGGCCGACGTGGGGAACACCTCGATCGGGAGCAGCATCGGCTCGCCCGCCTTCACCGGCAGGAGCGAGCCGCGCGTGAACGGGTGCCAGGGCTGGATCGACTGGCCGCCGAGGAGGCGGGCCTTCGAGGCGTCGACCGCCCGCCGGGAGGCCAGCAGCAGCCCGTTGGTGAGGCCGCGTGAGGTGCCGTCGGGCGCCACGTCGCTCACGGCCACCGACACGCTGGCGTCCGACCCGGTCGTCGAGACCCAGAGGTCGGCCTGGATCGGGCCGTTGATCGTGGTGGCTGCCTTCACCGGAGCGCTGTCGTAGGTGAGGCTGCCGGCCTCGCCGAGGCGGTTGTCGGTGGCGCACGGCGACTGGTCGATGGCGCCGATGAGCCACTGGGCCGTCGAGCGGGTGCACGGGCCGGTCACCGGCGCCTGCACGTACTGGCGCCCACCTTCGGCCGCCGCGCCCTTGGTCGCGGTGAGCGTGCCGTCGGCGCGGAGGTAGGTGCGCTGGGCGCGGAGCCCGGGCACCGGCCACGTCGTCGACGACTGGTAGCGGTCGACGCCGCGGACGAACTGGGTGACCTTCGGGATGCACGACGTGTGGGCGTCGAGGCCGCGGACGTGCTGGTCGAACCACTGGAGCCGCAGCGCGTCGACCGAGGGGACGCCGTCGCGGGGCAGGCCGGTGCCTGCCGCGATGTGGGTCCACGGCCCGATCAGCAGGCGGGAGTCGACCCGCTTGGCCAGCTTCTCGTAGAGGAGCGGCTCACCGCGCTGGAAGATGTCGTCGAGGCCCCCGACGATGAACGTCGGCACCTTGATGTGGTCGACCGCCTCGATGGGCGAGCGCTCGCGCCAGAACGGCCCGTCGAAGGCCGGTTCACCGCCCGTGGCCGACGCCGCGATCGTCGGCACCTGGAACTGGGCGGCGCCGAGCACGTGGTCGCGCGCCGACTGGGGCGACCCGCCGGTGAAGCCGAGCCCGGTCACCAGGCCCATCCAGAGCGGGATGAACGCGGTGTTGAGCTGGCCGCCGCCGAAGACGATGTCGCGGTAGCCGTCGGCCATCGGCACCACGGCGAACACACCCTTCACCGCCGGGTGGCCGGTGGCGGCGGCGAACAGCGCGCTGATCGCCATGTACGACGTGCCGGTCACGCCGACCCGGCCGTCGCTCCACGGCTGGCGTGCGATCCAGTCGAGGACCTCGCGGTAGTCGGCCCGGGTGCGCTCGCCCCACGAGTCCCACGACCCCTCGGAGGCGCCGGTGCCCCGATCGTCGACGATGACGCTGGCGTAGCCGTGGGTGACGAGGTCGCCGCCGGCGGCCTGGGTCGAGATCGGTCCGCCCTTGCCGTAGCCGGTGACGGTGAGCGACGTGGGGAACCGGCCCTTCAGGCCGGCCGGCAGGTGGACGTCGGCCTTCAGCACCACGCCGTCCGACATCGGGATCGACACGTCGGTCTGGGCGACCTCGCCGCTCGCCACCGTCTTCGGGGCGTACGGCGCGCAGGTCGCCGGCGGCGGGGCGGCCGCCCTGGCCACCGGCGCCAGGCCGGACAGGACGAGCGCGACGGTCCCCACCACCCACTTCTTCACCCCTGTCAGTTGGCCATCAGGCGGGCCGATCCCTTGTGGCCGTTACCGGAACGTGAACTTGCACGCACGAATCGAGCTACTGGCCGGTAACCCGCTCTAGCCTGCCGTCCGACCGAACCGACCTTCGAGGGAGACACCGATGGCCCGCACCCCACACCGCACCGCGCTGGCCGCGCTCGTGCTCGTACCCGCCCTGCTCCTCGTCGGCTGCGGCAGCGACGACAAGACCGACACCTCCTCGGGCGACACCACCACCACCACGGCGGCCGACAGCGGCGCCCTGGCCGCGCCGTCGGGTCTGGTCTCGGACGGCACGCTCACCGTGTGCTCCGACACGCCGTACGAGCCGTTCGAGTTCAAGGACGACTCGCAGAAGGACACCGGCTACGACATGGACCTGCTCCGGGCCATCGGCGACAAGGCCGGCCTGAAGCTGTCGGTGAAGGACCTGCCGTTCGAGGGCATCCTCGGCTCGCTGGCCGCCGGCGACTGCGACGTGGTGGGGTCGGCGCTCACGATCACCGACGAGCGCAAGGGGCAGATCGACTTCTCGGCGCCGTACTTCGATGCCGACCAGTCGCTCCTCGTGAAGTCCGACAAGGCGGCCGAGCTGAAGGACCTGGCCTCGCTGAAGGGCAAGACGATCGGCGTGCAGTCGTCGACCACCGGCGAGACCTACGCCAAGGAGCACGCCACGGGCGCCACGATCAAGTCCTTCGAGGACAGCGACGGCCTGTTCACCGCCATCGAGGCGGGCCAGATCGACGCCATCCTCCAGGACCTCCCGGTGAACGCCTACCGGGCGACCAAGGACGACTCGGTCAAGGTCGTCGAGACCTACAAGACCGGCGAGCAGTACGGCTTCGCCGTCGAGAAGGGCGACGCCGGCATGCTGAAGTTCGTGAACGACGGCCTCACCGCACTCAAGGACGACGGCACGTTCGACACCATCTACAAGAAGTACTTCTCGGTCTAGGACGTGCCCCTGACCCGACGTCAACGACAGCAGGCCGGCAAGGCCTTCGCCGTCGTGTTCCCGGTCGGCCTGGCGGCGTACGTCGCCGCCAGGGCCGACTGGGGTCGGCTCCAGGACAAGTTCTTCGACCCCAAGGTCGCCGGCGACCTCTTCCCGAGGATCATCACGGTCGCGGTGAAGAACACGATCGAGCTGACCGCGCTGTCGTTCCTGGTCGGCGCGGCGATCGGCCTCGTCATCGCCCTGCTCCGGCTCTCCCCGTTCCGGGCCTACCGGTGGATCGGCACGGTCTACGTCGAGATCTTCCGTGGCATCCCCGCCATCGTCACGCTGATCCTCGTCGGCTTCGTGATCCCGATCGCCCTCGGCGCCCACGTGCCCGGTGGCGACCTGGGGGCTCGGGTGACCGGGCTCTCCGTGGTGGCCGGGGCCTACATCGCCGAGGTGATCCGGGCCGGCATCCTCGCCGTGCCCAAGGGGCAGTCGGAGGCGGCGCGCTCGCTCGGCATGGGGCCGACCCGCACGATGGTCTCGGTCGTGCTGCCCCAGGCGCTGCGCATCGTCGTCCCGCCCATGACGAACGAGCTGGTGCTGTTGCTGAAGGACACCTCGCTGGTGTTCGTCCTCGGCACGACGGCCGACACGATCGAGCTCACCAAGTACGGGCGCGACGCGGTCGGCCGCACGTTCAACGGCACGCCGATCACCGTCATCGCCCTCCTCTACCTGTGCATCAGCCTGCCGCTGACCCGGCTCTCGGGTCTGCTCGAGAAGCGCGGCGCGAGGTCTCGCCGGTGAGCGCGGCGATCGAGCTCCAGGGGCTCCGCAAGTCGTTCGGCACGAACGAGGTGCTCACCGGCATCGACCTGACCGTCGAGCTCGGCGAGGTCGTGTGCGTCATCGGTCCGTCGGGCTCGGGCAAGTCGACGCTGCTGCGGTGCGTGAACCTGCTCGAGCAGCCGACGGAGGGGCGCATCCTCATCGAGGGCATCGAGATCACCGATCCCGACTGCGAGGTCGACGACGTCCGCCGCCGCATCGGCATGGTGTTCCAGCAGTTCAACCTGTTCCCGCACCTCGACGTCCTCGGCAACCTCACGATCGCCCAGCGGCGGGTGCTGAAGCGCTCCAAGGAGGAGTCGATCGGCGTGGCCCGCCGGATGCTCGAGCGGGTCGGGCTCACCGAGAAGGAACGGGCCTACCCGGCCACCCTCTCCGGCGGCCAGCAGCAGCGGGTGGCGATCGCCCGGGCCCTGTGCATGGACCCCGACATGATGCTGTTCGACGAGGCCACGTCGGCGCTCGACCCCGAGCTGGTCGGCGAGGTGCTCAAGGTGATGCGCGACCTCGCCACCGCCGGCATGACGATGCTCGTCGTCACCCACGAGATGGGCTTCGCCCGCCGGGTGGCCGACCGGGTCGTGTTCATGGACGCCGGCGCCGTCGTCGAGCAGGGCCCGCCCGAGCAGGTGCTCGACCACCCCACCCACGAGCGCACCCAGCGCTTCCTCTCCCTCGTCCACCAGCGCGACCTCGGCGGCGTCGAGGACGACGAGTAGGTCAGTCGCAGCCGAGGGCGCCCCGGTAGCTCTCCTCCACGGTGAGGCCGTCCGAGCCACCGGGGATCGGGGTGCCGTCGAAGCGGCTGCGCCGGCTTGCCCAGCGCCGGTGGGCTCGGGCCTTCGATTGGCCGACGCGGTAGAGGAGCCCGCCCGGGTTGCGGGCCGCCACGACCTCGTCGAGGTGCTGCCAGGCCCAGGCCGCGACATCAGCGGCCGCCTCCTGGCCGACCTCCGTGCCGAAGCGGGCGGTGAGCGCCCGTCGGACGCGGGTGAGCTCGACGGCGAGCACGTCCGCCGAGGGGTTCGGCACCCCGGTGCGCTCGTTGGCGGCAGCCGTCACGCCCCTCCTAGACCGGCGACCGGCTCGATCCTTTCACCTGTTCGCGGTCGCGCTCCGCCGGTATGGTGATCGGTATGGCGTCGAAGAAGGTCACGATCACCCTCGACGAGGCGGACCTCGACCGGGTGCGAGCCCTGGTCGGGGCCGGGAAGGCAGCGAGCGTCTCCGGCTTCGTGCAGCACGCCGTCGGTGTCGCCCTCGATGACGTCGCCGGTTGGGGTGCGCTCCTGGCCGAAGCGCTGGAGTCGACTGGCGGCGCGCTCACGGCGGACGAGCAGGCGTGGGCCGACGAGGTGCTCGGCATCCCGAAGTCACGGAAGGGACGGGCAGCATGACCGTCGGCACCACGCTCGACGCCGGCGCCCTCATCGCCCTCGACCGCGGTGACCGTCGCGTCGTCGTGCTGCTGGCCCGAGCCGCGCAGCGAAGCGCCAGGATCACCGTCCCGGCCTCGGCGCTGGCCCAGGCCATCCGGGACCCAGCCCGGCAGGTCGGGCTTGCCCGGCTGGTGCGCCAGCCGACCACCGACGTGGTGCCGCTCGACCGTGTCGATGCCACGAACGTCGGCCGGTTGCTGGCGGCGAGCGGCACCGCTGACGTGGTCGACGCTCACGTGGTCATCTGCGCCCGACGGGCGGATCAGGCCGTGGTGACGTCGGACCGGGACGACCTCGCCCGCCTCGACCCGGCGCTCGAGCTGATCGTGCTCTGACCTTTCTGCCGCCGGGGCCACCTATGCGGTCGTCGGGACGGCACAGAGGTCGCGGGCGACCTCGACGAGGAGCTGGTCGGACCAGGCCGGGGCGATGAGGGTGACGCTGGGTGGGGGCGCCTCGGGCGTGGGCGGGCCGACGGGGATCGTGAGGGCGCACAGGTCGAGCAGGTTCACGAAGTTCGTGTAGGTGCCCAGCGCCGAGTTGGCGCCGATCGGGTCGGCGAGCACCTCGGCCACCGTCGGGATGCGGGGGACCGACGGCACCACGAGCACGTCGATGTCGGCCCACACCGGTTCGGTGAGCCGGCGCAGGCGCTCCAGCTCGGTGTGGTCGCGGGCCAGCTGCCAGGCCGGCAGGTCGCGGGCGGCGAGGATGATCGACGCCACGACCGGGTCGAGCCCCTCGGCGCCCGATGCCACGAACTCGCCGACGGCGGCGTACCGCTCGGCCACGAAGGCCCCCTCGTAGAGCAGGGCACCCGCGGCGAGGAACGGCTCGAGGTCGACATCGAGCCCGGGCACGTCGAGCCCGGGTGTCCGACCGATGCGGGGCTGGGTGACGACGGGCGACGGGTCGGCCCGTCGGCTCCACGGGTCGGCGTGGTCGAAGGCGGTCGCCACGTCGGCGGCGAGGGCGGCCTCGTCGACCGAGCGGGCGAACACCGAGACGCAGTCGAGCGACGCGCAGGCTGGCACCACGCCGGCGGTGCTGAGCCGGCCGCGGGTCGGCTTCAGGCCGACGATGCCGTTGGCAGCGGCGGGCACCCGGCCCGAGCCGGCCGTGTCGGTGCCGAGGGCCAGGTCGACGAGCCCAGCGGCCACGGCGACGGCCGAGCCCGAGCTCGACCCGCCCGACACCAGCTCGGGCCACCAGGCGTTGGGGCACACCCCGTAGGGCGAGCGCGTGCCGACCAGGCCGGTGGCGAACTGGTCGAGGTTGGTCGACCCCACGACGATGGCGCCGGCCGCCTCGAGCCGCCGCACGACGGTGGCGCTGCGCTCGGCCACCGACCCGTAGGAGGGGCACCCGGCCGTGGTCCGCAGCCCGGCCAGGTCGATGTTGCCCTTCACCGCCAGCGTCCGCCCGGCGAGCGGGCCGGTGGCCCGCGCCGCCGCGGCCAGGGCCGCCGACCGGTCGACGAGCGAGAGCCAGATGCCGTCCCGCCCGTCGGCGGCGATGCGCTCGTAGGCGGCGTCGACCGCCTCCCTCGGGTTCATCACGCCCCCTGCTTCTCGAGCTCGCCCGACTCGGCCCACGCCACCCGTTCGGCCTCGAACGCGGCCTGTTGGGTGGTACGGAAGGCGGCGATGGAGGTGGCCTCCTCGGCCAGGAAGCGATGGTGGTCGGCCAGCCGGAACGTGGACTCCTCCATGGCGATCGGCAGGTGGCCGGCAGCCTGGGCCTCGCGCATGTCGAGCAGCTCGTCGGCCCCGACCGGGAACCACCGGAGCTGGTCGAACGTGCGCAGCAGCCACGGCTCGGTGAAGTTCGGGCCCCGAAGGTCCTTGTTCCAGACCTGCACGGTGCGGCCCACGAACTGGTAGCCGCCCGGCCCTTCCATGCCATAGATGCAGAGGTACGACCCGCCGATGCCGACCGAGTTCTCCGCCGTCCACGTGCGAGCCGGGTTGTACTTGGTGGTGACCAGCCGGTGCCGGGGGTCGAGCGGCGTGGCCACCGGGGCGCCGAGGTAGACGTCGCCCAGCCCGAGCACGAGGTAGGACGCGTCGAAGACGGTGTGGCGCACGTCCTCGACGGTGTCGAGCCCGTTGATGCGGCGGATGAACTCGATGTTCCAAGGGCACCACGGGGCGTCGGCCCGCACGCCGTGCATGTACCGCTCGATGGCCTCCCGGGTGGCGGGGTCGTCCCACGAGAGCGGCAGGTGGACGATGCGCGAGGGGAACGGCTGGTCGACCACGTCGGTCAGCTCCTCGAGCGCCCGCTCCAACGCGTCGCGGGCGCCGGCCACGGTGAGCCGCTTCCCGTCGACCTGCACGAGCAGCGACCGCACGCCGGCGGTGGCGTCGACCACCCCGTCGCGCAGGTTGTCGCGCACCCACCCGTCGAGGGCGTGGATGCGCAGCCGCAGGTCGAGGTCGAGGGCCATGTCGCCCAGCTCCACCAGCAGGAACCGATCGCCGGCCTGGCGGAAGGTGGCGTCGCCCCGGCGGGCCAGCACGGCGTCGGCCAGGCCGCCGGTCGGGACCGGCGTCGAGTTCCACACCGGACGGGCGAGGGGGGTGATCGGTTCGGTGGCCCGGTCGAGCCAGGCCTGGCGGCGCTCGTCGGTGGCGGCGGCCGCACCGGCCGACACTGGCACGAAGCGCACCTGGTCGCCGGGGCGGAGCTGGCCCAGCTTCCACCGCTCCGACGCCGCCACCACCAGCGGGCACACGAAGCCACCGAGGCTGGGTCCGTCGGGCCCAAGGATGATCGGCATGTCGCCGGTGAGGTCGACGGCGCCGATGGCGTAGCCGGTGTCGTGGATGTTCGACGGGTGCAGCCCGGCGTCGCCGCCGTCGGGGCGGGCCCACCGTGGCTTCGGCCCGATGAGGCGAACGCCGGTGCGGCTCGAGTTGAAGTGCACCTCCCAGGTGGTGCGCACCAGCTCGGCCAGGCCGTCGGGCGTGAGGAACTCGGGGGCGTTGTGGGGGCCGACGAGCACGCCGAGCTCCCAGCGGTCGCCGAGCACCGGCGCCATGCCGGGCGGCAGGTGGCCGGCCGGCCCGTCGACCTCGTCGCCGACCACGAGCACGTCGCCCTCGGCCAGGTGTCGGCCTTGGTGGCCACCGAACACGCCGAGGGTGAACGTCGAACGGCTGCCGAGGAACGCCGGCTCGTCGAAGCCGCCGCGGACGCCGAGCGTGGCCCGGAGGCCGGGCCCGGTGGTGGTGCCGACGGTGACGACGCTGCCCGCCGCCACCTCGACGGGCGTCCAGGCGGCCACCTCCCGGCCGTCGACCCGCATCGGCATCGGCGCCCCGCCGAGGGCGACGGTGGCGTCGACGTTGAACCGCAGCGTCGGCCCGGCGCCGGTCAGCTCGAGGGCGGCGGCACCGGGCGCGTTGCCGAGCACGCGGTTGACGAGTCGGTGCGACAGGTCGTCCATCGGCCCGTTGGGCGGCACGCCGACGTGCCAGTAGCCCACCCGGCCGGGCAGGTCCTGCACCGTGGTCATCGGACCCCCGGCGAGGACCTCGACGAGCGAAGGGGTCACCAGACCTGCACCTGCACCGGCGTCGGGTCGAAGCCGTTGCACGGGTTGTTGATCTGCGGGCAGTTCGAGATCAGGACGAGGACGTCGATCTCGGCCCGCACGTCGACCGAGAGGCCGGGCGCCGAGATGCCGTCGACGATGCCGAGCGTCCCGTCCGGGCCGACCGGAACGTTCATGAACCAGTTGATGTTCGACACCAGGTCGCGCTTGCCCAGGCCGTAGCGCGATCCGGCATCGAGGAAGTTGTCGACGCAGGCGTGCTGGTGGGCGGTGTGGTGGCCGTAGCGGAGGGTGTTCGACTCGCGGCTGCACGCCCCGCCGATGGTGTCGTGGTAGGCGCACGTGGTGCCGGTGACGGTCATCATCGGCACGCCCTCGTTGGAGAGGAGCCGGGTGCCCTCGACCAGGAAGATGTTGCGCTGGGCGATGAGCGTGTCGGGCGCCGAGTAGCGGTGGTCGGTGTCGTGGGCGTCGTAGAGCAGGCAGTCGACGGCCTGGTTGCCGGCGAGGTCGATGATGCGGAGCGTCTGCCCGGCCTCGACCACGTGGGCCCAGGCCGACCGCTTCGGGAGCGTCCGGTCCAGCAGCATCATCGGACGACCTCGTCGGTGTTCTGGAACGCACGCTCCCGCTCGGGGGTCGCCGTGCGGAGCGGGTCGTCGTCGGGTCGCTCGGCCATCCGGGCCTTGACCGCCACCGTGGTCGCCGCGTAGGCCTCCCGGTCGTCGAGGGGGTGGGGCGTGTTGGCCAGCAGCACGAGCACGTCGAGCTCGGTCCGCAGCTCGACGTGGGTGCCGGGACGCACGTCGCCGTCGAGGGTGAGGGCGCCGTCGTCGGCCACCCGCACCGCCTTGAACAGGTTGACCCAGGGGGGCAGGTCGCCCCGGCCCAGGCCGTGCTTGAGGCCGGCGAGGGCGAGGAGGTCGCGCGGGTTGGGCGTGCCACCCCACACCGAGCCGTCGCCCCAGCGGGCGTCGAACGTGCGGCGACTGCCGGCGCCGCACAGGCAGTCGTGCCGGGCGCTGGTGTCGTCGACGAGCGTGAGCAGCACCCGGCCCATGTCGGAGAGGAGCAGGGCGCCAGGCCCGAGGTAGGCCTGCCACTGGACCTTGACCGTGTCGGCCACGTTGAGCCGCTCGGCCGGGTTGGCCGCCACGAAGGCGAGGAGCTGGACGCAGGCGTCGCCTTCGGCGTCGGTGATCCGCAGCACGGCGTCGCGGGGGAGGAGGCGGGCGGCGTAGCCACCGGCGCCGATCGTCTCCTGCCAGAGCAGGCCGTCGGGGGTGGGGACGGTGGGCCCGGTGGCGGCCGCCGCACCGGCCTGGGCCCGGGCGTGGGCCCGGGCCTGCTCGAGGGTGGAGGTGTCGTTCGTCATCGTGCTCCGGTGTTTCGATGCTCCGTCGAAACGGAGTGTCCCGGTTCTGGGGCCGGTTCGCAAGCGGAGCGGGACGAGTTCACACGCCCGTTACGCTCCCGCCCGTGTCCGAGCCCCGACGACGCACCGGCCGACCCCGCCGGCACGGTCAGCCCGTGGTGGGAGACCCGACCGCGGAGATCCTCGCTGCCGCCGGCCGCCTCTTCGGCGAGCTGGGTGTGGAGGCCACGACGATGTCGCGGCTGGCCACCGAGGTCGGCCTGGGCCAGTCGTCGCTCTACTACTACTTCCGCAGCCGGGAGGAGGTCGTGGCCGCCTTGGTGGCCGAGGCCAACGTGGTGCCCCTCGCCCTGATCGACCGCATCACCGCGGGCGACGGGACCGTGACCGAGAAGCTCCACGCCTTCGTGGTGGGCGACGTCGAGGCCCTCTGCGCCCTGCCCTTCGACATCAACGAGATCCATCGGCTGGCGGCCCGCGAGCGCGACCGGTTCGCCGGCTACTGGAAGGAGCGGGCCCAGCTCGAGCGCAAGCTGACGGCCCTGCTGAAGCAGGGGATCGCCTCGGGCGAGCTGCGTCCCGTCGATCCGAAGCTGACGATGTTGACGATCCTGGCCAACGACGAGGGCACGCAGAACTGGTACCGCCTCAAGCCCCGCAAGGCGCACGACGCAGCCATGGCCCTGGCCGACCTGACGGTTGCCGGCCTGCGGTCTTTCGATTGACCATCGAAACGGTTACGCCCCGTTTCCTGGCCCGAAACAAGGCAGAAACAACCCGTCCGTAGGTTCGTTCACGTGAGCGAGCGAACCATCAGCACAGGCCTTGTGAGGCGCCCTGGCGCCGAACGGCTCGTCGGTGCTCTCGAGCACGGAGCCGATCGAAGCAACGCCACGACGCCAAGGACGCACCGATGAGCCGAACCAGGACGATCCGCATCGCCGCCGCAGCCCTCGCCCTCTCGCTGGTCGCGGTGGCCTGCGGGAGCGACAGCAAGGACGGTTCGGCCGCGGCCGACTCGTCGGGCACCACAAAGCTGACGATCGGCTACAGCGCCTGGCCCGGCTGGTTCCCCCTCGCCGTCGCCGACGAGGAGGGCCTGTTCGCGAAGGCCGGCCTCGACGTCGACCTCAAGTACTTCGCCGACTACACCGCCTCGCTCGACGCCCTCGTGGCCGGCAAGGTCGACGTGAACGCCCAGACCCTGAACGACACGATCTTCGCCGTCGCCTCCGGGGCCGAGCAGAAGGTCGTCGTGGTCAACGACAACTCGACGGGCAACGACCAGGTGATCTGCGACGCGTCGATCACCAGCGTCGAGGGCATGAAGGGCAAGGTCGTGGCGGCGGAGGCGGGCGTGGTCGACCACTTCCTCCTGCTCCAGGGCCTCGACAAGGCCGGCATGACCGAGAAGGACGTCGACTTCAAGGGTGTGAAGACCGACGCCGCGGCGGCCGGCTTCGCGGGCGGCGAGTTCGACTGCGTCGCCGTGTTCGCCCCGTTCACCACCCAGGCCATGGAGCGCCCTGGCGCCCACGTGGTGTTCAGCTCGAAGGACTTCCCCGGCACCATCCCCGACCACCTGGTGGCCACGGCCAAGGCGGCCGGCGACACGAAGACGATGCAGAAGCTCGTCGACGCCTGGTACGCCACCCTCGACTGGATCGATGCCAACCACGACGCCGCCGTGAAGATCATGGCCGGCAAGGCGGGCGTGTCGGTCGACGAGTACGAGGCCTACGCCGAGGGCACGACGATCTTCTCCGCCACCGATGCGGTCAACGCCTTCGAGGATCGCAAGGGCGACCCGACGTCGCTGCCCGAGATGGCCCGTCGCACCACGCCCTTCCTGGTCAGCTCCGGCCTGGCCAAGGAGGAGGCCGACGTGAGCGACCTGTTCCTGCCCGAGTTCACCGAGGCGTACGTCAAGGCGCACGGGTGACCGAGGTCCTGGCGGGGGAGCGGGTCGTGAGCGCCGTCCGGCCGGACGCCGAGCCCGCGACCCGTGGCCGCCGCCAGTCGCCCCTCCTGCGGATCGGGGGCGAGCTCGACACCCGGTGGCGGGTCGGGCTCTCGGCCGCCGGCGTGGCCCTCGTGCTGGTGGCCTGGTCGCTGGCCGCAGCCCGGGCCAACGACGCCGCCTTGTTCCCGACGCCGCTCGCCGCGGCCCGGGCCCTGGGCGACATGTGGTCCGACGGGGCCCTCCGCTCCGACCTCTGGGCGTCGAGCCACCGCATCCTGATCGGCTACGGCATGTCGGTGGCGTTCGGCGCCGTGTTCGGGATCCTGATCGGCAGCTTCCCCTCGGTCGAGGCGTTCTTCGAGGCCCAGATCGGCTTCCTGCGCTACATCCCGGCCGCCGCCCTCTCGCCCGTCTTCCTCCTGTGGCTGGGCATCGGCGAGAGCCCGAAGGTGTGGCTCATCGTGGTGGGCACGGTCTTCTTCAACATCCTGATGATCGCCGACGTCGCCCGGGCCGTCCCGCGCGAGCTGATCAACGCCGCCTACACGCTCGGGGCCGGCCGGTGGACCGTGCTGCGGCGGGTGATCGCCCGCTTCTCCGTCCCCGGCATCGTCGACGCCGCCCGGGTCAACCTGGCCGCCGCCTGGCTGATGCTGGTGGTGGCCGAGATCCTGGCCGCCGACCACGGCTTGGCCATCAGCATCATCAAGCTCCAGCGGTTCCGGGCCGTCGACGGGATGTTCGCCCTCCTGTTCACGTTCGGCGTGATCGGCCTGGTGAGCGACCTGTTCCTGCGGTTCCTGCGCAACCGCCTGGCCCCGTGGGCGAAGTCGTGATGCTGGCGCCGTCCCGCACGGCGAAGCTCGTGGTCGAGGGCGTCTCGAAGGTCTTCCCCGGCAAGGGCAAGCGACCCGACGTGGTGGCCCTCGACGGCGTCGACCTGCACGTCGGCGACGGCGAGCTGGTCTGCCTCCTCGGTGCCTCGGGGTGCGGCAAGTCGACGCTGCTGTCGATCATCGGCGGGCTCGACGGGGCCACCGTCGGCCGGGTCACCGTCGACGGCGACCTCGTGGTCGGCCCCGGCGCCGACCGGGGCATGGTGTTCCAGGGCTACTCGCTGTTCCCGTGGCTCACCGTCGCCGAGAACATCGCCTTCGGTCTGAAGGTCGCCGGCTGGGACAAGCAGCGCAAGGCCGACCGGGTGCAGGAGCTGCTCGGGATCATGTCGCTGACCGAGTTCGCCGACGCGCTGCCGAAGGAGCTCTCCGGCGGCATGCGCCAGCGGGTGGCGATCGCCCGGGCCCTGGCGCCCGAGCCCGACGTGCTGCTGCTCGACGAGCCGTTCGGCGCCCTCGACGCCCAGACCCGGCGCCACCTCCAGGACTTCCTGCTCGTGGTCTGGAAGCGCACCGGCGCCACCATCCTCATGGTCACCCACGACGTGGAGGAGGCGGTCTACCTGTCGAGCCGCATCTACGTGCTCGCCGCCCGGCCCGGTCGGGTGGCCGAGGTCGTCGACGTGCCGTTCGGCGCCGACCGGGGCCCGCTCATCAAGCGCGACCCGAGGTTCCTCGACCTGCGCGACGAGCTGAGCGACCTGCTCGGCTGAGGCCTACCGTCGGGCCATGCCCGGAACGTTCGTCCTCGTCCACGGCGGTGGCCACGGTGGCTGGTGCTGGCAGCGGGTCGCCCGCGCCCTGCGGGCCGACGGCCACGAGGTGCACACGCCCACCCTCACCGGCTTCGGCGACCGAGCCCACCTCGACGCCGCCGACTTCGAGGTGTTCGTCGAGGACGTCGCCGCCGTGCTCGAGCTGGAGGACCTGCGCGACGTGGTGCTCGTCGGCCACAGCATGGGCGGGATCGTGATCCCCCGGGTGGCCGAGCGGGCGACTGACCGGATCGGCCGGGTCGTGTGGCTCACCGCCTGCGTGGCCGGCGATGGCGAGTCGCTGCTCCAGGCCGTGCCCCAGACCCCGGCCACCGCAGCGGCGGTGACCATCGCCGAGGACGGCTCGCTCACCATCGACCACGACGTGCTCATCGGCGGCCTGCTCCAGGACGGCACCGACGAGGACCGGGCCTGGGTCCGGGCCCGTCACCGCGACTACCCGAAGCACGCCCTCGTCGAGCCGGGTCGGCTGTCGGCGTTCCTTGCCCTCGGGCTGCCGGCGGCCTACGTCGTGGCCCTCGACGACCAGGTGATCCCGCCGAAGCTCCAGCGGGCCTTCGCCGCCCGCCTCGGCGTGGAGCCGAGCGAGGTGCCGGGCAGCCACGACTGCATGGTCAGCCGGCCCGATGCTGTGGCTGCCGCCCTGGCCACCTTCGCCGGATCTGTCCAGTGACCCACGAGTAACTGTTCGCGCTGCGGTGCCTCGCCGGACACACCCTGGTAACAGGCGAGGGGCACTCTGTCCGTACGACGATCGGGTGGCCGGGGATACTCCCCCCAGTCTCCGGCCACCCGATCAGTCGGGCCTTCGTTCGCCGCCGGACCTGCTTGCAACGGCGCAGGCAGCTCCGGCGGCGAAAGGGCGCGCTCAGGCCCGGTGCTCGACCCGGAGCCGGTGACGGTGGCCGAGGGCCGCGAGATCGAGCCTCCGGCCGCCTGGCCCGGCCCCGCCCCGGCGGACGCCGCAGACCGCCCCGCGGGATCCACGTCGGTCCGCGTCGCCGTCCGCTTCGGGGCGGGACCAGGCCAGCCGGCACTCTCGGCACTGCATTCTCTTCTGAGAACGCCCGAACTCCCGGGCCGAGGGCCGACCAGGCGCGCTCAGGCGGGAGCGGGGACCCGGTCGAGCTCGTCGGTGACGAGGGTGCCGCCGAGGAGCACGGCCAGCAGCTTGGCCTGGTCGGTGAGGATGCCGACGTCGGCCAGCGGGTCGCCGTCGACCACCAGCAGGTCGGCCAGCATCCCGGGGGCGACCTGGCCGAGGTCGTCGCGCACGAGGGCGGCGCCGTTGGCCGTGGCCCAGGTGAGCACCTCGGCCGGCGTCATGCCGGCCCGCTCGACGTAGAACGGCAGCTCCTCGGCGTAGCGCCCGTGGGCGAAGCCGATGGCGCCGTAGTCGTCGCCGATCAGGATGCGGATGCCGGCGTCCTGGACCTTGCGCAGCATGGCGAGGGAGTCCTCGACCTCCTGCTGGGCATCGCCGGTGAACCCCAGCGCGCCGCCCATCAGCTCGTGCAGCTTCACCGGGAAGAGCTGGCTCGGCACGAGGAACGTGCCGGCCTCGGCCATGGCCTCGATGCACTCGTCGTCCATGCCGTCGCCGTGGTCGACGATGTCGATGCCGTAGGAGACGGCCAGCAGCAGGGCCTGCTTGTTGGCGATGTGGCCCCGGATGCGCACGCCCCGGTCGTGCGCCGTCTCGATGGCGGCCCGCAGCTCGTCGGGCGTCATCTCGGTCAGCTCCCGGTCGCGCAGGGTGCCGTGGCCGCCGGTGACGAAGAGCTTGATCATCTCGGCCCCGGCCTTGACCTCCTCCCGCACCGCCTTGCGCACCTCGTCGGCGCCGTCGCAGCACTTGATCGCCCTGGGCCCGCACGTCCCAGTACCAGGGGAACGACGCATCGTTGGCGTGGCCGGTCGAGCTGATGTCGTGGCTGCCGGTCACGATGCGGGGGCCGACGAGGGCACCCTCCCGGACCGCCATCTTCATGGCGGCGTCGATGCCGTGCGGCGCCCCGGCGCTCACCGTGGACGTGAAGCCGGCCCGCACGGCGAGCCCGTAGTTGTTGACCGCCCGCACGGCCTGGAGCGCCACTGGCTCCTCGAGCCCGAACGGGCCCTGCTTGGCCCCGAGCTCGTGGTAGCTCGAGTGGAAGTGGGCGGTCACCATGCCGGGCATGACCGTGCGGCCACCCAGGTCGACCACCCGGTCGTCGGGGCGCACGTCGACCGAGGTGGCGACCTCGGCGATGCGCTCCCCGTCGACGACCACGGTGGCCCGGCGACTGCCGGTGGCGGCATCCCAGACGTTGGCATCCGACAGCACGAGGCGTCCCATGGCGCGCAGCGTACGACGCGTCGAGATGGCTCGGTCGGGCCATGGCCTGCCAGTGGTTCCGTCCGTACCGTCGCAGCCATGCATCGGGGGATGAAGGCGCTCGTGTCGACGGTGATCGTCCTGGGGACGACCTGGTCCGGGCCGGCCATGGCCTCGGCCAAGCCGAAGCCCAAGCCGACGACGACGGTGAAGCCCAAGTGCCACCCCTCGTACTCGCCGTGCGTGCCGATCGCCAGCGACGT
>JAODBP010000271.1 GCA_025464025.1 Actinomycetes bacterium | reverse complement strand
CCGGCCGCTGGTCGGTGCTGCCCGACGCCGCCACGGCGGTCACCACGGTGGCGACCTCGGCCGCCGGGGCCGTGGGCGCGCTGGTCGACTCGGCCGGTCGGGGCGCGACCGGCTTCGGACCGGCGGGCGTCGGGGCCGGCATCGGTTCGGCGTCGTCGACCGGCACGGCGATCTCGTCGATCACGACGTCGGGTGCGGCTGCGGCCGGTGCGGGTGCGGGCGTCGCCACCGGTGCGGCAGGTGCCGGCACCGGGGTGGCGGCCGGGGCGGCCGGGGCCTCGGGGGCGACGGCCTCGGGCATCGGCGGCGCCACCGGGGCATCGGGAACGACGGTGGCGAGCGCGACGGTCGGGGCCGGTGCGGCCGGCACGGTGGCGGTCGGCAGCGTGAGCACGGCGACGGGTGGGGCGACGACTGCCGCCGGCCCTTCGGCGCCGGCGGCCGGCGCCTCGGTGACGACGGGCGTCTCCGGGGCCGGGGCGACGGTGGCCACGACGGCGGCGAGGAGCGCGGCGAAGGCGTCGGCCGGCGCCGTCGACTCGGCCGGGTCGTCGGGCTTCCCGTCCTGGGGCGGCGTGCCCGAGGTCTGGGTGGTCGTGGCTGCCGGTCCGCCGTTGGCGGGCGCCGGCACGGGCAGGGGCAGGGCGTCGGTGATCGACGTCATGACACCTCCGTTCGAAGGTCGTCGAGGATGCGCCGGACGTAGCCCTGGGTCTCGGCGTAGGGCGGCACCCCGCCGTAGCGCTGGACCGCGGCGGGACCGGCGTTGTAGGCGGCGAGCGCCTGGTCGAGGGAGCCGAAGCGCTTGAGGTTGCCGGCGAGCAGGCTGGCGGCGCCGTCGATGGCCTGGGCCGGGTCGAACGGGTTCACGCCGAGTCCCTTGGCCGTGCCCGGCATGAGCTGCATGAGCCCCTGGGCGCCGGCCTTGCTCACCGCGTTCGGGTTGAAGCCCGACTCGGCCTTGGCCATGGCCTGGAGCACCGACGCCGAGACGTTGTACTTGGCGGCCGACGACTGGAAGAGGGCGTCGTAGGGCGAGGTGCCGCCGAGCCCGCCCACGCTGCCGGCGGGTTCGGGGAGGATGCGGCGGATGGCCGTCCAGTCGGAGGGCACGTCGGCGACCTTCACCACGTCGCCGGTGTGGGGCGCCTCGATCATGCGGCCGTTGCCCACGTAGATGGCGATGTGGTCGACGGGCGTGCCGAAGGCGATCAGGTCGCCGGGCTGGGCCGACTCGAGGTTGGCGACCGGGCGCCCCGCCTTGGCCTGGTCCTGGCTGACCCGGGGGAGCGTCATCCCGAGGTCCTCGTAGACCTGCTGGACGAAGCCGGAGCAGTCGAGGCCGGTCGCCGGATCGGTGCCGCCCCACTTGTACGGCACGCCCAGGTACTTGAGGGCGTCCTGGATCACGTCGGTCCCGGTGACCGAGCTGGCGCCGAGCGCCGAGCTCGTGCCGTCGAGCTGGTCCTGCGCCGAGGCGAGGACGGACTGGAAGTCGCCTTGTGCCGCCGAGGCGGTCGCGCGCGGAGGCCGGTTCACGCCGAAGCGCGCCTCGATCTGCGCCATGCGGGCCTGGACCTGGGCCATGCCCTCGGTCCCCAACATCGTCATCGGTCGGCCCCGATCAGGCGGGTCGCGGCGGCGACCTCGTCGAGCACGATGATCTCCTCGCGCCGCACGTCGGCGGCGTGCTCGTCGCGACGGCGGTCGTCCAGCCGCTCGAGCGCCTTCACCCGGGACGCGGTCGCCGCCCAGACGGCGTGGAGCCGCTCGCGCTCGGCCTCGGCCGCCAGGCGGGCGGTGCCGGCGGCGACGACTGCCGCGGCGGCGAGGTCCTGGTGGGAGCGGGCGGCGAGGTAGGTGTCGTGGCCGAGCGCCCCGCCCGGCAGCGTCACCGTGCGGTAGTGCTCGAGCCGGCGGTCGAGCTCGGCTTCGGCCGCGGCCAGGGCTCGGTTGGCGCCGAGCAGGTCGGCGCGGGCGCGCTCCTCCTCGATGCGGCGCACGCGCAGGACGGCGTCGAGCCGGAACTGGTACTTCTTCATCGGTGCTCCGCCCGAGTCGGCGCAACGCTCCAGCTCGTGCCGCCGGAGCTGGCACCGATGAAGAACGGCTCGGCGCAGGGCGCCTCGCCCGCTGCGCTGATGGTTCGCTCGCTCACGCCGCACCGACCAGTTGCAGGAGCTGCGCCCAGCTGTGCGCGGCCGGGGCGATGTCGTGGATGCCCTGCTTGAGGAACCCGTCGGCGGCGTCCTTGAGCAGCACGGCCCGGTCGACGGTCGGGTTGGTGCCGGGGACGTAGGCACCGATCTCGATGAGGTCCTTGGCGTCGCGGTAGGCGGCCAGGAGCGTGCGGAGCTGGATGGCGGCGTGCTGCTGCTCCGGCCCGGTCACCGCGCCCGAGACGCGGGAGATCGACTCGAGCACGTCGATGCTCGGGAAGTGCCCGGCCGTGGCCAGCTTGCGGGCCAGCACGACGTGGCCGTCGAGGATCGACCGGGCCGCGTCGGCGATGGGCTCGTTCATGTCGTCGCCCTCGACGAGCACCGTGTACAGCCCGGTGATCGAGCCGACCTCGGCCTGTCCGGCCCGCTCGAGCAGGCGGGGGAGCAGGGAGAACACCGACGGCGGGTAGCCGCGGGTCGCCGGCGGCTCGCCGGCCGACAGGCCGACCTCACGCTGGGCCATGGCGAAGCGGGTCAGCGAGTCCATCATGAGGACCACGTCGCGGTCCTCGTCGCGGAACCACTCGGCGATGCGGGTGGCGGTGAACGCGGCCCGGAGGCGGACGAGGGCGGGCTCGTCGGAGGTCGAGACGACCACGACCGAGCGGGCCAGGCCCTCCTCGCCGAGGTCGCCCTCGATGAACTCCCGGACCTCACGGCCGCGCTCGCCGACGAGGGCGAGGACGCTGACGTCGGCCGACGTGCCGCGGGCGATCATCGACAGCAGGCTCGACTTGCCGACACCGGACCCGGCGAAGATGCCGAGGCGCTGGCCGGCGCCGCACGGGACGAGGGTGTCGAGCGCGCGGACGCCGAGGCCGAGCTGGCGCTCGACCCGGGCCCGGCGCAGCGGGTGGGGCGGGGCACCGTCGACGGTGACCTCGATGACGTCGCGCAGCGGCGGGCCGCCGTCGATCGGGCGGCCCAGGCCGTCGACCACTCGGCCGAGCAGGCCGTCGCCGACGCGGATGGTGGGCGGGCGTCCGGTGGCCTCCACCGGCGCCCCGGTTCGCACGCCCCGCAGGTCGCCGAAGGGCATGCACACCGCGCTGTCGTCGCGGAGGGCGACGACCTCGGCCAGGAGGACGTTGTCGGGCTGGCCCGGGGCGTCGACGATCACGGCGTCGCCGATGGCGGCATCGACGCCGGCCACCTCGAGATTCAGGCCGAGGACGCGCGAGACCCGCCCGGTGACCCGGGGTCGGGCGGCCTCGAGGACCGTCGGCATGCGGTCGACGAACGTCACTTGACGTCACCACCCAGCAACGCGCGCTTGGCCCGCTCGAGGGCCGGGCCGAGCTGGGCGTCGACCCGCATGGCGCCGGCCTCGATGACGCAGCCGGCCGGCTCGACGCTGGCGTCGGGGACGATCGTGATCACGCGGCCGGGCGCCAGGTCGGCCAGGTCGCCGATCGACTCGAGGTCCTCGGGGTTCATGTGGGCGGTCACGTTCCCGTGGTCGCGGACCATCGACAGGGCGCGGGCGAGCGCGTCCCGGCCGGGCGTGCGGGTGACGGAGAGCTCACGGCCGAGCAGCGTCTGGGCCAGGTCGAAGACGGCGTCGACGATCGTCTGCTCCATGTCGGCGATGGACGCCGCCTGGCGCGTGTTGCACTCGTTCGCGGCCGTGGTGAGCGCGGCCAGCGCGGCGCGGAGGAGGGTGTCGCGCTCCTCGGCGGCGTGCAGCGCGGCCGAGGCCGCCTTCTCGTTGCCGGCCTGGTAGCCGTCGGCGTAGCCGACCGCCTTGCCCTCGTTGTAGCCCTCGACGTAGCCGAGCTCGTAGCCGGCGGCGTAGGCCTCGTCGACGACCTCGTCGGCGACGGGCTCGTCGACGACGGGCTCGTCGTCCTCGGTCGAGATGAGGGTGAGCGTCGGCGCGTGGCCGAGCTCGGTGTCGAGGAACGCCGGTCGAGCTGCAGCGGCGTGACCTCGCAGCACCTTGCTGCGGGTCCAGGGGTCATACGACGAACTCATCGTTCCCGGCGCCTCGGGTGATGACGATCTGGCCGGCCTCCTCGAGGGCGCGGATGACGCGGACGATGTCGCCCTGGGCCTCCTCGACGCTCTTCAGGCGCACCGGTCCGAGCAGGTCGATCTCCTCGGAGAGGTTCGTCGAGGCTCGGGACGACATGTTCCGCATGATCTTCAGGCGCACGTCCTCGCGGACGCCCTTCAGGGCCACGGCGAGCTGCTTGGCGTCGACCTCGCGGAGCACCATCTGCACCGACCGGTCGTCGAGGGTGACGATGTCCTCGAACACGAACATGCGGCTGCGGACCTCTTCGGCCAGCTCGATGTCGCGGTTCTCGAGGCCCTCGAGGATGAGGCGCTCGGTGGCCCGGTCGGAGCGGTTGAGGATGTCGACGAGGGGCTGGACGCCGCCGGCGGCGGAGAAGTCCGAGGTCTGGATCACGCTCGACAGGCGGCGTTCGAGGACCTCCTCCACGAGGTTGATGACCTCGGGGGAGGTGCGGTCCATGGTGGCGACGCGGTGGGCGACGTCGGACTGGAGCTGCTCGGGCAGGCCGCCCAGCACCATGGCGGCGCTGTCGGCGTGCATGTGGGCCAGCACCAGCGAGATCGTCTGCGGGTGCTCGTCCTGGAGGTAGGTGAGGATCTGCCGGGGATCGGCCCGGCGGAGGAACTCGAAGGGCAGCTCGACGAGGGACGCGCTGAGGCGGTCCATCACGTCGCGCGCCTTGCCCGAGCCCATGCTGGCCTCGAGGATCTCGGCGGCGAACGACATGCCGCCCTGGGTGAAGTAGCGCCGAGCCGCGGCGAGGTCGCGGAACTCGTCGAGGACCTCGTCCGCGATGTTGGCGTCGACGCCCTCGAGCCGGGCGATCTCGGTGAGGAGCTCCTCGACCTCGCTCTCCTTGAGCGCCTGGAGGACCTTGGCCGACCGGTCCTTGCCCATCTGGAGCAGGAAGATGGCGGCCTTCTGCGCACCGCTGAGGCGGGCGGCCAGGTCGTCGTCTACTTCGGGGAGCTCCGGGAGCTGATCGGCCATCTGCACCTACCGACGCTCGGACATCCAGCCGCGCAGGAGCTGCGCGACGTCGTCGGGCTGGCGGTCGATGAGGTCGGCGATGTCGGAGTTCTCGGCCATCCGCTCCTCCAGGCCGGGGAGGCGATCGAGCTCCCGGCGGTGGCGGCGGCTGACGAGCACGGTCGTCGGGTCGTCCTCCCCTTCGATCGAGATCTGGTGGCGGGACGGTTCGAGCTCCACGTAGTCCTCCTCGTCCAGCTCGAGCAGCTCGCCTTCGCCCGCCTCCAGGGCCAGGTGCTCGAGAGGGATGGACTCCTCGATGGCCGGGCTCCGGAGCCGGCGGTAGCCGAACATCAGGCCGAGGCCGACGAGGAGCAGGGTGCCCACGGACTTCAGACCGTCCATGAGGTTCTTCATCCGCTTGCTGGCGTTGGCGTCGGCCAAGGCCTTGTTCTGCGCGTCCTGCACGGTCGTGTCGAACGGGGCGCGGGTCACCGAGACGGTGTCGCCCCTGGTGGTCACGATGCCGGCGGCCGCCGCCACCTGGTTCTGGATGTCGGCCATGTTGAGGGCCGCCGCCCTCTTGCGGTCGAGCGTCACGGCCACCGACTGGCGCACGACCTTGCCCGGGGCTTCCTTGGTGCTGGTGATCGTGTGGTCCACCGGCTGGCTCGCCTGGTTCCCGGTCTTGGTGTAGCTGCTCGTGCCGCCCGGGGTCGTCGTCTGGGTCTGGCCCAACGCCCCGCCGGCGGCCTGGTTGCTGCCGGTGAACGTCTCGTTGGTCTGGGTGGTCTGCGCCGCCGGGGCGTTGTTGGCCCGGAACGACTCGGCCTTCGTCTCGTTGTCGTCGTAGTTCAGCTCGGCGGTGACCCGGACGTCGGAGCCGTTCGGCCCGACGAGCGAGGTCAGCAGGGCCTTCACCTTGTCGGCCGTCGTCCGCTCGTACGCCTTCGTCGCCTGGGCGCGGAAGTCGCCGGCGGCCATGTCGGCGCCGTCCTCACCCGGCACGGAGAGGAGGTTGCCGGCCGAGTCGGTGACCGACACGTTGTCGGCGGTCAGGCCCTCGACCGAGGACGAGACGAGGTGCACGATCGACTGGACCCGGGTGGCCGACATCGTCACGTCCGGCTTCAGCTTCAGGAGCACGGCGGCCGTGGCCTTCTGCTGGTCCTCGGTGAAGAGGTCCTCCTTGGGGATCACCAGGTGGACCGTGGCGTCGCTGACCGAGTCCATGCTCGAGATCGTCTTGTCGAGCTCGCCCTCCAGCGCTCGCTGGAAGTCGACCCGCTGGCGGAACTCCGAGGCGGTGATGCCCTGCTTGTCGAGGATGCCCCAGCCCACGGTGCCGCCCGAGGGCAGTCCGTCGGCGCTCAGCGCGATGCGCGACGCGTAGACCTTGTTGGCCGGCACGAGGATCGAGGTGCCGCCGTTCGAGAGCTGGTAGGGCGTGCCCTGCGCCTTGAGGGCGTCGCTGACCGCCTGGGCATCCGGGCCATCGAGCCCGGTGAAGAGCGGCGTGTAGGACGGCTTGCCGGCCCAGCTGCTGAAGAGGAAGCCACCGATCAGCACGAAGAGCACGGCGATGCCGGTGACGGCCTTCTGCCCGGGCGTGAACCCGTCGAGGATGTGCTTGAACTGGTCGCGGACCTTGTTGAGGCGCTCCGGCATCAGACGTCTGCCGTCATCTCAGGTCGTCCCGTGACCGCACGGGCAACTGTGCTGATGGATTCGCTCGCAAGCTCGCTCATCAGATCTGCATCCGCATGATCTCGTTGAACGCGTCAACCGCCTTGTTCCGAACCGACACGGTCAGCTCGGTGGTGAGCGACGCCTGGGTGCTGGCGATCATGTAGTCGTGCAGGTCGGTCAGGTCGCCGGTGGCGGCCTGCGTGGCCAGGTTGTCGGCCGTCGCCTGGGTCTGCTGGAGGTTGTCCAGCCCCTTGGTGATCATGTTGCCGAACGACTCGGCGGCGTCGGGCGCGGCCTTGGTCGCCGTCGAGGTGATCGAGGGCAGCGAACCGAGGCCGGAGATGGCGGGGATCGTCATGGTCAGTGCAGCCGCAGGGCGGATTGGTAGGCGTCGCGGGCCTGCTGGAGCACGGACACGTTGGCCTGGAAGCCCCGCTGGGCGGCGATCAGGTTGACCATCTCCTCGCCCATGTCGACGTTCGGCTTCTTCACCTCGCCGGTGACCGGGTCGGCCAGCGGGCTCTGCGGGTCGTACTCCCGCCCCGCCTCGTCGGTCTTGTGGGCGAACTCCACGACGTGGGCACCGGGGTTGTTCGGGTCCTCGTTGGCCTGGGCGATGACGAGCTGGCTCTGGAACGGCTCGCCGCCGGGCGTGAGCGAGACCGAGTTCTGGTTGGCGATGTTGTTCGCCGTCGCGTCGATCCACGTCTTGAAGACGCTCATGCCGGAGCCGGCCGCCTGGAGGGCGGCGAACATGCCCATCAGCCCTGCCCGCTGATCGAGGTGCGGAGGATCGAGAACTTCGAGGTCATGGCCTGGATGGCGAGCTCGTAGCTGAGGTTGGCGCTCTGGAGCTTGACCATCTCCTCGCCGATCTGGACGTTGTTGCCGTTCGGCAGGGCCTGGTCGTCGGTCAGGGAGATCGAGGGGGCGACGTCGGGGGCGCTGCCGCTGGAGAGCGCCTCGCGGAGGCTGGTCTCGAAGTCGACGGTCTTGGCCGTGTAGCCCGGCGTCTCGACGTTGGCGATGTTGTCGGCGATCGCCGTCTGGCGCGCCGAGAGGCCCCGCAACATGCTGTGCAGGGCGGTCATGGTGACGTCGTTCACCGGCGGTCTCCCCGCCAGGTGCTCCGGATCGGCACGCTGTCCTCCGTACTGCTCGGGTGCCGCCGATCCGTGGCAGCGTCTGGAGGGCTCCTTGCTCGGGCCACGAGATCGGCGGCCCGGCCCCGGACTTGAGGTGTTCGGGCGCATTCGTCGCCGCCGCCTACGGTCGAGGCGTGCGGATGAGCCGGCTCCACCTGCCCGCCGAGGTCGTGCCCAGCTGGGCCGACCTCCGGACCGAGCTGGGGGTGGTCGAGGCGTTCCCGGCCGAGGCGCAGGCCGAAGCGGTGGTCGCGGCACCACCGCCGCCGGCGCTGGACCGGACCGATGTCGAGCTGTTCACCGTGGACCCGCCGGGAAGCCGCGACCTCGACCAGGCCATGTGGCTCGGTCGGCAGGACGACGGCTGGCGGGTCGTCTACGCCATCGCCGACGTTGGGGCGTTCGTCCGGCCCGGCGGCGCCCTCGATGCCGAGAGCCGGCGCCGGGGCGAGACGTTGTACGCCCCGGACACCCGGGTCCCGATGCTGCCGCCCGAGCTCTCCGAGGGACGGGCCAGCCTGCTGCCGGGCGAGCACCGCCCGGCCGTGCTCTGGACGCTCGACCTCGATCGGGCCGGGTCGCTCGTGGGCACCGACGTGCGGCGGGCCCTGGTGCGGTCGCGGCGCCAGCTCGACTACCAGCAGGCGATGGCCGAGCCCGAGCTCCGCCAGGTGGGCGAGCTGCTGATGGCCGACGCCCGGGCCCGCGGGGCCCTTTCCCTACCGACGCCGGAGCAGGAGGTGCTGCTCGAGGGCGATCGCCCCACCCTGCGCTTCCGGGTGCCGCTGGCCTCCGAGCGGTGGAACGAGCAGATCAGCCTGCTCACCGGCCGGGCCGCGGCCGCCCTCATGCTGGCCGGGAAGGTCGGCCTCCTCCGCACGCTGCCCCCGCCGGCACCGGCGGACGTGGCCTCGCTGCGCCGCAGCGCCCTCGCCCTCGGCCTCGAGTGGCCCGAGGGTCGGTCCTACGGGGAGGTCCTCTCCGACCTCGACCCGGCCGACGGGCGGGCCGCGGCCGTGCTCGACCTCGCGCCCCGGCTCCTGCGGGGTGCCGGCTATACGGCCTTCGACGGGAACGTGCCCGACCAGGTGCTCCACAGCGCCGTCGGCGCGGCGTACGCCCACTGCACGGCGCCGCTGCGGCGGCTCGCCGACCGGTTCGTGAGCGAGGTGTGCCTGGCCCTGGCGGCGGGGGAGCCGGTGCCCGACTGGGCCCGCACCGCCCTACCTGCCCTGCCCGAGCTGATGGCCGGCGCCGACCACCGGGCTCACGCCCTCGAGCGGGCCGGCCTCGATCTGGCCGAGGCCATCGTGCTGCGACCGTCGGTGGGCCAGGAGTTCCGGGCCACCGTCGTCGACGCCGAGGCCGGCAAGGGCACGGTGCAGCTGGCCGACCCGGCCGTGCGGGCGCCGGTCCGGGGCGTCCACCTCCCGGTGGGGGAGACGGTCACCGTCCGCCTCGTCGAGGCCGACCCCAGCGCCCGGAAGGTCCGCTTCGAGACGGTCTGACCTCGTTGACCTGGTTGCCCTACTTGATGGCGTGGCTGCGGGGGATGCGGGCCGCGTCGCGCTCGAGGGGTTGGAGCTCGATGGCACCGGCGATCTCGACGGCCATGACGCGGAAGCGGGGCACGTCGACCGTCCGGCGGGCCCGCCGGACCGTGAGCATGACGCCGGGGCGCATGGCGAGGCGGGCAACCACGCGGGGCACGCCATCGTCCTCGCTCCGCCGCTGCAGCTCCTCGAGCCGGTTCTCGATCGAGGCCAGCCGCTCGACCAGCGACTCGTGGGCGGTGAGCAGGCGGACCACGGCTGACCGCCGGTCGGCATCGAGGGCGTCGACCAGCTCGGGCTTGTCGATGAACTGCCCGACGCTGGCCTTGACCCGGTCGAGGGTGGCGAGCTGGGTGGTCCGATCGGCCTGGAGGCCCTGGATCTCCTCGGCGGTGAACGGGTCGATGCCCACCGTCACCCGGGTCGCGATCTCGCCCACCGCGCCGATCTCGGCCGCGATCACCTCGTGGCCGACCCACACCGTCCCGCCGACGAGGCGGTTCCGAGGCGACTCGAACACCAGGTCCTGGGACGCGAGGATCGTGGCGTCGTTGGCCTCCTTCTCCACGAAGACCGAGCCCCGGGCCTCGACCCGGCCCTCGTGCACGGTGCGCACCTTCACGTCGCCGTTGGAGCGCACGACGCAGCGGTCGCCGACGATGGCGCCCCGCACCCAGACGAGGCTCTCGGCCTCGACCTCGGCCTGCTCGACGTCGCCGGCCACGATGACCCGGCCGCCGGCGCGCACGTGGAAGCCGGGGCGCACCGAGCCGTTGACCATGACGTCGCCGTGGAAGTCGACCGAGCCGGTCTCGAAGTCGACGTCGCCCGGGATCGTGAGGTCGGGCCGCACGGCGATGTGGGTGTGGGAGAGCTCCAGCAGCCCGTCGATGGTCGCCACGAGCTGCATCCCGTCCTCGGTCAGCTCGACGTTCTTGGTCTTGGGCAGCTTGGCCGCGCGGCCCTTCCGGGCGAGGAGCTCCTCGCCCCGGACCGTCCAACCCGACTCGCCCGGCGTCTCCGGGATGACGTCGGCGAGCAGCTCGCCGGCCCGGATCTTCGGGATGGTGGCGGCGGCGTACATGTCGACGCCACCGTCCTCCCGTGGCGCCGGCTTGATCTCGTGGGTCGACTCGACGACGAAGTGGACGTCGCCGTCCTCGCCGTCGATCGGCTCGACGCCGGCGGCCACCGGGTGCACGCCCTGCTTGTCGAGGGCGAGGGCGTCGATGGCCGCCTCGTCGATCCCGTAGGTGACGCCGGCGGCGGCCAGCGCGGCATGGACGTCGGCGGGCGACAGCGGCGGGGCGAGGGGGCCGGGCGGGTACACCCGCACGCTGGCCCGCATGCCGTCCTCGTCGACCGTGACGGCCACGAAGCCGGGGCGTCGCGCCACGCCGACGACGGCCACGCGCCGCGCCTGGCGCTCGGCCAGGGCCTCCTCGAGGGCGGGGACGTCGACGTCCTCGTAGCCGACGGCGACGGTCTCGGCGACGAGGTCCTCGAGCGAGACCTCCTCGTTGGGGGCCAGGGCGAGCCAGACGTCGTCGCCTCGGAGCTCCCAGATCACTGGCCCCAGTATCGGCCACCGAAGTGCGGAGTTGAACCCCGTGTCCGGTTCGCGCCGATCAGGCGGAGATGTCGACGAAGCGAGCGTGGGGCGCCGTCGCCGTGGATGCCTCGACCCGGCGCACGACGGCGAGGTCGTGGCCGAGGGCCACCACGTTGTCGGTCAGCTCCTGCTCGAGGTCGACGGCGTCGGCCAGCAGGCGACGGGCCCGTTCGGCGAGCGGTTCCGGGAGCGGACCGAGGTCGGTGGGCGGCACGAACGGGGCGAGCGAGCCGGCCCCGCCGGCATCGAGGGCGGCGCGCTGGGCCACGAGGCGAGCCTCGTAGTCGTCCAGGGTCACCGCCCACGAGCTCATACCGCGGCGCCGAACGCGTTCGTGCTGACCTCGTTGGCGGCGACGTGCCAGGCCTCGGCGAGCGGCCCGACCAGGCTCCGGCAGTGGGCGATCTTGGCCGCGTCCTTGGTCGTGTTGGCCTCGACGAGCTGGCGGAGGAGCCAGGTGTAGAGGGAGGCGAGGGCCTCGCCTCCCTCCCAGGCGTCGACGTCGAGGGCGGACAGGAGCTCGAACACGATCTCCTGGGCGTGGACGAGGACCTCGTGGCTCACCACGTGGTCGTCGCGCTCGACGGCGGCCTCGGCCGAGACCAGGTCGCGGACCAGGCGGTCGTAGAGCATGGTGATGAGTCGCTCGGGCGTGGTCACCACGGCGTCGTTGGAATAGGCAGTGCGAACGGCGGCCGTCCTGGCCATCAGTTCCCTCCGTTGTTGTTGTTCGCGGACAGCGTGCTCACCTGGCTCGCGAGCCAGTTGCTCTGCTGCTTCATGCTGCTCAACGCCGTCTCCATGTCGGCGAACTGCTTCTTGAGCTGGGCCTGGCGGTCGGCGAGCCGACGGTCCCAGACCTCGATCTGGTCGTTGAGGTCGTCGATCTCGCTCGAGCGGCCGTTGATGGCGGCGGTGAGCGTGCCGGAGACGACGTCGACGGCGTTGGTGCCGGCCGAGGCGATGCGCTGGGCCACGCCCGGCACGTAGGTGAAGTTGCCGAGGTTGAGGGTGCCTCCGGCACCCGCCACGTCGGCCGCCGTGCTCGAGATGGTCAACGTGAGGCCGGCCAGGATCGGATTGGTCGGCGGGGCCTGGAGCAGGCGCCCGATGCCCGCCGCGACGACCCCGTTGATGGTGCCGGCCACGTTGGTGCCGACGTGGTTCTCGAAGACGCCGGCCGCGGCGGTGATGCCGGTCTGGCCGCCGGCCACCGTGCTCGAGCGGACCTGGAAGGCGGCGTTGGCGCCGTAGCCGGTCGAGTTGATCGAGAGGGCGTTGCCCGTCACCGAGGCGAGGACGGCGACGCCGTTCGTGGCCGCGAGCTGGTTGAGGGCGTCGGCGATCGACTGCAGCGTCTCGCCTGCCGTGGCGCTGTAGGAGATCACCGTCCCGCTGGCGCCGATCTTGACGTCGATCGTCTCGGCGCCGGTGATCGTCCCGCCGCCCAGCACGCTGCCGGTGGCCTTGCCCTGCGTGGCGGCCTGGGTGATGACCACCGGGTAGCTGCCGGCCTGGGTCTTGTTGGTCGACGTCGCCAGCGCCACGCTCGTGCTCGCCGAGCTGCCACCCCGCTGGAAGAGCTTGGCGATGTCGTCGGCGTTGGCGTTGTAGGCGGCGGTGAACTTCGCCTTGTCGAACGTGAACGTGCCGGTCTTGGTGATGCTCACCCCGGCGGTGGCCGCCGTGGCCGCGGTGCTGGTCGAGACGCTGTTGATGATGGAGTTCACCAACGTCGACTGGAGCTGCCGGACCGAGAAGTCGCCGATGAGCAGGCCGGCCTCGCCCGTGTCGGGGTCGTAGGCGGTCTGGGTGCCGATCTCCGTCAGCACGGCGTTCACCTGGTCGACCAGCCCACTGACGTTGCCGGCGACGGCGTCGCTGTCGCGGTTGACCGTGATCGTGGTGGTGCCCGTGGCCACCAGGGCGATGGTCACGCCCGGCAGCACGTTGCTGATCTGGTTGCTCGAGGAGCTGACCGTGAAGGCACCTGGGCCGGTGCCCACGGTGACCTTGGCGTCCTGGGCGGTGCCGATGGAGTTGAACGTGCCGAGGCTGAGCGAACCGCTGGCCGTGCTCACCGCGCCGCCGAGACCGGTGTTCGACGACGCCAGCTGGAGCTTGAACTGCCCGGGCGCCGACTGGATGGCCGAGGCCGTGACGCCCATGTTGGCGCCGTTGACCGCGTTCACCACGGCGTTGATGCTGCCGTCGCCGGTGTCGACGTTCTTGGCGTTGACGGTGCCGAGCCGGAGGCCGCTGGCGAAGGTGGCGGTGATCGTGCCGGCGGTGCTGGGCAGGACCTGGGAGACGCTGGCCCGGACGTCGGTGACGGTGCTGACCACGCCGTCGACGTCGATCTTGCCGTCGGTGCCGACGGTGGCGGCGGCGGCCGTGTCACCGCCGGTGATGCCGAGGTCGGCGAGGGCGGTGCCGCCGGCGTTCAGGGTCAGGGTCGCGGCGCTGCCCTCCGCGACGGTCTTGAGCACCAGGTGCCCGGTGCCGTCGACGCTGGCGGTGAGCTCCCCGTTGGTGGCCGTCTGGACAGCGGCGGCGAGGCCACTGGCCGAGTAGGTGCCGTTGGCGATCACGTAGTTCTTGGTGACGCCGGCGATGTCCACGCTGAAGCTGTTGTTGCCGGCGCCGATGATCGTGCTGGCGGCCAGGGCGTTGCTCGCCGTCTTGGTCGCGCCGGCCGAGGCCTGGGTCACCTTGATGGTGTGGGCGCCCAGGGCAAGGGCGCCGCCGCCGCCGAACGTGGCGACCCCGAGGGCCGCCCCGCCCGACGACACCAGCAGCGGGCTGCTGGTGATGACCGATGACAGCGCCGCCGCCGTGCCCGAGGACACGACGGCAGCGGAGGTGGCGAGCTGGAGCACGTTGAGGGCGAGGCTGCCGCCGAGGGCCGAGGCCCCAGCCGACGCCGTGGCCACCGACGTCGACGACGACGTCGCCTTCATCACGTTCCACCCGGCCGGGTCGGCCAGCTTGGCCGCCGCGTCCCGCAGCGTGGCCAGCTTGGTGTTCAGCGACTGGTAGGCAGCGACGACGGCCTTGGCCTTGTCCCGCTTGGCGACGAGCTGGTCTTGCGGGGCCTTCTCGGCCGCCATCAGCTGGTTGATGAGGGCGGTCGTGTCCAGCCCCGAGACGAGGCCGTCGACCGAGCTGGTGCTCGTGCCGATGCTGCTCATCGCTGCCCTTCGGCCTCCATGCGGCGGAGGATCGAGGCAACGAGGTTGAGGACGTTCTGCACCGGGATCTGGACGACGGTGTCGCCGGAGTCCGGGTCCACGAAGTTGTAGATCTTCGTGTTGGTCTCTTCGTGGAAGCCGACCTCGACATCCATGTTGAAGCCCTTGCTCGGAGGAGGAGGAGGAGGCGGGGGTGGCGCAGCGGGGGCGACGTGCACCGGCTGCGGGGTGCCCTTCTTCTCCTCTTGGGCGGCCGACGCCGGGACGCCGGACGCGACCGGCGGGACCGGCATTGGAGCCGGGGTCCGGTGGCTGATCTCGGTGACGCTCGGGATGCCCATGGTGTGAGTCCGTCAGAGGCCGGGCGGCGGGCCTTCGCCCCCCGCCCGGCCTCCTCGGGTGTCCTTACTTGAGGAGCTGCAGGACGGTCTGCGGGACGGCGTTGGCCTGCGCCAGCATGGCCGTACCGGCCTGCTGCAGGATCTGCGCCCGGGTGAAGCTCATCATCTCCGACGCCATGTC
The DNA here is from genome assembly GCA_025464025.1 of Actinomycetes bacterium. The sequence continues at coordinate 7,854 of JAODBP010000271.1, read as the reverse complement.
GGTGTCCCGGATCCGGGACTCCGAAGCGGAGAGGTTCTCGGTGGTGACCGAGAGGTTCGAGATCGTGCGCTCGAACCGGTTCTGGAAGGCGCCCAGGTTGCCTCGGAGGGTCGAGACGGTCGTGATGGCCGCATCGATCGAGTTGAGGTTGGTGGACGACAGCAGGGCGTTGGACACGTCGACGGCGGAGAGGTTGAGGCCCGTGCTGGAGCTCGCCCGCATGTCGCCGATCGTGATGTTGATCTGGTCCGACGACGAGGTCCCGGAGCCGACCTGGAACGTGCCGCCCGAGCCGGTGACCGAGCTGTCGGCGGCCGCCGAGTTGAACAGGTTGACCGAGGTCGCGTCGGCGCCCGAGGCCTGCACGGTGAAGGTCTGGTTGGCGTTCGTGCTGCTGAACGTCACCGTGAACCGAGCGGCGGCACCCGTGCCGGTGGTCCCCACCTTGGCGCTGAACGGGACCGAGCCGGCGCCGTAGGCGCCGGTGAACGCCGTCTGGAGGGCGTTGTTGATGTCGGTCTCGAGGGCCTTGGCGCCGGTGGCACCGGTGTTCGTCGTGGCGTTGTAGACCACGCCGCCGGTGAGGACGACGTCCACGCCACCCTGGAGCAGGTTGGCCTGGCCGTCGACGTCGAGCTGGAACGTGTTCGCCGTGGTGACGTCGACCGTGGCGGCCGCCGACTGGAGCGGGACGCCCGAGACGGGGTTGTTCGTGTTGTTCGACACGCCGTAGCTGCCGTTGAGCAGCGTCTGGGCACCGAACTTGGTGGTGTTGGCGATGCGGTCCAGTTCCGCCTTGAGCTGGACGACTTCGGTCTGGGCGGCGTCACGGGACGGCTGGTCGGAAGAACCGGTCGAGGCCGCCTGCACCGCCAGCTCACGCATGCGCTGCAGGATCGAGTGCGTCTCGGTGAGGGCACCTTCAGCGGTCTGAACGACCGAGACGCCGTCCTGGGCGTTCCGGGTGGCCATCTTGAGGCCCATGACCTGCGAGCGCAGGCCTTCCGAGATGACGAGGCCAGCGGCGTCGTCAGCGGCCCGGTTGATCCGGAAGCCGGACGACAGGCGCTCGAGGCTCCGGGACAGCTGACCTTCGGAAGTGGTCAGGTTCCGGTAGGCGTTCATCGCCATCACGTTCTGGTTGATGCGGATCCCCACGGGTTTCCTCCTGGATGCTGGGACCGCCGGTCACCGTCCTTGGTGGCCGTGCGACATCCCGGGCAGTTGACCCGAGACGGACGTCTGGATCGGCGGGCGCCCCGGGGAGTTGAGGAGTTCCTGAAGAAATTTCTCAGGCGTCGGGCCGCTGGCGCCGGAGGCGCTCGAGGCCCTCCACGGCGGAGCGGTCGGGCAGGGCCGCGGCGCGGTTCGCCTGCTGGAGCTCGGCCCACACCTCGTCGCGGTGCACGTCGACGTCCCGGGGGGCCTTGATGCCCAGCCGGACCTGGTCGCCCCGCACCTCGAGCACGGTCACGACGATGCCGCCGCCGATCATGATGCTCTGGTTCGGGCGGCGGGTCAGGACGAGCACGCCGGAACCCTACTGGGGTTGACCCCCGAACCACGGGAGCGCAGCACGGCGCCGCTCAGTCGAAGAGGGGAGCGCGCAGGGGCAGGTCGCCCTCGGTGAGCACGACCTGGGCCGCCTCCCGGGAGTGCCGGTTCACCACGATCGGTGCCAAGAGGTTGGCGGTGGCGTCACCTGGCTGGTCGCCCACCGTCACGATCACCATGAGGATGGCGTCGTCGGCCGACTCGAGGCCGAGGCGCTCGGCCGTGTCGTCGTCGACCTCGGGTGCGTAGTCGGGGAAGAACGTGTGGGGCGGGACCACGAGGAACTCGAGGCCGCTCTGCTCCAACGACGTCAGGATCGAGAACGGGCCGTCCTCGTCGCCCCACCACACGAGGGCGAACTGGCGAGCCTCGGGGAACCCCGGGATCCCGGCGGCGAAGTGCAGCGCGGGGAGCTCGAGGTCGGTGTCGGTGTCGGTCATCGTGCTCATCGGAGGAAGTCCAGGAGGGAGGGCTGGATGACGCGGGAGGTGGCGGAGAGCGCCGACTTGTAGGCGATCTCCTGCAGCTGGAGGTCCACAATGGTCTTGGGGAGGTCGATGTTCTCGACCTCGGAGAGCCCGTTCTTCATCGTGACCTGCTGGTCCTCGGCTCGCGATTTCATGCCGTCCACCTGATTGTAACGAGCACCCACGGCGCCGAGCTGGTTCTCGACCGTGACCCGACGGTTGTCGAGGGCGGCGAGGTCAGCCGTGAGGGCCGTCGGGTTGCTCTGGAGGTCGGTCGCGATCTGGTCCACGACCTGGAACAGGTTGCCGGCGGCGCCGACGCCGTCCGGACCGAACACCTCGGGGCCGGTCAGGTTGACCCGCACCTTCTGGTTGGGGCCCACCCGACGCTCGATCTGGTCGCCGGCGGACCCGACGAACGTGCCGAGCTGGGTGTAGGCGGCCGATCCGCCGGCGTTGCCGCCGAAGATGGGTCGGTCGAGGTACTTGGCGTTGGCCTGCCCGATGAGCGAGTCGCGGAGGGCGGTGACCTCCTGGGCGATGTTGGCTCGTTGGACCGGGTCGGAGCTGCCGTTGAGGCCCTGGAGGACCAGCTCCTTCACCCGCCCGAGGGTGCCCAACATGCTCGTCATCGTGTTGTCGGCCATGCCCAGCCAGTTGAGCCCGTCGTTGGCGTTGCGCTGGAACTGGTCGTTCCGTCGGATCTCCGAGCGGTACTGCATGGCCTCGACGGTCTGGATGGGGGAGTCCGAGGGGCGGTTGAGCGCCTTGCCGCTGGCGAGCTGCTCCTGGAGCTGGGCCATCTTCGACAGCGTGGTGCCCAGGCTGTCGATGGCGCTCTGCTGCGCCGTGCGGGGTGTGATGCGGACGGACATGCGGGCTCCTAGCGGCCGACCAGGCCGGTGCCGTTGATCAGGCGTTCGAGCATCTGATCGATCGCGGTGATGACCCGCGACGCAGCACCATAGGTGTGCTGGAAGGCGATCATGTTGGCCATCTCCTCGTCGATGCTGACGCCCGAGGCCGAGTCCTTGGCGGCGTCGACCTGCTTGGTGATGTCGCTCTGGATGTCGACGCGGCGGTTGACGGTCTGGGTCTCCACGCCGAGCGTGATGATCAGCGAGCGGTACGTGTTGTCGGGGCCGTTCGACGTGTTGGACACGTCGGCGAGGGACAGGGCGTTGGCCCCGTCGAGCGCCGGCTTGCCGGCACCGCCCGCCGCGACCTCCTTGGGGTCGGTGATGTTCACCGACAGGCCGTTCACCGGGTCGAAGGTGAAGAGCTCCTTGCCGGCGTTGCCGTTGAGGTCGACGCCCTGGAGGTGCAGGGCGTTGACGGTGTTGGAGATCTGCGAGGCCAGGCTGACGATGCCCGTCGAGGAATCGGTGCCGTTGGTCACGGTCGGGCCGACGCCGAAGAGGTTCCCGAACAGGGTGTCTGCACCGGTCGGGCCGACGACCAGCGACTTGCTCGCACCGCTGTCGACCGTCTGGAGCGAGACGTCGAAGTTGGCGCCGTTCTGGCGCACTTTGGCCGCGACGCCGGTGAGCCCGGCCTGGCCGAGGGCGGCGTTGAGGGCGTTCTGGAGCGCGCTCGGCGTGAGCGGCCCGCCCGAGAGGTCGGTGTTGAGCGTCACGGTGACCGCCGCGGCGCCGTTCACCGCGAGGTCGAACGAGTGGTTCGTGGTCGCGAAGTTGAACTGGAGCGGTGCCGGCGGCACGGTGGCCACGGCCGTGGCGGGCGTCGGGCCGGGGCCGATCAGGGCCGCCCGGTAGGCCGGCAGCATCCGGTTCACCCCGTCGAGCAGGGCGGCGGCCTCGCCGCCCGTGACCGTGGCCGGGAAGTTGTCCTTCTGCCAGCGCACCAGCACCGGCAGCGGGTCGAGGCCCGGCGTCGAGGGCTGGTCGTAGGCGTTGACGATGTTCGAGCCGTTGGTGTCGACGACGAGGTGCTCCGAGTCCTCGCCCCGGACGATCGCCGTGCCGCCGACGTAGACGTCGACCTGGCCGAGCACCCCGGTCTTGACCACGCCGCCGATCTGCTCGGCCAGGGTCTGGACGAGGCGGTCGCGCTGGTCCATGAGGGCGTTCGGGTTGAGCCCGGCCGCCGTGGCCCGCTTGATCGAGCCGTTGAGCTGGGCGACGCTGTCGGCCGTCGCGTTGACGCCGGTGAGCACGGTCTGGAGCTGCTCGACCGAGGTCTTCCAGAGGTCGGTCATGTCGTTGGCGGCCTGGTTGATGCTGGTCGCCAGCGTCGAGGCCCGCTGGATGAGCTGGGAGCGCGACGCCAGGTTGCCGGGCGAGTTGGCCACGTCCTCGAAGCCGGACCAGAAGTCGGCGAGCTGGGCCTGGATGCCGGTGTCGCTCGGCTCCTTGAACGCGAGCTCCATGCGGCTGAGCAGGGTCTTCGTCCGGCCGAGCTGCGAGTTCGTCGAGTGCTCGGTGAGCGAGCGGGCCTGGAGGAACTCGTCGATGGTCCGGAACGTGCCGACGACGGCGACGCCCGACCCGGCGCCGTCGGAGCGGGCGTGGACGGCGGCGACGGTCGGGTTGCCGACCGTGGCGATCTCGACCCTCTGCCGGGAGTAGCCCTCGGTGTTGGCGTTGGAGACGTTCTGGGCGGCGACCTCCATCTGGCGCCGCGCCGCGTTGAGCGCCGAGAGGCCGACCTGGAGCCCGAAGAAGTCGGAGGGCATCTCAGAGCGTCCGGTCGATCAGGCGGGCGGCGTTGGCCCGGGCGGTGGACGAGCCGTCCGGCGTGTAGGTCTCGTCGCGCTCCTCGCCCAGCCAGGCCAGGGCGTCGTGGACGTCGCGCTGGCCCCGGGCGATCAGCTCACGGTTGGTCGCGGCCATCCCGTTGATCTCCTCGGTCGAGACCAGGAAGGCCTGGCGGTGCTCGTCGAGGATGTGGGCCCAGGGCGCGGGGGCGGCGGCCACCAGCTCCCGGAGGCTGGCGTTCTGGGGCATGCCCAGGTCGGAGGCCAGCGACTCGACCTCGACGGCCCGGGCGAGCTCCGCCATGCGGATCGCGTCGAGCACGTCCTCGATCTCCTTGGCGGCGTGCGAGAGCCACCGAGTTCGACCGTTGACGAGGAGCAGCTGCTCCTCCTCGAGCTTGAAGAGAAGAAGCTCGAGGAGCTGGCGCTCCCGCCACAGGATGTTCGACACCTCGCTCAGGCCCATCGCTGGCGGGTTGATCGGCAGCGGCAGCGCCGACGTGAGGGTTTCGGCGGGGTTAACCCAGGAGGCCGGCGGCGAGGGCCCGGGCCACGGCGTCGTGGCGGTCGCGGGCCTCGAGCTTGGTGTAGAGCCGGGACAGGTGGCTCTTCACCGTCTCGACGCCGACGAAGAGCTCCTGGGCGATCTGGCGGTTGGTCCGCCCCTGGGCCAGGCAGGCCAGCACGTCGCGCTCCCGGGCGGTGAGGACGGCCTCGTCGTCGGCGGGCAGCACCGGGGTGATCGCCCCGACGAGCGACGACAGCAGCGCCGGGGCCACGTAGCGCTCGCCCCGCCGGATCCGCTCGATGGCCTCGCCCAGCTCGTCGCTGCTGGCCGATCGCACGAGGAGGGCGTCGACGCCCTCGGCGATGAGCTGGCCCAGCTCGGCGTGGTCGGCGCCGCTCACGAGCGTGATCACGGCCGGCCGAGGGTTGAGCCGCACGGCGTGGTGGGCGGCATCGACGGGGGAGGCCTGGGCCGTGGCCCCGAGGACGAGCAGGTCGGCGCGCAGCTCGCGGGCGGTGCGCACGCCCTGGCGGGCGTCGACCGCCGTGGCCAGGGTGTCGATCCCCTGCTCGGCCAGCACGGCGCTGATGCCGAGGGCCACCAGCTCCCACTGATCGACGATGACCGCGGTGAGGGTTGTCCCCACGTTGTTCCTCCTTGCCTCACCCACCGTCACGGACTCGGCGCTGAAGGTAGCGACTGCGAGGGGGGGCCGGCCACGACCTGATCGGGTCATTCCTGCCATGGTCCTCGCCCTTCCGTCAAGGCCTGGGTGGGTTGACACCACCCCCGGGTGGGGGACGGGGGGGTGGTGAAACCCCGAGGCAGGGGGATTGCGGCCCCCCCGGTCGCGCCGTTGACACTCAACGCGTGCACAACCAGGACTCCGGAGCGTCGGCGGGCGCAGCGGGCCGACAGGCAGCCTTGGTGCAGCAGTACCTGCCTCTCGTCCAGCATGCGGTGAGCTCCATCTCGGCGCGCGTCCCGAGGCACGTGGCCTGGGACGACCTGGTGTCGGCCGGCATGCTCGGGCTGGCCGAGGCCGCCCGTTCCTACGACCCGACCCGTGGCGTGCCGTTCGACGGCTACGCCTCGACCCGGATCCGTGGCGCCCTGCTCGACGAGCTGCGGAGCCTCGACTGGGCCAGCCGCTCGGTCCGCACGAAGGCCCGTCTGGTGGAGGAGCGTTCGAACGCCCTCACCGTGCAGCTGGGCCGCCAGCCCACGCCGGCCGAGGTGGCCGACCACCTCGGGCTCGAGGCCGCCGACGTCCAGCGCATCGTCGACGACGTGAACCGGGCCGTGATCGTGCACTACGACGCCGTGTCCGCCAGCTCCGGCGACCCGGACGAGCTCCTGCCCGCCGGCGGGAGCGCCCCCGACGAGCTCCTCGTCGAGCGCGAGCGCCGCGGCTACCTGCGCGACGCGGTGGAGGCCCTGCCCGACCGGCTCAAGCTGGTGGTCGAGGGCTACTTCTTCCAGGAGCGCCTGATGCAGGACATCGCCGACGAGCTCGGTGTGACCGAGTCTCGGGTGTCGCAGATGCGGGCGGAGGCCCTCGTCCTGCTGCGCGACGGCATGAACTCCCAGCTCGATCCCGAGCTGGTGGCGGCCGAGGACCGACCGGACAGCCGGGTGGCCCGCAAGAAGGCGGCGTACTACGCCGCCATCGCCAGCAACTCGGACTTCCGGGGTCGGCTCGAGGTCAACGAGGCTGCGCAGCCTCGTCCCGCGGCCCCTCGGGAGCTGCCCGGGAGCGGCGGCCTCAGCGCCGCCGGCTAGGGATCCGGCCGGCGACTTGGTGCTCCGGCACCGGGCCGACTAGCTTGTTCCTTCCGCCCTTCGGGGCACGGCTACCGGGGCCCTGGAGAACGTTTCCAGAAAATCCGGAAGCCAAGTTGACACAACAGAGGTGCATCGATATCGTTGCTCCTCGCCCCACGGAGCGGCTCAGCAACACCGAGAGCCCCAGAGGAGCCGGACGCATCCGGCCCGACGTGGTGTCACACCGGCACGAACATCTCCTTCGGGAGAGGTGTGCCACGAGCATTATGTGCTCCTTGAAAACGGAACAGAGGAAGGTTCAAAAGCGAGTGCGGGCATCCGCGCCGTCGCTTCGGCGAACGACGTGGATGTTCAAGTCAATTTCCGCATCATTTTGAAGGACAACAAAGTCCAGCAGTTTGATGCCAGACAGGGGACGGCCACCAGGCCCGATCCTGGCTCAACACTGATCGAAGGGTGACCGGTTCGCCGGGAGCTCGAGAGATCTCGATGGAGAGTTTGATCCTGGCTCAGGACGAACGCTGGCGGCGTGCTTAACACATGCAAGTCGAGCGAGGTCCATGGAGTGGCAACACTTCGGAAGACCTAGCGGCGAACGGGTGAGTAACACGTGAGGAACCTGCCCCAGAGACCGGGATAACCCTCCGAAAGGAGAGCTAATACCGGATGCCGTCATCGGATCGCATGGTCTGATGACGAAATGGATTCCGCTCTGGGAGGGCCTCGCGGCCTATCAGCTTGTTGGTGAGGTAACGGCTCACCAAGGCATCGACGGGTAGCTGGTCTGAGAGGACGATCAGCCACACTGGGACTGAGACACGGCC
>JAODBP010000263.1 GCA_025464025.1 Actinomycetes bacterium | reverse complement strand
ATGGGGAGATGGAACAGGCGCTCGTGGTGCACGGGCACTTCTACCAACCGCCGCGGGAGAACCCCTGGACCGAGGTCGTGGCGCGGGAGCCGAGCGCGGCGCCGGCGCACGACTGGAACGAGCGCATCACCGCCGAGTGCTACCGCCCCAACGGCTGGGCCCGCATCCTCGACGACCGGGGTCGGGTGGTGGCGGTGGTGGACAACTACGCCCACCTCTCGTTCAACGTCGGCCCGACGCTGCTGAGCTGGCTCGAGGTCCACGCGCCCGACGTGCTCGCCCGCATGGTCGACGGCGACCGGCTCGGTGGCGGCGCCATCGCCCAGGCCTACAACCACGTGATCCTGCCCCTGGCCTCCGAGCGCGACGTGCGCACCCAGGTGCGCTGGGGCGTGGCCGACTTCCGCCACCGCTTCGGCCGGGAGCCCGACGGCATCTGGCTCCCGGAGACGGCGGTGAACGACGATGTCCTCCGCGTCCTGGCCGAGGAGGGCATCGGCTTCACCATCCTCGCGCCCAACCAGGCCCTCGCCGTCCGCCCCCTGGACGCCGACGCCTGGCACGACGTGGGTGACGGCACCGTCGACGGTCGCCGGGCCTACCGCTGGGTCGACCCGCACGACGCCGACCGCACCGTCGACCTCGTGTTCTACGACGGCGGCATCTCCCACGACCTCGCCTTCAGCTTGGGCACGATGACGGCCGAGGCCTTCGTCGCCCGGGTCGGGCAGGCCGCCCCCGACGGCGGCCTCGTCTCCGTCGCCACCGACGGCGAGACGTTCGGCCACCACCACCACTTCGCCGAGCGCACCCTCGCCTACGCCCTCCCCGTCGTCGCCCCGAAGGAGGGCGTGCGGGTCACCACCGTGGCCCGCTTCCTTGCCGACCACCCGCCCACGTGGCAGGCCAAGGTGCGGGAGAGCGCCTGGTCGTGCGCCCACGGCGTGGGTCGCTGGAAGGAGGACTGCGGCTGCTCCACCGGTGCCGACCCCGGCGCCGACCAGCAGTGGCGGGCGCCGCTCCGGGCTGCGCTCGACCTCCTGCGGGATGCCGGCGTCGAGGTGTTCGAGCGCCGGGGCAAGGCCGTGCTCGAGGACCCCTGGGCGGCGCGCGACGCCTACGTCGACGTGGTCCTGGGCGCCCGCACCGTCGACGAGTTCGCCGCCGACCACGTCACCGGCGACGTGGTCGAGGCCCTCACCCTGCTCGAGCAGCAGCGCCACGCCCTGCTCATGTACACGTCGTGCGCCTGGTTCTTCTGGGACCTGGCCGGGCTCGAGACCGTCCAGTGCCTGCGCTACGCGGCCCGGGCCATCGACCTCCTCGCCGAGCTGGGCGAGGAGCCGCCGGTCGACGCCTTCCTCGAGCGCCTGGCCGAGGCTCGCAGCAACCAGCCCCACGAGGGCACCGGTGCCGACGTGTGGCGCGCCCACGTCGAGCCGGCGCGGGTCGACGCCGACCGGGCCGTGGCCCACATCGCCCTGGCCGACCTGCTCGCCCGGCGGCCCGAGGGCGAGGTCGCCACCTGGGAGATCGTCGAGGACCACCACCGCTCCGGCGACCGCGGTGCGCTCCGCGTCAACGCCGGCACCGTCACCCTGCGCCACAAGCGCACCCGACGGGTCAGCCGCCGCACCTACGCCGTCATGCTCATCGGGGCCCTCGAGGTCCTGGGCGCCGTCCGCCCGGCCGACGACGAGCGCGACGCCGACGACGTGGCCGGCCTGTTCGACGGCCTCGAGCGGGACGATCGCCTCTCGGTCCTCCTGCGCTACGTGGGCGAGCGCTTCGGGCCCGACGAGTTCGGCCTCGACCGGGCCCTGCCCGACGCCGCCGACCAGATCGTGGCCGGTGCCGCGGCCAACGTCGAGAAGCGCTTCGCCTCCACCTTCGAGCGCCTCTACTCGTTCAACCGGGAGGAGCTGCTGTCGCTGGCCCGGGCCGGCCTCCCGCTCCCTCCGGCCATCCGCCTGCCGGCCGAGCACGCCCTCGCCCGCCGGCTCGAGGCCGAGATCACGGCCCAGCAGGGGTCGTGGGACCCGGCCGCCTACGAGGCCGCCCTGGCCACGGCGCGCGAGGCCCACCTCTTCGGGCTGACGATCGACGCGCCCCGGGCCCGGGCCGCGCTCGAGCAGACCCTCGCCGCCGCCGTCCGCCGGGCGGTCGACGGGGAGGTCGACGCGGTCGACGCCGCACTCGCCGTCCGCGAGCTGGCCACGTCGCTCGATGTCGGCGTCGACCTCGCTGAGCCCCAGGACCTGGTCTACGAGGCGCTGCTCGGCGGGGGCCGTGACGACCTCCGGCCGTTGGCGAAGGCCCTCGGACTGGCGGCCGACCACCTCGGCATCCCGTAGCTCAGGGCGCCGTGCGCGGCATCACGTCCGCATGGTGTTGCCGCCGTCGACGGCGAGGACCTGGCCGGTCACCCACTCGCCGTCGTCGGACAACAGGAAGGTCACCATGTTGGCGATGTCGTCGGCCCGCCCGATGCGGTTCGACCGGCCCATCCGCAGCATGCGGGCCTTGCCCTCCTCGGGCATGCCGTCGAGCATCGCCTGACCCGGCACCAAGCCCGGTGCCACAGCGTTGGCCCGGATGCCCTGGTGGCCGAAGCGGGTGGCGATGTGGCGCACGATCGCCGTCATGCCGGTCTTGGTCGTGGCGTAGGCGACGCGGATGCCCTCGCCGGCGTAGACGGCGCCCGACACGGTGCACACGAACGAGCCGCCACCCCGCTCGAGCATGCTCGGGATCGAGTGGCGGGCGGCCAGCAGGCAGCCGGTCAGGCCCACGTCGAGCGTCCGCTGCCACGCCTCGAGGGGCAGGGTGAGCAGGTCGTGCTCGCCATCGACGCCGAGCGTCGCCCGCGACATGTCCATGGCGTTGAAGTGGACGCCATCGATGCCGCCGTACTCGCCGATGGCTCGATCCATGAGCGACTTGATCTGGTCGTCCTCGCCAGCGTCGAACTCATGGGCCACGGCAGTGCCGCCGGCGGCGGTGATCAGCTCGACCGTGCGCTCGGCCGACGGCAGGTTGATGTCGCCCACCACGACCTTGGCGCCCTCCTCGGCCAGCCGGCGCGACGTGGCGCCGCCGATGCTGGCGCCGTGGCTGGTGCCGTCGGTGGCCCCGGTGCCCCCGGCCGCGACGACGATGACCTTGTCCTTCAGTCCCCTCATGGGGAGGAACCTAGCGACTGAACCGACGGCGGAGCTTCCGGAGGTTGCGCACCCACACCAGCCGGAGCACGAGCGTCGCCACCGGCCCGCCCAGCCACCACGGGATGGTCAGCGACTCCTCCCACGTGAAGCGGGTGCCGCTGCCCTCGGGGGTCAGGGTGAAGCGCCCGGTGCCGGTGACGAGGCCGACGTGGCGCACGCCGATCACCTCGCCCTCCACCCACTCGGTGACCTCCATGCGGTCGACCAGGTGGAGCGGGCCGACCTTGGTGTCGCAGTCGAAGGTCGCGCCCACCCCGCTGGTCGCCTCGGACGTGAACCGGATGGCCTCGGCGTCGGCCATCCACTCGACGTGGGAGCCGAGGTCGCGCACGTCGGCCCACACCTCGTCCGGCCGGGCGTCGATGGCCGTGGAGACGCGGATGCTGGACACGACCGCGAGGGTACGGTCGGCGGATGGCCGCCCCGACGTTCGACGACGTGCGCCGCATCTGCCTCTCGTTGCCCGAGGCCGAAGAGGTCTTCGTCGAGGCGTGGGGCCACCCGACGTTCCGGGTGCGCAACAAGATGTTCGCCTCCATGGGCGGGGAGGACGTCGAGCGCTCCTGCACGTTCAAGACGGAGGCGGAGGAGCGGGAGTCGCTCGACGCCAACGGTGAGCCCTGGTTCGTCCCGGCCTACGTCGGTCGCTACGGCTGGCGGGGCATGCACCTGGCCCACCCGGCAGCGAAGGAGGTCTCGGTCGACGAGCTGGCCGAGCTGCTCACGACGAGCTGGCGGCTGACCGCGCCCAAGCGGCTGGTGAAGGCGTTCGACGAGGGTTGACCATCATTTGAGAGTCGGCTATCACTTTGGTGGTGACGGGTCTCCGTGAGCGGAAGAAGGAGCAGGCGCGCGAGGCGATCGTCGACGCCGCCCTCGACCTCTTCGCCGAGCACGGCTTCGAGGCCACCACCGTCCAGGCCATCGCCGAGCGGGCGGGCGTCTCGCCCGCCACCGTGGCCCGGTACTTCCCGTCGAAGGACTCGCTGCTCCTCTCCGAGCGCGACACCCGCATCGCCGGCCTGCGCACCGCCATCCTCGGCCGACCCCGCCGGGAGTCGCCGCTGCGAGCCCTGGTCGCCGCCCTGGCCGACGAGTCGCCGGTCGAGGAGCCCTTCCGCGGCCGCCTCCTGCGCAGCCGCCGGGCCATCGCCTCGTCGCCCGTGCTCCGGGGCCGTGCCCTCGGCCTGCTCGACGAGTGGCGCGACGGCATCGCCGACGCCCTGGTCGAGCGGGGTGCCGAGGTGCTCGAGGCCCACGTCACCGCCACGGCCGTCGTCGCCGTGTTCGACGACGCCGCCGCCCGCTGGGCCGAGGCCGGGGGTCGCACCGACCTCCGCGCCGAGGTCCGCCAGTCCCTCACCGTCCTGCTGCCGAGGAGATAGCCGTGAGCGAGCGAAGCGAGTGAACCATCAGCACAGGCCTTGGCGAGGCGCCCTGCGCCGAGCCGGGCATTGGTGCGCCGGCGGCCACTCCGGTCGGAACTGAACAGCCCAACTCTCGAGGAGCACCAATGTCCGACAACGTCGTCATCGTCTCGTCCGACTGCCACATCGGCCCCCGCCTCGAGGAGGACCTGCGGCCGCTGTGCCCGCCGGCCCTGCTCGACCGCTTCGACGCCTACGTGAACGACCCGGCGCGCTCGAAGGGTCGCTACGTCGAGCACGACGCCAGCCAGGACGACCCGCTCTCGCCCTGGCGCAACCAGTGGATCGCCGGGCACCACGACCCGGTGGCCCGCCGGCGCGACCTCGACTTCGAGGGCGTGGCCGCCGAGGTCATCTTCCACGGCAGCCAGAACGACCAGCCCATCCCGTTCCAGTCGTCGATGCTCGGTGCTCCTGACGACCCCGAGCTGGGCGCGGCCGGCATCCGCATCTACAACTCGTGGCTCGCCGAGCTGAACGACTCGGCTCCGAACCGCCACGTGGGGCTGGCCCACCTGCCGATGTGGGACGTCGACGCCGCCGTGGCCGAGCTGCGGTGGGCGGCCGACGCCGGGCTCAAGGGCGTGAACTTCCCGGCGCCCCGGCCCTGGGTGACGCCCTACAACGACCGGTCGTGGGAGCCGCTGTGGACCGCGGCCGAGGAGCTGCACATGCCCCTCACCACCCACTCCGGCGCCGGCGACCCGCGCATGTTCACCGGCCCCGAGCTGGTGGCGCTCATGTCGATCGAGAGCGGTGGGTGGTTCAGCCGCCGGGCCGCCCACCTCATGATCTTCGCCGGTGTGTTCGAGCGCCACCCCGAGCTCCGCCTCGTGCTCACCGAGCAGCCGGGGGAGTGGTGGCCCTACATGGAGCAGGAGCTCGACACCGCCCACCTCGCCGCCAGCCGCGGCAACGCCGCGCTCCAGCGCCAGGTGCCGAAGGCCCCGAGCGAGTACCTGCACCGCAACGTCTTCGTCGGGGCCAGCTTCCTGTCTCGGGCCGAGGCCGAGGGCGCCATCCGCGACGGCTACGCCGACCGGCTCATGTGGGGCGCCGACTACCCCCACATGGAGGGCACGTTCCAGGTGGGCGACACGTCGATCGGCAAGCTGTCGCTGCGGTTCACGTTCGCCGGGCTGCCGGAGGCGACGGTCCGCGCCGTCGTGGGGGGCACCGCCGCCGAGGTGTACGGCCTCGACCTCGCCGCCCTCCAGGCCATCGCCACGAAGATCGGCGCGCCGACGTTCGGGGAGCTGAGCGAGCCGGTCGAGGTCGTGCCCGAGGGGGCCAGCCCGTTCGCCTTCCGGACGGTCGGCCCCTGGGCGTGACCGAGCTTCCTCGGAAGCGAGCTTCGGCGACAGGGGGACGGCCGGGCCTGGTCATCCCCGCCTGAGCACCTTCGCCGCCACCTTCAGGTCGGCCACGAAGGCAGCCATGTTCTTCCGCCGGTCCTCGGGGCGGCCCCGAAGGATCGACGACGGGTGCACGGTGGCCAGCACGTGGGGCGCCAGCGGCGAGTCGACGAACCGTCCCCGCTGCACGGTGACCTTGAAGTCACGGTCCAGGAGGGCCTTGGCCGCGACGGCGCCGAGGCAGACGAGCACCTCGGGCTGCACGACCTCGAGCTCCGCCTCCAGCCACGGCCGGCACGCCCGCTGCTCCGCCACGTTCGGCGTCTTGTGGATCCGGGCCTTGCCCCGCGCCGTCCACTTGAAGTGCTTCACCGCGTTGGTGACGTAGGCCCGGCCCCGGTCGATGCCTGCCGCCTCGAGCGCCTCGTCGAGCACCCGCCCGGCCGGGCCGACGAACGGCTCGCCGGCCCGGTCCTCCTTGTCGCCGGGCTGCTCACCGACCAGCACCAGGTCCGCCGACTCGGGCCCGTCGCCGAACACGACCTGGGTCGCGTGGGCGTAGAGGTCGCACCGGGTGCACCCTGCCGCCTCGGCCGCCAGCTCGTCGATCCGCCGGCCGGTTCGAGTCGTGGCCATGCCACGGGGCTACCCGTCGCCACGGATGCGCATCCCGGTGCCAGGATGTGCCCCGTGCTCGTAGGGGGCGCCTGCGGCGCGTGCCGAGATGGCTTCGCGTGCGAGATCGAGCCTCCGGCCGCCTGGCCTGGCGGCACTCTCGGCACTGCTTCTTCCGGAGGGCTACTCGTCGATGCTGTTGAGGTCGGCCGCCGCCTGCTCGGGCGGGACCACGTTGATCAGCACGCCGGTGCCCAGCTCGAAGCCGGCCCGGGTGGTGACCTTCGGCAGCACGTGGGCGTGCCAGTGGAAGGTGTTGTCGTGCAGGTGGGGCGACGAGTGGAAGACGAGGTTGTAGGCCACGTCGTCGAGCAGTGACCGGAGCCGGTGCAGCACCCGCTGGATGGCCCGACCGACCGACACCAGGTCACCGGGCTTGGCCTCGTGCAGGTGGCCCTCGTGCGCCCGGGGGATGACCAGCATCTCGTAGGGCGTGCCGCTCCAGAACGGGCAGACGACGACGGCGCCGTCGTCCTCCAGCACGGTGCGGTAGCCGGCCTCGACCTCGGCCTCGAGCGTGGTGCAGAGGACGCAGCCGCCGGCGAAGCGCTCGAAGCCGTGCTCCTCGTCGGACAGCTCCTTGGGCACGAACGGGATGCCGAGGAGCTGGCCGTGCGGGTGGTGCACCGAGGCGCCGGCCTCGCGACCGTGGTTCACGATGGCCTGCGTGTAGCGGACACCGGGCGTGTTCGCGTGGTCCTCGAAGCGGTCGCGGAGGGCGGCCATGACGAGGCCGGCCTGCTTGTCGTCGAGGTCGGCCCAGGACGAGTCGTGGTCGGGTGTGAAGACGAAGACCTCGTGGATGCCGCTGGCCCGGGCCTGGGTGAAGACCGGTCCGAGGTGCTCGACGGTGAGCGGATCCTGGCCGGAGAACGCGGGATAGAGGTTGGGCACGACCCGCACGAGCCACTGCCCGGCGGGGCCGTAGGTCTCGAGCGCGGGAGGCGTCGCCTCCTCGTGGCCGGGGCAGAACGGGCACGGCCGGTCGTCGACCTCGATGGGCAGCATCCGGGGATCGAAGGCCCCGGGACGGAACGCACGGTCACCGCTGATCGTCACCCATCGACCCGCGAGCGGGTTCAGACGAAGCTGGCTCATGACCGCATCACTGCTTCGAAGCTACCGCTGCCCCGGCGGTACACGGTGACATGTCGCTCAGCGAAGTCGTCGTAGGGCTCGCCGCGCCAACCGGCGCGGCGGGATTCGAGGGTCAACCCGGCCGCGGCGGCGAGGGCGTCGAGCGCCTCGGGCGACCGCGGGAGGACGGCCCAGGGGCGCAGCTTGACCCCGCCCGCCGGCGACAGCGAGACCAGGGAACCCTCCACGACCTGCCCCTCGGTGCGGAACACGCTCAGCACGACCTCCTCGGCACCCACCGACCGGACGTCGACACCGCTGGATACCGGGTCGACGGCCGGAACGAACGCCTCGATCACGAGAACGCCGCGGGGGCGCAGAACGTTACGCACCAGGGCCAGGCACCGCTCCTGGGCCCCGGGAGCCACCAGGTTGAGGAACGTGTTGAACGTCACCAGCACCACGGCGAAGCCGCCGGGGACCTCGGGGAGCTGCTCGGCGAAGTCGGCGACGGTCGTCGGCACGCGGTCGCCACCCGGCTTGGCCCGCATGCGGTCGAGCATCGCCGCCGAGGCGTCGACGCCGTGGACCTCGACGCCGGCGGCGGCGAGCGGGATGGCGATGCGGCCGGTGCCGACGCCGAGCTCGAGCACCGGGCCGCCGGCGGCCAGCTCGACGACGGCGGCGACGGTGCCCTCGACGTCGGACACGTCGCCGTACCAGTCGTCGTAGACGTCGGCGATGGCGTCGCCGTACGCCGCGGGCTCCAGCATCCTCGTAGCCTCGCACTCGTGGCGACGTACCTGGACCACGCCGCGACCACGCCGGTCCGGCCCGAGGTGGCGGAGGCGATGCTGCCGTGGCTGACCGGCCGCTACGGCAACCCGTCGGGTGGTCACGCCGTCGCCCGCGCCGCTCGGCAGGCCGTCGAGGAGGCGCGCGACGAGCTGGCCGAGGCCCTCGGGTGCCTGCCGCGCGAGCTCGTGCTCACCAGCGGTGGCACGGAGTCCGACAACCTCGCGATCGCTGGCATCGGGGGCACGGTGGCGTGCTCGGCCGTGGAGCACCACGCCGTGCTCGACGCCGTCAAGGCGAAGGGCGGCACGATGATCCCGGTCGGCGCCGACGGCATCGTCGACGTGGCGGCCGTGCCGGGCGACGTCGACCTGGTGTCGGTGATGCTGGTCAACAACGAGGTCGGGACGGTGCAGCCGGTGGCCGACGTGGCCCGGCGGGCCGGTGGCCTGGTGCACACCGATGCCGTGCAGGCGCTGCCGTGGCTCGACGTGGCCGTGCTGGCCGCCGACGCCCACCTGGTGAGCGTGAGCGCCCACAAGGTCGGTGGCCCCCAGGGCGTGGGTGCGCTGGTGGTGCGGGAGGGCGTGAGGCTCACCCCGCTGCTGCGGGGCGGCGGTCAGGAGCGCGAGCGGCGCAGCGGCACCCACAACGTGGCGGGTGTCGTCGGGTTCGCCGCTGCCGTGCGGGCGTGCCGGGCGTCGCGGCCCGACGTCGGTGGGCTGCGGGCCCGACTGGCCGCCGGCCTCTGCGCCGTGCCCGGCGTGCGGACCACGGTCGACCTGGCGGACACCGTGCCCGGGATCCTCTCCGTCCTGATCGACGGCGTGGAGAGCGAGGCGTTGCTGGTGCTCCTCGATCGGGCCGGCGTGTGCGCGTCGGCGGCGGCGTCGTGCGCCAGCGGGGCGATGGAGGCGTCGCACGTGCTCACCGCCCTCGGCGTGCCGGGCGGTGGGGCGCTGCGGCTGTCGCTGGGGTGGACCTCCACCGAGGCCGACGTCGACCACGCCCTCGAGGTCATCCCCGCCGCGATCGAGCAGCTCCGGAAGGCAGCCGCGTGAACGTCCTCGTGGCCATGAGCGGTGGCGTCGACTCGTCGGTGGCGGCCGCCCTGCTGCTCGAGGCCGGCCACGAGGTCACCGGTTGCACCATGCGGCTGTGGGGTGGCGAGTCCGACACGGGGTGCTGCTCGGTGGCCGACGTCGACGACGCCCGGCGGGTGGCCCAGCAGCTCGGCATCCCGCACTACGTCTTCGACTTCGGCGACGACTTCCAGGCCGGTGTCGTCGAGCCCTACGTCGCCGCCCACGCCGAGGGGCGCACGCCGAACCCGTGCATCGAGTGCAACCGGACCGTGAAGTTCGACCGGCTGCTGCGACGGGCCGACGCCCTCGTCTTCGACGCCGTGGCCACCGGCCACCACGCCCGGGTCGTCAGCGAGGGCGGGCGGTGGCGGCTGTGGCGGGCGGCCGACGAGGCCAAGGTCCAGAGCTACGTGCTGCACCTGCTCGACCAGGGTGCCCTGGCCCGGACCCTGCTCCCGGTGGGCGACGTCACCAAGGCCGAGGTCCGCGAGCGGGCGACGGCGCTCGGGCTGCGGACGGCCGACAAGCCCGACAGCCAGG
>JAODBP010000369.1 GCA_025464025.1 Actinomycetes bacterium | reverse complement strand
GTCGAAGTCGCTCGTAGACGTCCTTGCCGGCGTACGGACCCAGGCCCGCCGCCAACCGGATCAGGTGCGCGACAACTGCGTCGCCGGTGAGCAGCTGCGCTGCCATGCCCGTCCGAGGACATGCGGTTGCCTCGATGAGGGCCAGGATGCCGGCGGGGTCGGCCCCGGCCGAGACCGTGTACACCTCGGTGCGCCCGGTGCTGGCGAGGACGACGGCGTCCTCGCACCCGACCGCTTGCAGCGAGCAGAGCAGACCAGGCTCGAGCAGGGCTCCGGGATGGGACAGCGCCACCATGAGCGGGCGGTTGCTGCGGTTCGTCATCGACGTTCTCCTGCGTTCATGCAGAGCGCGCATCGGTGGAAAGGACCTCCGGGTCGGACAGCCCGACGTCTGCCGGCGAGATCCCGAAGATCTCGCAGAGCAGCAGCAGGCTGTCGTTGTCACCGGCTGCGGCAGCAGCCCGCGCGGCAAGGGTCGGGCGGTGCAGGAGCTTGCCGGCCACGGCATGCGCCTGCTGCTCGATCTGGGTGAGCGTGGCGCTGGCCGGGGCTCGGCGGGCCACTTCGCGCAGGCAGGTCTGCTCGACCTGGCTGCGTACAGCGGCGATCAGCCGCCCGGCGTCGTGCGCGGCCACCCCCTCGACGTAGCTCCGGGCAGCGCTCGCCACGAGGTCAGCGCCCAGCTGCACCAGCGACATCAGCTCGGGGTCGCTGGCGGCCGCGTCGTTCAGGCCGGCGAGGTCGATGAGCTCCACGCCGTCGATCGCGCCGACCGCTCCGTCGACGTTGCGGGGCATCGACAGGTCCACCAGGGTCAGCGGACGCGTCCGGCCGTACATCGCATCGCGAACGTCGCTGGACGTCACGACGTGCTGGGACGCTGACGTCGCGCAGATCAGCAGGTCGGTGTGCGCCAGCTCCGCGGCCAGGGCGGACAGCGGGCAGACCAGGTCCGCGCCGGCGAGCCGCGCGGCGTACGTCTCGTCGCGCGCCGCCACACGGCTTGGGTGTCCCAGCGAGGTGAGGTAGGCGACCGCGGTCGACGCCATCTGCCCGGAGCCGATGACGAGGATGCGCGGATGGCGCACATCCGGGAGCGACTCAAGCCCGACCTCGACGGCACGACGAGCGAGTGACCGGCCCTGCGAGGCGAGGCCGGTGCGGGCGCGCACCTGCAGGCCGCAGCGCAGCGCAGCGGGGAAGAGCCGGCTCAGGTCCAGCCCGATCATGCCTGCGGCCTGCGCCTCGCGATAGGCGCTGCGGACCTGACCGTAGATGTCCACCTCGCCGACGACCCGGGATTCCAGCCCGGACGTGACGCGGAACAGGTGGGTGACGACGTGGTCGCCGGTGACGACCTGTGCGGCCGATCGAAGGATCGGAGGCGGCAGGTCGGCATGGTCGGCGAGCACCTGCAGGACCGCGTCCGGATCCGCCGTACCGAAGCCGGTGTAGATCTCCGTCCGGCTGCAAGTCGACAGCACGACGGCTTCCGGGAAGCCAGCCGAGCGCAGCGTGACCAGCAGCTCGGTGACCGCGTCCCGACGTACGGCGACCCGTTCGAGCAGGTCGAGCGGCGCGCGGTGGTGGGACAGGCCCACCATCAGCAGCCGGTTGGTCCGGTTCGTCACCACTGTCTCCCGCCCTACGCGTTGACCGGAGAGTGCCGTCCAAACCCTGCAAAAAGGTTGGACGGCCGAAAGGCGCTAGTTCTGCTCGCGCTCGGCGGCGACCTTGTGCGGCACCTGGAGCAGGCGTTCTACCCGTCCAGCGCGTCCGCGGCTTCCACCTCCTCGCGGGTGATGCCGAGCAGGAACAGCACCGCGTCGAGGAAGGGCACCGACAGCGCCGTATCGGCCGCCTGGCGGACGATCGGCTTGGCGTTGAAGGCGATGCCGAGCCCGGCCACCGCCAGCATGTCGAGGTCGTTGGCCCCGTCGCCGATCGCCACCGTCTGCGCCAGGGTCAGTCCCTCGGCGGCCGCGAAGCTGCGCAGGGCAGCAGCCTTGGCCGCCCGGTCGACGACGTCGCCGGCCACCCGCCCGGTCAGCCGCCCGTCGGCGATCTCGAGGACGTTTGCCAACGAGTGGTCGAGGCCGAGCGTCTCGACCAGGTCGTCCGTGACCGCCGTGAAGCCGCCGCTGACGATCGCGACGGCGTAGCCGAGCCGCTTCAGCGTGCGCACCAGCGTGCGGGCTCCAGGGGTGAGACGTACGGCAGCGCGCACCCGCTCCACCGCGGCGACCGGCAGTCCGGCCAGCAGCGCGACCCGCGCCCGCAGCGACTCCTCGAAGTCGAGCTCACCCGCCATCGCGGCGGCGGTCACCTTGGCGACCTCGGCCTCGCTGCCGGCCTCTGCCGCGAGCATCTCGATGACCTCGCCCTGCACCAGGGTCGAGTCGACGTCCATGACGACGAGGCGACGCGCTCGCCGGTAGAGGGACGCGCGCTCGACAGCCACGTCGACGCGCTGGCGCACGGCCTCCTCGGCCAGAGAGACCTGGAGCAGGCGGATCTCGCCGCCGGCGACGAGCAGCTCGTAGGCCGGTGCCGGATAGCTGGCCAACCGCTGGATGCGCTCGATGTTGGCGCCGCAGTCGGCGAGCCGACGGGCGATCGCCGCCATCGCGGCCGGGGGCAACGGGAGGCCGAGCACGGTGACGTGGTGATGGCCGCCGGACGGCGGCTCGGCATCGTCCAGTCCGGTGAACTCGATACCGACGCGCAGGGCCGCCGCCGCCGCCGTGAGTCGTTCGCGCGCCCGTGCGTCATCGCCTTCGAGGACGAATCCCAGCAGCAGCCGGCCGTGCACGACGACCTGCTCGACGTCTGAGACCTCGACGCCGTCGAGAGCATCGAACAGGCCGGCCGTCACGCCGGGGTGGTCCAGACCGGTCACCGTGACGAGCAGGCTCATGACGGCAGGCCGTAGGAGTTGTACGCCGCGACGCGGGCCCGGCGTACCAGCTGCTCCAGACCCCGCAGGGCGCGTTCGCGCTCGACGGTCTCGCGGGTGTCGACCGCCCCGCCGCTGTCGGTCGTGGCCAGGGACAGGACCTCCGCGAGCTGCCGCGCCTGAACCAGCAGCAGCCGGGCGCGCGGCGGGTAGCTGCTCGGCAGCTCGTCGTCGTCGATGCCGTGCCGCGCCCGTGCCCGCAGGTCCTGCAGGGCGCCGGCTACCTCAGGCCGCCAGCGCGCCACGTCGAGGTCGCGGAGCACCTCCACGCACTCGACCACACCGCGTCGCAGGTCGTGCTCGGCGTCGTGCAGGAACGGGCCGGGATCCGGACCGGGCACCGACACGTCGTATGCCGTCCACAGCACCGTGGTCACGGTCCCGTCGAAGGAGGACCCGTGGGCCGTGATGGTCGGGACGAGACCGGTGCCGGTGCCGTCCTCGCGCAGCGCGAGGACTCCCTCGCTGGCCAGGACGGCTGCCGACGTGAACGGCCCCGGCCCTGGCAGGCCGAGGACGTCTCCGGGGGCCGGCAGCACTACCCGGAAGCGGGTGACCCCGTCCGCCCGCAGCCGGCCGACGGCCTGCTCGACCGGGATGTCGTCGACCCACAGACCCGTGACCGACTGGTTGTCGTCCATCGCTCCGACGCGCGCTGCGAGGTCGGGGAGAGTCGCGTCGCCGGACAGCCAGGCGTTGGCCCAGGCAGCCAGCAGGGCGCTGCGGGGCGGCGTGCTGGCGGCGTTCTGCACGCCGGTGGACAGTAGTCGCGGCCCCGTCGGGCAGGCTGGCCGCATGCGCGCTCTCTCAGTCGTCCCCGGCTCGCCCGAGACCGCGACGGTGGAGCAGCGTCCGGACCCGCCCGAGCACGAGGGCGCCGTGCTCGTGGACGGGCTGCTGATGGGCGTCTGCGGGACCGATGTGGAGATCGCCAAGGAGGGCTTCGGCCGCCCGCCGGAGGG
>JAODBP010000221.1 GCA_025464025.1 Actinomycetes bacterium | reverse complement strand
TGGGCAGGCCGAGCAGCCGGCAGATCTCGGTGTCGAGGCCCTCCTCGTGGAGGGTGAGCGGCACCTCGTAGAGGTTGCTGGCATCGGCGGCGTTGACCACGCCGGTGACCGGCACGTCGCTCAGGCTGGAGATCTTGCGCTTGAGCCCGGCCGAGATGGGCTGCTCGCTGCGGCACACGATGGCGTCGGGCTGGATGCCCCGGCTGCGCAGCTCGGTGACCGAGTGCTGGGTGGGCTTGGTCTTCTGCTCGCCGCTCGGGCCGATGAACGGCACCAGGGTGACGTGGATGTACGCCACGTTCTGGCGACCGACGTCGTTGCGGAACTGCCGGATGGCCTCCAGGAACGGGAGGATCTCGATGTCGCCCACCGTGCCGCCGACCTCGGTGATGACCACGTCGACGTCGTCGCCGGCGAGCCGGGTGATGCGGCGCTTGATCTCGTCGGTGATGTGCGGGATTACCTGGACGGTCTTGCCGAGGTAGTCGCCCCGGCGCTCGGCGGCCAGCACCGTCTGGTAGATCGAGCCGGTCGTGGCGTTCGAGCCCTGGCTCAGGTTCTCGTCGATGAACCGCTCGTAGTGCCCGAGGTCGAGGTCGGTCTCGCCGCCGTCGTCGGTGACGAACACCTCGCCGTGCTCGAACGGGTTCATCGTGCCGGGGTCGACGTTGATGTACGGGTCGAGCTTCTGCATGGTGACCCGGAGGCCACGCATCTTCAGCAGCCGCCCGAGGGAGGAAGCGGTGAGGCCCTTCCCGAGAGAGCTGGCCACACCTCCGGTCACGAAGATGTGCTTGCAGCCCTGTCGCGTCACGGAAGCTCAGGGTACCGCGACGGACGACCGGCGCGGTCGACCCACCGCAGCGGGCCCACTCGGTCGATCACCGCGCTGAACGAGACGGCCTCGCTCAGGAGGTTCAGGCCGAGCACCACGACCAGGGCGACGGCCCGGCCCCAGACGGGCGCCACCAGCACCAGCCCGAGGGCCAGGACGGCGCCCAACGGGTTCGCGCCGGTGTCACCGATCATGAGCCGCTCGCCGAGGTCGGCCGGCAGCAGGGCGACGAGCGCGCCGACGGCGACGGCCACGCCGGCCAGGTCGCGATCGAAGCCCGTCGCCACCACCAGCACCACGAAGCAGGCCCCGCCGACCTTGAGGCTGCGGCCCGGCGCCCGGTCGAACAGGTTGGCCAGGTTGGCGGCCAGGGCGACGAGGGCGGCGTCGAGCACGAGGTGGCCGACGCGATCGCCGTCGACCGCAGCGCACGCGATGAGGGCAGCGGCGCCGCCGCCGAACAGCTTGAGCCCGCCCGTGGTGAGGCGGCCGCGGGCCAGTGCCCGCACGTGCCCGACGAAGCCGCGGCCGTCGCCCCCGCTGCCGAGCAGGTCGTCGACGAAGCCGAGGGCGCCGAAGGCCAGGGCGATCAGCACGTAGACGTGGTGCACGCCGGTGCCGTCGAGCAGGGCCCACGCCCCCTCGACGGCGAGCACGGCCACCACGGCGACGAGGCCACCGGCCGTCGGGAGCGAGTGGCCCCGGTAGTTGTCGCGCTGGAGCAGCGGGTGGGCCAGGACCGGCCGCAGCAGCACCAAGAGCAGGCCACCGGCGACGAGCCCCGCCGCCAGCCCGACCAGCACCCTCATGGCTCGGTTCTGACGACCAGGTAGGTGACGTAGGGCAGCACCACGGCCAGCATCATGGCCGGCACGGCGACGCCCGAGTCGTTCAACGCGAAGCCGAGGAACCCGGCGACGAGGGCACCCACCAGGCAGGCCCGCAGCCCGGGCAACCGCTCCTCGAGCGCCCGCAGCAGCCCGGTCCGCCGCCACACGAGGAAGCCGAAGAAGAGGATCGCCACCGGGATGATCCACGTCCAGATCGACGACGTGAGGATCGAGACGTTGGCGTTGAGCTTGCGGGCCAGGACGGTGGCCAGACCCCCGCCGTCGGCGTTGATCACCTTGCTGGCGATGCGCCCGAGGTGCGTGCGCTTCTCGGCCGGTCGGGTGAGGTCGACCGCGGCGAAGGCGCTGATGATCAGCACGGTGCCGACGGCGATGAGCGCCATCCGCTTGAGGTCGACCTTGCGACCCGAGAGCAGGAGGACGACCACGGCCCCGGCCGGCACGAGGGCCAGCACCCCGCCGACGTCGGAGCCGAGCGACGGGAGGCCGTCGGCGACGACGACGACGCCTATGAGCACGGCTGCGAGGGCGGTGCGGCCCCGGCGGCCCTCGAGCACGGCCATGCCCCACAGCCCGGTGGCCAGCACGATCACCGTCGACGCGACCAGGGCGAAGGCGAGGTTGCCCCAGCCCGCGAACCGCCCGGCGATCGTCGGCGAGTAGCCGAACACCGTGTTGATCTGGAGCGGGCTCCCGAGGACCACGTCGACCAGCAGCGTCACGAGCGTGAGCCCGACCAGCAACAGCGGCGCGACCATCGGCGCGGCCGGACCCATGCGCCGACCGATCACCCCACCGAGCCACTCGGCGAGGGCCGCCACGACGGCACCGAGGGCGAAGAACGTGAACACGTAGCCCACGATCGTGAGGTTCTGGTACGGCACCAGCCGCGACAGGAACGCCAGCGACGGCTGGGCCAGGGTGACCAGGGCGAGGAACGACACCAGCCGCCGGGCCCGCCGCCACCGGGTGAGGGCCAGGGCAGCGAAGCCGTAGACCAGCACCTGGAAGATGACGAACGTGGCGCTGATCGGCCCCGTGGCCCGGTCACGGAAGCGGGCGACCACGTTGTCGTACTGCAGGGCGGCGAACGTCGCGTCGGTCGCCACGCCACCCCCGGCCGACGTGATCGCCGTGCCGGCCATGCTGTCGGGCAGGTTGACGCCGAAGGCATCGAGCACCGTCGGTGCCACGTCCGGCAGCGTCACGAACCCGGGCCGGCGGGTCGTGGCCGATCGGGCCCGTCCCGGCTCGACGCCCTTGCCGATCAGCCCGGTGATCGAGAGCTGGGCGCCGCCGCGGGGCCCGGTCGGGCCGAGGACCAGCACCAGGTCCTTCGTCAGGTCGATGCCGTCGAGCACCCGGGCCAGCAGCTTGTCGGCCCGCTTCATCGCCGTGGCCCGCTCGGCCTCGATGGCGGTGTCGCTGGCCAGGCTGGTGTAGGCCTCGACCCGTGCCAGGTCGCTCATCTCGAGCAGGACGACGTCGGCGCCCTTCCACGACGCCCGCACGGCGTCGGCCGTGGCCTTCTGGTCCATGCGCACGCCGAACGGCGCCGTGGGATCCTTCACCACGAGCTGCGGACCGACGGAGCCGAACGGCACCCGGCCCTCGCTGTCGACCATGGCCAGCGCCGCTTCCCGGTGGACGCCGTCGCCGACCGTGCCGAACTCCTGATCCGCGTTGGCCACCACGGCCGTGCGATGGCCGGCGGCGCGCAACGCGTCGGCCAGGGCACCGGGCGCGGCCCCGTAGAGGTAGCGGTCGTTGAGCCTGGTCACGCGGGGCATGCCGACCTGGAGCACGTTGGCGCCCTCGGAGCTGCACCCGCACCGACGCTCGAACACCTGCACGGCGCTGTCGCCCTCGTACGCCGCCGGCGGCGGCAGGGCCAGCCCGCCCACGGTGTCCTCGACGCCGGCCCGGTTGCCGGCCCCCATGCTCACGTAGGCCTCGCCCGGCGAGGTGGTCGGGCCGATCGTGCGGAGGCTCGTCGAGGCCACGGCACCCTTGCGGAGCAGCGCGACCAACGTCGGCGGGGCCGTGTCGCGCAGCCGCTCCCAGGTCAACGCCGGGTAGCTCACGATCAGCACCCGCCGGACGTCGTGGTCGGACGCGTCGGCCCGGGGCACGTTGCCGAACGCCACCACCACGAGCACGAGGAGGGCCACGACCCGTTTCACGCCAGGACCTCCCGGTAGACCGCCTCGGTGGCGGACACCATCGCCTCCGGTCCGCCCGGCCCGGACACGGCGACGCGCCCGGCCTCCCCCATGGCCGCGGCGGCGACCGGGTCGGCCAGCACCTCGGCCACGGCGGCGGCGAACGCCTCGGCGTCGCCGGGCGGCACGAGCCGGCCCGACACCCGATCGGTGACCACGTCGGGGGCGGCACCGACCGCGGTGGTGACGACCGGCTTGCCGAGCTGGAGCGCCTCGAACAGCACCAGCGGACCGGACTCCCAGCGCGACGAGATCACGACCACGTCGGCGGCGGCCAGCTCGTCGGCCGCCGAGTGCACCCGCCCGGCGAACGTGACGACGTCGTCGAGTCCGAGCGACGTGGCCCGGGACCGCATGGCCGGGCCCTCGGGGCCCTCGCCCACCACCAGCAGGCGCACCCCCGGGACGTCGTGGCGCAACCGGTCGACGGCGTCGAGGAGCATCGGCAGGTCCTTCTGGGGGTGCAGGCGGGCGGCGGTGACGAGCAGTCGCTCGTCGGGGCCGACACCGTAGGCGGCACGGACCTCGGCGGCAGGGCGCTCGGGCCGGGGCGGATCGGCGGCCGGCGGGATCGTCACCACGCCGGGCGCTCCGGCGAAGCGCCGGGCCACCTCGGTCGACAGCGCGATCGTGCGGTCGCTGACCGACGGGATGCGCCCCTCGAGCACCCGCAGGAGCGGGGCGGCCCGGCCGGCCGCCTCGTCGAGCACCAGGTTGTGCACGCTCGTGACCAGCTTCGGCCGGGGCCGGAGCGAGGCCACCAGCCAACCCGGCTTGAGCCCGTGGGCGTGCACCAGGTCGACGTCGCCGACCAGCTCGGCCAGGGCCCGGCGGGCGGCGCGGAGGGCGCCGGGCGAGAAGCCGGCCGGGACGGGGACGACCGCGTCCTGGCCACCGAGGCCATCGAGCACCCCCGCCGGCCCGGCGGTCACCACCGACCACCCGTTGGCCCGCAGCCCATCGGTGAGGGCACCCACCACCCGGCGGATGCCACCGGTGGACGGCCCGAGGAGCTGGAGCACGCGGCCCTCACCCATGCTGACCCCGCAGGAGCGCCGGCACGGTCTTGGGTCGAGGTCCGCCGAGGGCCGCCGCGGCCAGCACGTAGACCACCAGGCCGGCGAGGCCGGCCGCCACCAGCTCGAGGATCGAGTGGACCTTGCCCCGGCCGTCGAGCGCCTCGCCCACGACCCACATGCAGGCGCCGCACGCCGCCGCGGCGACGAGCGAGGCCAGCAACGACCGCCCGAGGTCGCCCGTGCCGCCCGAGGCGGTCGAGCGGGCCCGGACGATGCTGTAGAGGACGGCCGCGCCGACGAGGTAGCCGGCCGAGTGGGCCCCGGCCAGGACGGCGATGCGGGCGTGCCCGTGCACGAACGGGAACAGCACGACCATCGCCACCGACGCGCCCACCACCACGCCGAGGTTGACCACGGCCGGCGTGCGGGTGTCGCCCCGGGCGTAGAGCGCTCGGGCGAGGAACAGGAAGGTGCCGTAGCCGAGCAGCCCGGGTCCGAAGGCGGCAACGGCGGCAGCGACGGCACCGACCGCGCCGGGGTGGAACTTGCCGAACTGGAGGACGCGGGCCACGGCGATCGACAGGGCGAGCATGGCGGCGCTGGCCGGGAGCACGAGGTAGGCGATGGCCCGCACGCCGGACGACACCGTGCGCAGGTAGGCGACCTCCTCGCCGGTCGCCGCCTGGCGCGACATCGTCGGGAACAGCGTCGTCAGCACGGGCAGGGCCACGAGGGCGTGGGGCAGCACGAAGACCGTGTAGCCGAGGTTCCAGGCGACGACCCCACCCTCGACGTCGTTGGCCAGCACCAGCACGACGATGAGGAGGATCTGGGTGGCGGCGAGGAAGGCGGCCGCCCACCCGCCCAGGCGGGCGATGCGCTGCACCCGCGGGTGGCGCCAGTCGAACCGGGGCTTCAACGACGTGCCGCCGCGGATGGCCGCGACCACGGGCGCGGCGCAGAAGGCGATGACGCCGAGCGTGGTGCCGAGGCCGAGGACGGCGACCTCGGCGCCGGTCAGGTCGAGGCTCGGCTTCGCTCCGTGGCGCATCCACGCGAAGAGGCCGTACGACGCCACCACCACCACGTTGTTCAGCAGCGGCGCGATCGCCGGCACGGCGAAGTGGCCCTTGGCGTTCAGCACGCCGGTCGCCACCGTGTTCGAGGCGTACAGCACCACCTGGGGCAGGAAGAAGAGCAAGAGGATCGTGCCGAGGTGCACCGAGTCGGCCCGCACGTGGTCAGGCACCTTCGCCATGAGCAGGCGCATGACGAACGGCGCCAGCAGGATGCCGACGCCGGCCAGGGCAGCCAAGGCGGCGAGGGAGAGCCCGAGCACCGATCGGGCGACGTGCTCGGCCTCGTCGTCCTCGCCGGCCGCGGCCAGCTCGACGAGCGTCGGGATCAGGACCGCTTGGAGCACCCCGGCCGCGATCAGCTCGAAGAGCAGGTTGGGGACGGTGTTCGCCGTCTCGTAGACGTTGCCCAGGAACGTCACGCCGAGGACGCCCACGACGACCACGTTGCGGATGAAGCCGGTGATGCGCGACAGCAGCGTCAGCACCGTCATGGTCGCCGTCGACCGGGCCAGGTCGGGCTCGGTGCGGCCGATGGCCGTCACTCGGCGGGCGCCGGCAGCAGGCGTTGGGCGCCCTCGCCCCGACCGAAGTGGCCGAAGCGCCCCTGGCCCACGTCGCCGAGCGCGAGCACGGCAGCCACCCGGCCCGAGAAGTCGTCGATGTCATCGACCGTCGACAGGCGGTCGCTCAGCTCGGCATCGCTCCGGATGGGACCGATGAACGTGTCGTCGTCCTTCGACGCCGGCGGCGCGCCGGACGCGGCGAGCACGGGCACCGGGCCGCGGTCGGGCCGGGACGCCAGCAGGGCCCGGCTGAACGGCAGCATGAGCTGGCGGTCGGGCACCACGGCGCTCGGGCCGGACACCACCACGATCCGGGTCGCGGCAGCCAGCGCCGGGAACGTGCCGGCATCGACCCCATCCGGGGCGTCGTAGTCGAGGAAGCCCTTCTCCCGGAGCTTGGCGATCACGTCGCCGCTCGGATCGGCCGCGGTGTCGCCGATGGCCGGGCGCAGGGCCCGGGCCAGCCGGGTGACGGCGGCCGAGCGCAACGTGCCCGCCGAGGCGTCGGGCCGGAAGCCGAGGGCGTCGGCCAGGTCGCGCAGCTCGCTCTGGTCGTCGAGGGTGAACCGGTCGGTGAGCCAGAGCGTGCCCCGGTAGTCGGCCTTGGCCCGGCCCAGCAGGTTGACGAAGTCGTCGAGGCCGTCGGCCTCGGCGCCGCGAGCACCCACCAGCACGACCGGCGTCCCGGTCAGGGCGCCGTCGAGGAGCCGTTCGCTGCCCTGGTCGGCCAGCTCCCGGGCCGCATCGCGCTCGTCCTTCAGGGCGCTGCGCAGCCGGTTGTTCTCCGACCGCACGTCGCCGATGTCGGTTCGGAGCGTCGACTGCTGCCGCTCGAGCCGGTCGACCACGGCCCGGTCGATGACGGCCGTCCCCATGATGATCCCGATGCCGAGGGCCAGGAAGATCGCGATCAGCGAGACGATGTGGAAGCGGAAGTTGATCAACGGGTCACCGATGCAGCTCGAAGGCGTTCCACAGGTTGTCGAGGAACAGCCGGGCGGGCTGGCTCACCGCGGTGACGACCAGCAGGGCGAAGACGGCGGCGGCCACGAGCAGCACGATGTCGAGCTTCCGGACGTTGGCCTGGTACAGCCGGCTCACGCCCTTGGCGTCGACGAGGATGTTGCCGACCTTCATGCGCACGAGGAAGGTCGACGCCATGCCGGGCCGACCCTTGTCCAGGAACTCCGTCATCGAGTTGTGGGTCCCCACGGCCACGATCAGCTCGGCCCCGCGCTCGTAAGCCATGAGCATGGCGATGTCCTCCGACGTGCCGGGCGCCTCGTAGAGGATGAAGTCGAGCCCCAGCTCGCGGAGCCGCTCGGCACCTGGTGCCTTGCCGCCGACGAAGGCGTGCACGACGAGCACGGCCCCCGACCGCAGGGCCTTCTCCGAGACCGAGTCCATGTCGCCGATGATGATGTCGGGCTTCTTCCCCAGCTCGAGCAGGGCGTCGGCCGCGCCGTCGACGGCCACCAGCACCGGCCGCAGCTCGTTCAGGTAGCCGGAGTGGCGCAGGGCGGCGAGGTCCTCGCGGTAGTCGGGGCCCCGCACCGCGACGAGCACGTGCCGACCCTTCATGTCGACGGGCACGTCGGGCACGTCGGGCTCGTCGAGCACGAGGTGGCGCTCGCGGCGGAGGTAGTCGAGCGTGTTCTCGGCGAACCGCTGGAGCTCCTCGCCCATCGACGCCTTGGCCGAGGCGATGGTGTCCTCGAGGGTGTCCATGGTCTGTCGGTGGCCGACCGCCGACCACTCCCCCGCCGTCACCCGGTCGCCGTCGATGACGACCTCGGTGCCGTCGGCGATCAGGTCCATGACGTGCGAGCCGACGCCGTCGACGAGCGGGATCCCGGCGGCGGCGAGGAGCAGCGGCCCGACGTTCGGGTAGCGCCCCGACACCGACGCCGCCGCGTTGACCACGGCCGCCGGCTCGGCCAGGACCAGGCCCTCGGCCGCGACCCGGTCGAGGTCCTCGTGGTCGATCACGACGATGTCGCCCGGGCGGAGGTGCTTGGTGAGGTCCTTGGTGCGGCGTCCGACGCGGGCCGGGCCGCGCACGACGCCGATCTCCTGGCCCCGGCGCATCAGCGACCCGACCGCTGACGGGCGACGGCCAGCAGCTCCTCGGCGTGGCCCCGGGCCGCGGCGCTCTCGGGCTGGCCCGACAGCATCCGCGACAGCTCGACGACCCGCTCGGCGTCGTCGAGGGCCCGGGCCGACGAGGTAGTGCGGCCACCGGCCTCGAGCTTGGCCACCGCCACCTGGTGGTCGGCGAAGGCCGCCACCTGGGGCAGGTGGGTCACGACCAGCACCTGGCCCTCGGTGCCGAGGTCGGCCAGCGACCGGCCCACGGCCAGGGCCGCCTCACCGCCGATGCCGGCGTCGACCTCGTCGAACACCAGGGTGCGGCCGTCGTGGCCGCCGTGCTGGGACATGAGGGCGAGGCGCAGGGCGAGCATGGCCCGGGCCAGCTCGCCGCCGGACGCCACCTTGGCCAGCGGGAGCGTGGCCTCGCCCGGGTTGGCGGCGAGGAGGAACCGCACCTCGTCGGCCGGGCCCGGCCCGTCGACCTCGACCCGCACCTCGGCACGGGGCATGGCCAGCTCACGAAGGCGGACCTCGACCTCGGCCGCCAGCTTCGGTGCCGCCTTCCGGCGAGCCTTCGCCACCACAGCAGCGGCGGCCTCCACGGCCGCCACCGCCGCCGACCGCTCCGCGTCGAGGGCGGCGGCCCGGGCGTCGTGGCTCTCGAGCTCGGCCAGGCGAGCCCGCGCGTCGCTCGCGAAGGCCAGCACGTCGGCCAGCGTCTCGCCGTACTTCCGGCGCAGGTCGCGCAGGAGCGACCTGCGGGCCTGGACCTCGGCCAGGCGCTCGGGGTCCTCCTCGACGGCCTCGCCGAGGTCACGTGCCTCGGCCCCGGCGTCGGCCAGCTCGGCGGCCAGCGACCGCAGCCGCTCGGCCAGCTCGGTGAACGCCGGCCGGTCGGTCAGGGCGGCGAGGGCGATGTTGACGGCGTCGGCCGCGCCGCCCTCGTCGAGCAGGGCATCGTGGGCGGCGGCGCCGGCCGCTCGGGCCGCCTCGGCATCGGCGAGGAGGGACTCCTGCCGCCGGAGGCCGTCCTCCTCGTCGGGCTCGTCGATCCCGGCGGCATCGAGCTCCTCGACCTGGAAGCGGACGAGGTCGAGCTCGCGGGCTCGGGCCCGCGGGTCGCCCCCGAGGGCGACCAGGGCCGTGTCGAGCCGGGCGACCTCGGCCCGGGCCGCGTGGAGCGGCCCCAGGTCGATCCCGCCGAAGGCGTCGAGGGCGGCCCGCTGGGTGGCCGGGGCGAGGAGCGACTGGTGGGCGTGCTGGCCGTGGAGGTCGACGAGCTCGGCGCCCAGCTCGGCCAGGGCCGACACCGGGGCCGGGCGGCCGTCGACGTAGGCCCGCGACCGGCCGTCGGCCGGCACGACCCGCGACAGCACGACCTCGTTGCCGCCGGCGTCCTCGAAGCGACCGTCGACCCGCGCCTCCTTGGCCCCGGGGCGGACGACCGCGCTGTCGGCCCGACCGCCGACGAGGAGCTCGATGGCGGTGACCAGCAGGGTCTTGCCGGCGCCGGTCTCGCCGGTGAGGGCGGTCATGCCCGGCCCGAGCACGAGGGAGACGTCGGCGATGACACCGAGGTCGGTGACGGCCAGCTCGGTCAGCACGAAGCCCCGCTGAAGGTCTCGCTCCGCAGGCTCCGCTCGACTGCCGCCTGCTCGCTGGCGCTCCCGACGCCGGCCCGGTCCACGTGTCGCGTGTGCGTCATCGGTCGGCGAGCCCGAACTTGGCCTTCAGGATGCCGAGGAAGCTGCGGCCGTCGAAGGTGACGAAGCGGGCGGGGTTGGGCGCTGCCGTGCACGTGATCGAATCCCCCCCGACCAGCGTGCCCAGGCTCCGGCCGTCGACCGACAGGTCGGCCGGGCGGTCGCCCACCACCTCGAGTCGGATGCAGGCCGTGGGGGGCAGGACCAGCGAGCGGTCGAACAGCATGTGGGCAGCCACCGGCGTGAGCAGCAGCGCCTCGTGCGAGGGGTCGACCAGCGGGCCGCCGGCCGACCAGGCGTAGGCCGTGGAGCCGGTTGGGGTGGCCACGATCACGCCGTCGGCGGCGTAGGTGGTGAACGGCTCGCCGTCGACCGTCACCAGGACGCGGGCCATCTGACCGGTGGGCGTCTTGCCCAGCACGGCCTCGTTGAGGGCCGGCCGCACCCCGGACGCCACGCCCGACGAGGTGACGTCGACCGCCATGCGCAGGCGGCGCTCGATGCGGTGCTCGCCGGCGAAGAACCGGGTCAGGGCCTGCTCGAGGTTGGCCGGCTCGACCTCGGTGAGGTAGCCGAGGTGGCCCAGGTTCACGCCCAGGACGGGGACGTCGCCCTCGGCCACCAGGTCGACCGTGCGGAGCATGGTGCCGTCGCCGCCCAGGCTCACGGCCAGGTCGAGGCCCTTGGCGAACATCGCCTCGGAGCACGCCAGCTCGTCCAACCCGGCCAGGGCGGCATCGACCTCGGGGAGGCGGACCTCGTGGCCCTGCGAGAGGAGCCAGCTCGCGGCCTCCCGCGCCAAGCGGACGGCGTCTTCGTGGACGTGGTGGACGAGGAGCCCGACGGTGGCCATCTCAGCGCCCGTGCTCGGCCGCGGCGGCGGCCACGACCTCGGCCAGGTCGGCCGCGGTGACCCCAACGGTGGCGCCGGCGCGGCAGTGGACGAGGAACTCCACGTTGCCCTCGGCGCCGGTGATGGGGGACGGCATGGCCCCCATCATGGCCGCTCCCTGTGACAGCGACGCGGCACGGACCTCGTCCAGGACCCGCCCCCAGACCTCCGGGTCGCGGATCACCCCCTTCCCCTTGGCCGCCTCCTCCCGCCCGGCCTCGAACTGCGGCTTGACCAGCAGGACGAGGTCGGCATCGGGCGTGGCCAGGCCGAGCAGGGCGCCCAGCACCGTGCGCAGGGAGATGAACGACAGGTCGGCCACGACCAGCTCGGCCGGCCCCCCGACATCGTCGACCGCGAGCGACCGCACGTTCGTCCGCTCGAGGTTCCGCACCCGCGGATCGGCCCGCAACCGCTCGTGGAGCTGCCCGTAGCCGACGTCGACGGCCACCACCTCGGTGGCGCCCCGCTGGAGCAGGCAGTCGGTGAACCCACCCGTCGAGGCGCCGGCATCCAGGGCGCGCCGGCCCTCGACGACGACGGTGAAGCGGTCGAGGGCGGCGTCGAGCTTCTCCCCGCCCCGCCCGACGAACCGGGGCGGGGGGCCGGTGACCTGGACCGCCTCGCCGGCGTCGACCATGCGGGCCGGCTTGGTGGCGATCGACCCGGCGACGAGCACCCGGCCGGCCTCGATGTCGGCCCGGGCGCGCTCACGCGACGGCGCCAGGCCGCGGCGGACGAGCTCGGCGTCGAGTCGGCGTCTCAGGCGCGCGTGGCGCCGGCCGTCTTCTTGGCCACCGCCTTCTTCGCCACGGCCTTCTTGGCCACGGTCTTCTTGGCCACGACCTTCTTCGCCGGCGCCTTCTTGGCCACGACCTTCTTGGCCGGCGCCTTCTTGGCCACGGCCTTCTTGGCCGGCGCCTTCTTGACCACGACCTTCTTCGCCACGGCCTTCTTCGTCGGCGCCTTCTTGGGCGGGGCGGCGGCGGTGGCCGGCGCCGTCCTCACGACCGGCGTGGCCTGCTGCCCCCGGAGCTGGGCCAGCTGCTTCTGCACCTCCGACCGCACGATCGCGACGAGGGCCTCGGAGCTCTGCTTGCTGCGGTCGAGCAGCTCCTCGACGCGCTTGCGGGCATCACCGGTGTTGACCTCGCCGGCGTGCACGAGGTCGCGGACGATCTCCTCGGCCTTCTGCTGGGTCAGCTGGGTGAACGCGACGCCCGCGTCCAGGTAGCGCTTGAGCAGGTCGGTCTGAGACATGGACGAATGCTAACTCTCGCGAGCACTACGGGGCCACCTACCCTCGCACCGCGTGATCCCGCTCCGCGACGACAACCCGACGAGCCGCACGGCGTGGGTCACGATCGTGCTCATCCTGGTCAACGTGGGCGTCTACTTCCTCGTCCAGCCCGGCTCGACCGAGATCGTCGCCACGGCCCAGTTCAACTACGAGCACGCCGCCATCCCGTGCGAGGTGACGACCGGCGAGCCGCTCTCGCTCGACGAGATCCAGCCGGCGCTGAACGGCGTGAGCGACCACAACTGCACGTCGGACTCGCCCCTGCCGCCGGTCTTCCCGGGCAAGCACGTCTTCCTCGCCGTGCTCCTCTCGATGTTCCTGCACGGGAGCTGGTTGCACCTCGGCGGCAACATGCTCTTCCTGTGGGTCTTCGGCAACAACATCGAGGACCGTCTCGGCCCGGTGCGCTACCTCCTCTTCTACGTGACCGCCGGCGTCGCCGCCACGTTCACCCACGTCTTCCTGCAGCCGACCAGCACCATCCCGGTGATCGGTGCGTCAGGGGCCATCGCCGGGGTCATGGGCGCCTACCTCGTCTGGTTCCCGAACGCCGAGGTGCTGTCGCTGCTGTTCATCGTCGTCGCCCGCATCCGGGCCAAGTGGTGGCTGCTCATCTGGTTCGCCAGCCAGTTCCTCATCAACCCCAACGAGGGCGTGGCGTGGGCCGCCCACGTCGGCGGCTTCGTCTTCGGTGCCCTCCTCGCCCTGGTCGGGCGGACGCGGCGTCAGCCGGCGAGCACCTGAGCCACCACCTCGGCGAGGTCGCGGCCGACCACGTCGGGGGCCGGCTCCACCGGCAGCTCGTGGGCCTTGGTCACCCCTGAGAGCACCAGGCCGAAGGTGGCGCCCAGCCGCCGGGCGAACAGCCCGTCGGTCGAGGGCCGATCGCCCACCATCACGTGGGGGCCGTCGCCCACCAGCGAGCGCACGGCCTCGGCCATGGGCGGGAACGGCTTGCCGGCCACGGTCGGCTCGACGCTGCTGGCATAGGCGACGGCCGCCAGGATGGCGCCGCCGCCCGGGATCTCGCCCTCGGGCGTCGGGTAGGTGGCGTCGTCGTTGGTGCCGATGAGCCGGGCGCCGGCCCGCACCGCACCGGAGGCGACCCGGAGCCGCTCGAAGTCGAAGTCCCGGTGGAAGCCGACGAGCACGGCGTCGGCCGGGCCCTCCCGCACGGCCGTGACGCCTCGCCCGGCCAGCGCCTCGTCGATCCCCGGGCCCCCGGCCACCAGCGCGGTGGTGCCGGGCTCGAGGAGGGCAGCGGCCGCCATGGCCGAGGTGACGACGTCGCCGACGGCGGGGATGCCGATCGCCGAGAGCTTCGCCTCCTGCTCGGCCACCCGAGCCGAGGAGTTGTTGGTGACGAACAGGACCCGTTCGCCGGCCGCCCGCAACCGGGCGACGGCCTCCGGGGAGCCGGGGATGGCCACCCCGCTCAGCCACACCACACCGTCCAGGTCGAGCAGCCAGGCCATTTCGGGACGGTACTGGCAGTCATGGCAGGCTGGGTCACGTGCCCCGCTTCGAGCCCTTCGCCGGCCTCCGCTACGCCCCCGGGACGGACGTCGACGCCGTCACCGCCCCGCCCTACGACGTCATCGACGCCGAGGAACGGGCCCGGCTGGCGGCCCGCAGCGACAGCAACGCCGTCCTCTTCGACCTGCCCGACGAGGCCGACGGGCCCGGGCGCTACGACGCGGCCGACGCCCTCCTGCGCGACCTCCAGGACCGCGGCGTGCTCGTCACCGACGACGCCCCCTCGTTCTACGTGTACCGCATGGTCTACGACGACGAGCA
The DNA here is from genome assembly GCA_025464025.1 of Actinomycetes bacterium. Next base: position 10,861 of record JAODBP010000221.1, on the reverse strand, counting down.
GGGCCGGGAGCGCCGCACCACCGGCATCCTCGGTGCCCTCCAGCTGAGCCGGCCCGGTGAGGGCGGCATCCTCCCCCACGAGCACACCACCCCCAAGGCCAAGAGCGACCGCCTCGACCTGCTCCGGTCGACCCGCCACAACCTCTCCCCCATCTGGGGCCTCTCGCTGGCCGCCGGCCTCACCGACCTGTGCCGCACCGATGGGCCGCCCGACATGGAGGCCACCGACGAGGACGGCGTCCGCCACCAGCTCTGGCGGGTGACCGACCCGGCCCGCCTCTCCGCCATCAGCGACGTCGTCAACGGCGAGCCGGTCGTGATCGCCGACGGGCACCACCGCTACGAGACGTCCCTCGCCTACCGCGACGAGCGCCGCGCGGTCGACGGCGAAGGCGGCGACTACGACGCCACCCTGGCCTACGTCGTCGAGCTCACCGAGGACGAGCTCGCCGTCCGCCCCATCCACCGCCTCCTCCACGGCCAGCCGCGAGGCGAGGAGCTGGTGGCCGCCCTCACGGCCGAGCTGTTCGATGGCGTCCGGGCCGACGCCGATCTCGACCTGCCCGGCCGCATGGCCGAGGCCGGCGGCCTGGGGCTCGTCCTCCCCGGCGGCGACGCCTACGTGCTCGTGCCCCGGGCCGGCGCCTTCCCGGACGACATGCAGGACCTCGACTCCAGCCGCCTCGCGGTCGCCCTCGAGACGATGCCCGCCCTCGAGGTGGAGTACCAGCACGGCACCGACACCATCCTCCGCCGCGTCTCGGCGGGTGAGGCCACCGCCGGCGTCCTCCTCCGCCCCGCTGGCGTGCCCCAGATCGCGGCGACGGCACACACCGGCACCCGCATGCCCCCGAAGACCACGTTCTTCTGGCCCAAGCCGAGGACCGGGTTCGTCTTCCGCAACCTGGGCTGAGGAGTACGGCCCGTCAAGGACAAGGACGCAACCAAAGAGGCAAGGGTCGCGCCCTCATGTCGGTGCGCCCCCGCCGTGGTTCTGGGTCCCGAATCCCGTCAGATCTGAAGGGTTTCGGGACCGAGAACGGTGGCGGGCCAACGATGGCCGGGCGGCACTGCTTCGGTTATGCCACCGCCGCCGTCTCGGGGTCGCAGATGCGGCACGGGGCCAGGCCCCGCTCGGCCGCGTCGTCGGACGACAGGAGCTCGAGGTCGTCGCGCTCCCCGACCAGCCGGCACGACTGGCGGTGGTACGACGACGCGCCGGCCACGACCAGGTCGCCCGATGCCACGGCGCGCACGACCGCGGGGGTCGCCGAGCCCACGCCTTCCAGCGCCTCCCGGAGCTCGAGCAGGGTGGCCTGGAGCTCGGCCCGCTCGGTGCGGGCCGCCTCGATCACGAGCAGCGCGGCCCCGAGGATCACGAACGCCAGCCCGGCGATCCCGCCCGAGATCAGGTACGGGAACTGCTGCCGGATGTCGTTGAAGCTGCCAGCGCCGTTCCAACCCAGGTAGATCAGCAGGAAGCCGAGGAGGCTCACGGCGATGCCGAGCTTCCCTCCCAGACGACCGACGAAGCGACCGATGCGGTCCATCCCTCTCCTCTTCTCAGGCGGCACCGAGGTAGCGGCCGCGGAGATCGGCGTCCCGGATCTCCTCACCCACCCCGGCGTAGACGATCGTCCCCTTCTCGAGGATCAGGGCGCGGTCGGCGTACGGCAGCACGCCCACGTTCTGCTCCACGATGACGACGGTGACCCCGGCGTCGTTGATCTGGGAGACGACCTCGAACACGGTCTTGGCCAGCGCCGGGCTGAGCCCGAGCGACGCCTCGTCGATGAGCAGCAGCCGCGGGTGGCTCATCATCGCCCGCCCGATGGCGAGCATCTGCTGCTCCCCGCCCGACAGCGTCCCGGCCGCCTGCCCGATCCGCTCGGCGAGGCGGGGGAACCACTCGAACACCCGCTCGCGCTGCGCCGCCATCGCGGCGTGGTCGTGGCGCTTCGACCACGCGCCCAGCTTCAGGTTCTCGGCCACGGTGAGCCCGGGGAACACCCGGCGGCCCTCGGGCACCAGGGCGATCCCCTGCTGCACCAGCGTCGCCGCCGGCAGCCCACCGACAGGCTGGCCGTCGAAGGTGATCGACCCGCTGTCGGGCTGCAGGAGCCCGGCGATGGTCGCCACCGTGGTGGTCTTGCCCGCGCCGTTGAGGCCGAACAGCACGGCCGTCTCGCCCTCCTCGACGTCGAAGCTGATCCCCATGAGGACCGGGAAGCCGTAGCCGACGCGCAGGTCGCGCACCTCGAGCAGCGCCACTACGCAACACCCCTCTGGAACGGCATCAGACAGGGACCTCGTCGTCGACGTCCTCGCCCAGGTAGGCCCGGACGACCTCGGGGTGGTTGCGCACGTCGTGGGGCAGCCCCTCGGCCAGCATCTGGCCGAAGTTGAGGCAGTAGACGTAGTCGCACACCCGCACCACCAGCGGCACGTGGTGCTCGATCATGGCGATGGTGAGCCCGAACTCCCGACGGAGGTCGAGCAGCACGTCGCCGAGCTGCTCCGACTCCTCCGGCCCCATGCCCGACGACGGCTCGTCGAGCAGCAGGAGCTCGGGGTCGGTGGCCAGCACGGTGGCGATCTCGACCCGCTTGAGGTCGCCGTAGGGCAGCCCCTGGACCCGGGTGTCGGCCAGGTGCCCGAGCCGCAGCACCTCGAGCAGGGCGTCGGCCCGGCGCCGCATCATCCGCTCCTCGTCGACCGCGGCGGGCGAGCCGATGATCCCGCCCAGCACGCCGTAGCGGGCCTGCAGGTGCTGGGCCGTGAGCAGGTTCTCCCGCACCGTCGAGCCCTTCACCAGGCCGACGTTCTGGAACGTGCGACCCATGCCGAGGGCCGCCCGCTCGTGCACCTTGAGCTTGGTGACGTCCTGCCCCTTGAACGTGACCGACCCGCTGTTCGGCGCGTAGAAGCCGGTGATCATGTTGAACGTCGTCGTCTTGCCGGCGCCGTTGGGGCCGATGATGCCGACGATCTCGAACTCGCCGACGCTGATGCTCACCTCGCGCGCCGCCTGCACGCCGCCGAAGCGGATCGACAGGTCCTTGGCCTCAAGCACGGACATCGGTGATCGTCACCTCCTTCACCCTCCCGGACGCCCAGTCGAACCGGTGGCCGGCGACCCACCGCTGGATCGGCCGCACGAGCTGGCCGATGCCACCCGGCAGGCGGGTGAGCACGACCAGCAGCATCACCGGGCCGACCACGCCGGACGCCCGCTCGGGCGTGAGCACCGGGATCTCGGCCAGGCGATCCTCGAGGAACGGCACCGTCACCGGTGACAGGACCAGGACGGCCAGCACGGCGAGCACCCCACCACCGACGAGGGCGTACCGGTTGCCCTTCCGCACCCCCTGGTACACGAGGGCGGCGCCCACGAGCAGCACGAGGACCGGCAGGGTCAGGTCCCACCGGGCCAGCGAGCGCTCGAAGCCGGGCACCACCTGCACCAGCATCTTGAGCAGGGCGAACAGGGAGGCGCCGATCACGATGCCGGTGCGGCTCCGCAGCCCGCCGACCACGGTCATGAGCACGAACAGCAGGGCCAGGCGGAAGTCGAAGCCGACGCTGTTCACGACCTCGTCGCGGTGGGCCAGCAGGGCCCCGCCGATGCCGGCGAACACGCCGGAGACCATGAACCCGACGAGCGTGTACAGCTTCACGTCGATGCCGAACGTCTGGGCCACCCGCGGGTTCTCCCGCAGGGCGAGGAGCGCCCGCCCGCCCTTCGACCGCATCAGCCGCCAGTCGGCGTAGAGCACCAGGGCGAGGAACCCGAGGCAGATGTAGAAGTAGGTGCGGATCGGCGTCGGGATCGGTGCCGTGGCCCCGGCGCCGCCGCCGGTGAGCGACTTGATGTTGAACAAGCTCTCCTGGGCCAGCACGCCGTACGACAGCGTGATCAGCGAGAAGTAGAGGCCGCTGATGCGCAGGGCCAGGCCGCCGAGGAGCAGGGCCTGCACCGCACCGAGGGCGGCGGCCACGGCGATGCCCAGCAGGAACGGCTGGTGGTGCTGGCCGACCACGTAGGCGGTGGTGAAGGCGCCGATCCCGACGAAGGCCTGGTGGCCGAGCGAGATCGTGCCGGTGTACCCGATGAGCACGTTGAGGCTCAGGGCGATGATGGCGTAGATCGGCGCGGCAGCGAGCTCGACGACGCGGTCGTGGAGGTAGAACGGCGCCAGGAGGACGACGGCCGCGGTGGCCACCAGCAGCGCCATGCGGGCTGTCCAGCCGGCGGCCGACGGGCGGAACGCGTCGGCCCGCCCGGCGACCGACACCTCGCCGGCGTCGTTCCGCAGGTCGATCTCGATGGTCGGCTCGGTCGTCGTCACGTCACGCCTTCCCGAGCAGGCCCTGGGGCCGGATGGCGAGGATGGCGGCGAGGAGCACGAACGTCACCACGGCCCCGCCACCGGGCACCGACTCGGGCAGCAGGCTCCCCGACGCGCCGAGCGACTGGCCGACGCCGACGATGATCCCGCCGACCACGGCGCCGGGCAGGCTGCTCATGCCGCCGATGACCGCGGCGGTGAAGCCGGGGATCAGGAACTTGGTGGTGATGGCACCCGGCCCGAACGGCTCGAACGACCCGGCCAGCACCCCGGCGAGCCCGCCGAGCAGGGCGGCCAGCACCCACACCAGGGTCGACAGCCGCTTGACCGACACGCCCACGAGCTCCGTCGCGGTCGGCTCCTGGCTGGCCGCCAGCACGGCGAGGCCGAGCGTCGTGCGCCGGAAGAACAGGGCGAGGAGGCCGCACACGGCGGCGACCACCACGACGATCAACATCCGCTGGCCCGACACGGCGATGCCGAACACCTCGAAGGCCCGCTGGGTCTTGATGGCCGGGTCGACCGTGCGGCCCTGGGCGTCGTTGAGCCAGAACGTGATGCCGATCGACAGCAGGGCGACGCCGGCGGTGGCGACCAGCAGCGTGACCCGAGGTGCCTCGAACAGCGGCCGGACCACGACGCGCTCGACGACGTAGCCCATGGCCACGGCGGCGAGCAGGGCGATCACCATGGCCGGGACGTAGGGCATGTCGTTCACCCGGCACAGGTAGAGGGTGAAGACGGCGACCGTCCCGAACTCGGCCTGGGCGAAGTTGAACACCCCGCTCGACTTGTAGATGAGCACGAGGCCGAGGGCGACCAGGCTGTAGCCCAGGCCGGTGATGACGCCGATCACCAGGTCCTGCTCGTGGCCGGAGGCGAGGAGCAGGACCACCACGGCGGCGGCGATGCCGACGCCGGCGAGGCGGGAGATGCCGAGCTTCTCGAGCATCAGAAGCCGCTCACGAACTGGGCCTCGGTCTTGTACTGGCGGGCCTGGCAGTCGGCCTTGAGCAGGTGCGACTGGCTGCCGCCGAAGTGGTTCGACGGCGAGAACTGGACCGGCGGGTAGACGCCGGTGGCGAACCGCTTGCCACCCTCGAGCGTCTGCACGAACGACTGGCGGGTCATGTCCTTGCCGGCGGCCTGGAACATGGCGTTCAAGCCCTTGCTGAGGCCCCACAGGGCGAGGGCGATGTCATCGGGGTCGCCGCCGGCGAACTTCTGGTAGGCCGGGCGGAAGTCGCGGTCGAGCCGGTCGATCACGTCGAGCTGCGGGAACGGCGAGAGGAACCGGGCCGCCCCGATCGCCGGGCACCCGATGCTGGCCACCAGGTTGAGGCCGCTGGTGATGCCGGGCCCGATGTACTGCGGGTTGTAGCCCTGGCCGGTGGCCGCCGCCGCGATGTTCAGGAAGGCGGTGGGGGCGGCGAGGATGTAGACGATCTGGGCACCGCTCGTCTTCAGGCCGTTGGCGATGGCCAGGGCCTGCGTCTGCTGGGTGTCCTTCGGCAGCGGCTTGTCGTAGACGATCTGGAGGCCCTGGTCCTTCATGGCCTTCACGATGCTGGCGTGGGCGTCGGCGAACGAGGGCGTGTCCTCCACCGCGATGGCGACCTTGCCACCGCCCAGCCGCTTCTTGGCCAGCTGGGCCAGCATCGGCGACTGCTGGCTGTAGGTCTGCGACAGGGCGAAGTAGCCCCGCAGGGCGTTGAGCCCGGTCTGGTTCACGCCGGCCGACAGGTAGGGCACGCCGACGCTGTTGGCGTACTGGGCGCACGCGGTGATCTGGTCGGCGCCGCCGCCACCGATGAGCAGGAACACCTTGTCCTGCTCGACCATCTTCTGGCACACCCGCTTGGCCGTGGCCGGGTTGAACTCGTCGTCCTCGAACACGACCTGGACGCTGCGGCCGAAGACGCCGCCCTTGGTGTCGAGGAACTTCCAGTAGACCGGGGCGCCCTTCGAGAACGAGGTCTGCGGGAACGGCGCCGCGCCCGACACGGGCGCGTGGATGCCGATCTTGATGACCTTGTCGGTGATGCCCGTCCGGTCGCCCGCCGGCTTCGCCGCCGCCGCCGTGCCGCTCGGGGCCGTGCCGCCCGCCGCCGCCGTGGTCGGTGTGCCGGCCGCCGTGCCGCCCGGGGCGACGGTGGTCTCGGTGCTGCCCGCCACGGTGTCGGTCGTGCCGCCGGCGGCACCGGCATCACCGGTGCCGGGGCTGACCTGGCCGGCGGACTGGTCGGTGGTCCCGAAGGCATCGCCCGCCTGGACCCCGCCGACCCCGGCCTTCTGCCCGCACGCGGCAGCGAGGATCAGGACGAGCAGCAGGACGGCGGTGGATCGTGATCGGCGCAACGGGGTCTCCAGTCAGGCGCGGTGCGAGGCAGTGAGGCGACCGGCGAGGGCGCGGCTCACGCCGCCCTGGCGGCGGGTGAGGTCGTCGCGGCGGCGGCCGGCCGGCCCGAGGGTCCAGGCCGTGGCCAGGGCGAGGGCCACGGCGGCGACGAGCAGCAGCACGACGGTGGCCGGCCAGTTGCCGAACGTGTCGCCGGCCCGGCTGGCCTTGGCCGGCTTGGGGTTCGGGGCCGCCGCGCCCTTCGGCGCCGCCGTGGTCGGCGTGGCCACGGCCGGGGCCTCGGCCGCCGGAGCCGAGAAGTCGGTGGAGCCCGAGCCGAGCGAGCCGGAGTCGAACGAGCCGGCGGCGCCGCCGGTGGCGAACGGGTCAGCGGCCGGGGCGCCGGCGACGATGTCGGCGGTGAGCGTGGCGTCCTCGTAGCCGGTGAAGGCGACCTGGAACGTGGCCGGCGGGTCGCCGACCGGGTCGAGGCGGATGCCGTTGGGCTCGACGGTGCCGAACGGGTCGAGCCAGGCCGAGGCGATGGCGGTGAGGTCGAAGGTCCAGGTGCCGTCGGCGGCCCGAACGCCGTCGGCGTGGGCGACGTCGCAGTTCTCGGCCGGGGCGTTCTCCGCCGGGCCGTTGGCCTCGGGCTGGAGGAAGTCGGTGATCGGACAGGCCCGCACCTTGGCCCCGGAGCCCTCCTGGCCGGCGGCGGCCGCCTCCTTCAGGGTGAGGGTGAGGGCGTTGACCTTCGAGCCCTTGGTCGCGTCGACGACGATCCCGATGGCGCCGACGCGAGCCGCTTGGCCCAGCCGCATGGCCACCGGCACCGAGCCGTCGGGGACGTCGGGCGCCGGGGCCGCCGGCAAGGTGCCGAGGGGGCTGGGCGGGAGGGTGACCGGGGTGGCCGGGCCGGTGTTCCACCAGCCCTCGGAGTCGGCGTGGACCCCGCTCGTCGACTGGGCGAACGTGGCGGCGACGGGCACGAGCGCGAGGGCGACCAGCCCCACGGCGAGAGCCACGACTGCGCGACGAACCACGAAGAACCCCCATCGAGCCCGGTTGTTACCGGTCGGTTACTTCAACGCCCCCGCCCAGCGGCCCTGCTCGGGCGCCCGGGACTTACCCTGCGTGCAGGTTCAGAACACGCAGCGCGTTGGTGCGGAGGAACTTCGGCCAGACCTCGTCGGCCAGGGGCAGGCCGGCCAGCTCGGCGAAGATCCGCTCCAGCGACAGGCCGGAGGGGAAGTAGCCGGCGTAGAGCACCCGGTCGGCGCCGTCGGCGTTGGCGAAGTCGATGACCTCGGTCGGGTAGTACCGGGGCGCGAACGCGCTCGTCGAGTAGTGGAGGTTGGGCCACGACCGGATGAGGGCGATGGTCTCCCGCACCCACGGCTCGCCGCCGTGGCGGGTCACCACGGTCAGCTCGGGGAAGTGGGCCAGCACGGTCTCGAGCAGCATCGGGTGCTGCACGTGGGCCGGCCAGCGAGGGCCGGGCACGCCGACGTTGACGAACACCGGGATGCCGAGCTCCTCGCAGGTGGCGTAGAGCGGGAACCACGTCTTGTCGTCGATGCCGACCTGGGGGGTCGTGCCGGCCGGGAAGGCGCCGGCGGCGACCACGCCGAGCTCGTCGACGGCTCGCCGCAGCTCGCGCACGCACGTCATGCCCCGCTCGGGCTCGAGCTGGTAGCAGCCGAGGAAGCGGTCGGGCCGGCTGGTCAGGAGCGACGGGGCGATCGGCTCGTCGCGGACGACGGGGATCAGGGCCCGCTCGACGCCGAAGCGGTCCATCTCCGGGAGCAGGCCGTCGGCCGCCACCTGGGGCGTGTCCTTGAACATGTAGCCGGCCGGGTGCTCGGCATCGGGCCGCGGCAGGGTGACGAGGGTGTCGACGACCTGGATGTCACTCGGCATGGGCACGAGGGGGTGGTCTACACCTCCCAGGTGCCCCCCGAGTGCAGCAGGGCGCCGAGGTCGCCGACGCCCTTCTGCTCCTGCGCCATCGCCAGCTGGCGCGACACCTCGCCGCTGTACTCCAGCCGCTCGACCGCCCGGAACACGCCGATCGGCGTCGGCATCGTCGGCGCGGACGCCAGCCGGGCCAGCGTGAAGGCCAGCCCCGGGTCGTCCCGTGCCTCGTCGTGCACGAGGAGGGCGTCCTCCCCCACCTCGGCCACGTCGACGATCGCGGCGCGGCCCTGGGTGTCGAGGCACACGCCCTTCTGCCCGTCGGCGCCGAAGCGGATCGGCTGGCCGTGCACGAGCGGGATCAGCATGTCGTCCCGGTTGACCTTGGCCGTGATCGTCTCGAACGCCCCGTCGTTGAAGACGTTGCAGTTCTGGTAGATCTCGACGAAGGCGGCGCCCTTGTGGTCGTGCGCCCGCCGGAACGTCTCGATCATGTGCTGGCGGTCCATGTCGTGGGTCCGGGCCACGAACGTCGCCTCGGCCCCCAGCGCCACGCTCAGCGGGTTGAAGGGCTGGTCGATCGAGCCGAACGGGGTCGACTTGGTGATCTTCCCGACCTCGCTGGTCGGCGAGTACTGGCCCTTGGTCAACCCGTAGATCTGGTTGTTGAACAGCAGGATCGTGAGGTTCACGTTCCGGCGGAGGGCGTGGATGAGGTGGTTGCCGCCGATCGACAGGGCGTCGCCGTCGCCGGTCACGACCCAGACGTCGAGGTCGGGCCGGGCCATGGCCAGACCGGTGGCCACGGCCGGCGCACGGCCGTGGATCGTGTGCATCCCGTAGGTCTCCATGTAGTACGGGAAGCGCGCCGCGCACCCGATGCCCGAGATGAACACCGTGTTCTCGGGGCGGACGCCCAGCTCGGGCATGAGCATCCGCATGGCGGTGAGCACGGAGTAGTCACCGCAGCCCGGGCACCAGCGAACCTCCTGGTCGGAGGCCCAGTCCTTCGGCGAGGTGGTCGGCGTGTCGATGTCGGTCATCGGAGCTCCTCCAACGCAGCGCGGATGTGGACGGCCAGCTCGGCGCCGGTGAAGGGCTGTCCCTGCACCTTCGACACGCACTGGGCGTCGACCAGGTACTCGGCGCGCACCACCTTGGTGAGCTGGCCGGTGTTCATCTCCGGCACCAGCACCTTGCGGTACCGGCGGAGGACGTCACCCAGGTCGCGGGGCAGCGGGTTGAGGTGGACGATGTGGGCCCGGGCGACACGTTTGCCCTCGGCTCGCACGTCCTCGACGGCGGCGCCGATGGCACCCCACGTCGAGCCCCAGCCCAGCACCAGCACATCGGCATCCACGTCGCCCTCGACGAGGACGGGCGGGATGCCGTCGGCGACCTTGGCGATCTTGTCGGCGCGGACGTGGACCATGTGCTCGTGGTTGGCCGGCTCGTAGGAGATGTTGCCGGAGCCGTCCTCCTTCTCGATGCCGCCGATGCGGTGCATCAGCTCGGGCGTGCCGGGCACGGCCCAGTCACGACCGAGCGTCTCGGGGTCGCGTGCGTACGGCCAGAACTCCGGCGTGCCGTCGGCGGCCATGTGGTTCGGGACGGTGGCGAACTGTGGGTCGATCGCTGCCAGGCTCTCGACGTCCGGGAGCCGCCAGGGCTCGGACCCGTTGGCCAGGTAGCCGTCGGAGAGCATGATCACCGGCGTCCGGTAGGTGATCGCGATGCGGGCCGCCTCGATGGCGACCTCGAAGCAATGGGCGGGGCTGCGGGCGGCGAGCACCGGGAGGGGCGACTCACCGTGACGCCCGTAGAGCGCCTGCAGGAGATCGGCGGCCTCGGTCTTGGTGGGCAAGCCGGTCGACGGACCGCCTCGCTGGATGTCGATGACGAGCAGCGGCAGCTCCAGGCTGATCGCCAGGCCGAGGGCCTCGCCCTTGAGCGCGAGGCCCGGCCCACTGGTGGTGGTGATCCCGAGGTGCCCGCCGAAGGCGGCCCCGATCGCCGACGCGATGCCGGCGATCTCGTCCTCTGCCTGGAAGGTGCGGACCCCGAAGTTCTTGTGCTTCGACAGCTCGTGGAGGATGTCGGAGGCCGGCGTGATCGGGTAGGAGCCGAGGAAGAGCGGCAGGCCCGACAGCTGTCCGGCCGCCACCAGGCCCCAGGCCAGGGCGGTGTTGCCGGTGATGTTCGTGTAGGTGCCCGACCGCAGCGGGGCGGGTCGCACCTCGAACTGCTGGGCGAACAGCTC
>JAODBP010000193.1 GCA_025464025.1 Actinomycetes bacterium | reverse complement strand
GAAGCCGAGGCTGATCGCCGCCGGGATGCCGAGCTGGTGGCCGCCGGATGGCGGGTGCTGCGCATCACCTGGCAGATGCTGAAGGACGATCCCGAGGGCGTCGTCCGGCTCGTCCGGGCCGCGCTGGCCGCCAGCCGCTGAACTGGTGGTCTCAGCGTCCGGTTTCCGGACGCTGAGACCGCACATTCGGGTTCGGAGCTAGCGAGGGAAGGACCTCGTCCAGGTGTAGCGGGGCTTGCCCTTGCGGACGCGGGCGCGCTCGAAGCGGATCTCGGGGGTGAGGTCGAGGACGAGGGCGCCCTTGCGGCACAGCACGGCCTCGACCTTGCCGAGGTCCTCCACGTCGAGGGGCAGGCCCTCCTTGGTGACGGCGACCCGGCACGCCTCGCCGAGGCTGTCGTCGAGCAGGTCGGCCACGATCGCCGGCATGGTGTCGGGGTCCTTCAGCGGCCAGGCGTGGGTGGCACCGTGGACGACGATCAGCTCACCCCGGGCCCGGACGGCGGCATCCTTCGCCGTCTGGAGCGGGACGGCCAGGTCCTTGTCGCCGTGGATGACGAACACGGGGACGAGCTGCTCGGCCAGCCGCTCGAGCATCCACCGGCTCGGGCCCGACCGCATGATCGAGATCCCCGCACCGAGCAGGCCCCACGGCCGCCGCAGGTTGTGCAGGGCGTTGGGCGCCCACAGCCGGCCCAGCTTGACGGCCTGCCGCGGGTCTTTGAGCATCGGCAGCGTCGTGGCCGTGTCGGCCAGGAGCACGGCACCGGTGGCCAGCATGATCGGCGGCATCACCCGCGACGCCGCCACCCGCCGGTCCCACGCCTCGCCGACGATGGCGTCGACCAGCACCACGGCGATGGCTCGATCGGGGTGGTTGGCGGCGTACTCGGTGACGAGGCGCCCACCCATCGAGTGCCCCATGAGGACGGCCCGCTTGATGCCCAGGTGGTCGATGACCCGGCCCAGCAGCTCGGCGTAGCCGGCGAGGTCACCGCCGCCCCCACCCGTGAGCCCGGCCGTCCCGCCGTGGCCCGCGGTGTCGACGGCGATCACCTTGAACCCGCACGACACCAGCCGCGACAGGGTCTGGGCGTAGAGGAAGCCCTCGGCGGTGAAGCCGTGGACGACGACGAGCGGCACGCCCCGACCGGCGATGGCGACCTGCACCTGGTGCCCGTCGTCGAGGCGGAGGACGTGGCGGGCCAGCCGCGGGACCGGGACGGTCCCGTGGTCGGTCGCCGGCTCCGGCCCCTCGACCGGTGCCTCCACCCGATGGACAGCAGCCATCACGGGAGGAGGAGCTCCCGTGCGCGGGTCACGTCCCGTCCGATCTGCTCAACCAGGGCGTCCACAGAGTCGAACCTCTCCTCCCCACGGAGGCGAGCGACGAATCGCACAGATGCCTCCTCTCCGTACAGATCGCCGGAGAAGTCGAGGACATGAGCCTCCAGGAGCGAGTACGGCTGGGCCTCGTAGAACGTCGGTCGGCGCCCGAGCGAGATCGCGGTGGGCAGCCTCGTCCCGTCCGGGCGGACGTACCACCCGGCGTAGATCCCGTCGGCCGGGAGGAGCAGCTCGTCGGACACGGCCACGTTCGCCGTCGGGAAGCCGAGGTCACGGCCTCGCTGGTCGCCGGGCTGCACCACGCCCCGCACCTCGTGGGGCCGGCCCAGCATCCGCTTGGCGCCCTCGACGTCGCCGGCGGCGAGGGCGTCCCGGATGGCGGTCGACGAGACCGACCGGGCGCCCTGCGACCCCGAGGCCACCAGCTCCACGCCGTCGACCTCGAAGCCGTGCTCGCCGCCCATCCGCTCGAGCAGGGCGACGTCGCCCTTGCGGCCGTGCCCGAAGTGGAAGTCGGCACCGACCACCACGGCCCGGGCCCCGAGGCAGTCGACGAGCTCGTGGCGCACGAAGTCCTCGGCCGACTCGAGCGAGCGCTCCTCGTCGAAGTGGACGACGACGGCGTAGTCGATCCCGGTGGCGGCGAGGAGCTCGAGCCGCTGGTCGAGCGTGGTGAGCAGCTTCGGCGCCGACGTCGGCCGCACGACGGTGGCCGGGTGCCGGTCGAAGGTGACGACGGCGGTGCGGGCCCCGAGCTCGGCGGCCAGCCGGCGGACCTCGCCGATGACGACCTGGTGGCCGAGGTGGACGCCGTCGAAGAAGCCGATGGTGACGGCCGTGCCCTCGTCCGGGCGGGGGCAGCTCTCGGCGTCGGTGATCACCTGCACAGGCGATCGACGCTACTGGTGGGCCAGGTCCGCCGGTTGCATGAGGACGACCTCGGGCTTGCCCCCCTGGTACACGGCGAGGAGGTCGCCCGAGGCGGTGAGGACGGCGGTGAGGTGGCCGTGGGGCACGAGGTCGAGCTTGCGGCCCTGCACCACGAGGCGAGCGGTCTCGTCGTCGACGGTGACCTGTTCGAGGTGGGCGACGGTGGCCGTCATGGGCAGGAGCTGGACGTCTTCGAGCAGGTGGGCCTCGGCCAGCGTGTGCGGACCGATCGCCGTGCGCCGGAGGTTGCGCAGGTGGGCCCCACCGCCGAGCTCGCGGCCGATGTCGGCGGCGAGCGTGCGGATGTAGGTGCCCGACGAGCACTCGACCTCGATGCCGTACACCAGCGGGTCGTCGGTCTCGGTGACCTCGAGCCGGTGGATGGTGACCGGGCGCGGGTCGCGGTCGACCTCCTTGCCCTCGCGGGCCAGCTCGTGCAGGCGCTTGCCGCCGACCTTCACGGCCGAGACCATCGGCGGGATCTGTTCGATGTCGCCGACGAAGGCGGCCGCCTCCTCCCGGAACTCCTCGGGCGTGACCGACCGCATCTCCCAGCGGGCCGTCACCTCGCCGGAGGCGTCGAGGGTGTTGGTCTCGGTGCCGAGCACGACCTCACCGACGTAGGTCTTGGGCAGCGAGCCGAGGAAGCGCAGCAGCCGGGTGGCCTTGCCCACGCCGAGCAGCAGCACGCCCGTGGCGTCGGGGTCGAGCGTCCCGGAGTGGCCGACCTTCTTGGTGCCGAGGATGCCGCGGGCCTTGGCCACCACGTCGTGCGACGTCCAGCCGGGCTGCTTGTCGACGACCGCGAGACCGTCGGGACCGTCAGGCATCGTCGTCCTCGTCGCGCTCCGGGATCGGCGGCTGGGCGGCCAGCAGCTCCTCGATGCGCGCCGCGTACTGGATCACCGTGTCGACCGAGAACCGCAGCTCGGGCGTGTTGCGCAGCCGGGCCTGCTTGGCGATCGCCGACTGCAACCGGTGGCGGTGCTCCTCGAGCGCCTCGGCCGCCTCGTCCTCACCCTCGCCCAGCGACGAGAAGTCGACGCGGGCGCGACGCAGGTCGGGGTCGACGTCGACGTTGATGATCGTGACCAGCTCGAGCCGCTCGTCCTCGATCAGTTCGAGCTCGTCGGCGAGGATCTCGCGGCACAGCTCGTTCACCCGGGCCATGCGGGGGTACCGCTCGTTGCTCTGGCCTCGGTTCCGGCGCTGCTTCTTCATGGGTTCCTCTCCACCGCGCCGACGCCGAAGGCCCTCGCCGCGCCGCCCGAGGGCGTGCGGCGAGGACGAGCGGCACTAGACGCGGGGGATCTCCCGCTCCTCGAACGTCTCGATGATGTCGCCGGGGCGGAGGTCCTGGAAGTCGGTGAGGCCGATGCCGCACTCGAAGCCCTCGCGGACCTCGCGGGCGTCGTCCTTGAACCGCTTGAGCGACTGGACGGCGCCCTTCCAGATGATCGTGCCCTCGCGGATGAAGCGCACCTTCGAGTTCCGGGTGATGACGCCGTTGAGGACGTAGCAACCGGCGATCTTGCCGATCCGCGGGACCGAGTAGATCTCCCGCACCTCGGCATCACCGGTGACGACCTCTTCGTACTCCGGAGCGAGCATGCCGAGCATGGCGTTCTGGATGTCCTCGATGACCTGGTAGATGATCTCGTAGGTCCGGATCTCGACGCCCTCGGTGTCCGCCAGCGCCCGACCCTTGCGGTCGGGGCGGACGTTGAAGCCGATGATCGTGGCGTCGGTCGTGGCGGCCAGCTGCACGTCGTTCTCGGTGATGCCGCCGACGGCGCGATGGACGAACTGGATCTTCACGTCGTCGCGCTCGAGCTTGCGGAGCGACTCGGTGATGGCCTCGAGCGTGCCGGTGACGTCGGTCTTGAGGACCACGTTGAACGTGGCCGCCTCGCCCTTCTGGATCTGCTCGAAGATGTCCTCGAGCTTCACGCCGGCCTTGATCGGCGAGGCGTCGGCGGCCCGGTCGCGGATCGCCGCGTACCCGGCCCGGCGCTCGCCCACCTTGCGGGCGGTCTTGTCGTCGGGGGCGACCACGAAGTCGTCACCGGCGTCGGCCACGTCGGACAGGCCGAGGACCTGCACGGGCGTGGACGGCCCAGCTTCCTTGACCTGCTCGCCCCGGTCGTTGATGAGGGCGCGCACCCGGCCCCAGGCCGGACCGGCGACCATCGGGTCGCCGACCTTGAGGTTGCCGCGCTGCACGAGCACGGTGGCGATGGGCCCCTTGCCGGTGTCGAGCTTGGCCTCGAGGACCACGCCGTAGGCGCGGCCGTCGGGGTTGGAGCGCAGCTCCTCGAGCTCGGCGACGACGAGGATCTGCTCGAGCAGGTCGTCGAGGCCCAGGTCCTGGAGGGCGGAGATCTCCACCATGATCGTGTCGCCGCCCCACTCCTCGGGCACGAGGCCCTGGTCGGAGAGCTGCTGGCGGACCCGGTCGGGCTGGGAGCCCTCGCGGTCGATCTTGTTGATGGCCACGATGATCGGCACCTCGGCCGCCCTGGCATGGGCGATCGCCTCGATCGTCGTGGGCATGACGCCGTCGTCGGCCGCCACCACGAGGATCACGATGTCGGTGGCGTCGGCGCCGCGGGCCCGCATCGAGGTGAACGCCTCGTGGCCCGGGGTGTCGAGGAACGTCAGCAGCTGACCGTCCTTCTCCACCTGGTAGGCGCCGATGTGCTGGGTGATGCCACCGGCCTCGCCGGCGACGACGTTGGCCGAGCGGAGCTTGTCGAGCAGCAGCGTCTTGCCGTGGTCGACGTGGCCCATGACCGTGATGACCGGCGGGCGCGGCCGGAGCAGCGTCTCGTCCTCGTCCTCGGCGTCCATGACGTCGAGCAGCTCGAGGAGGCCGACCTCCTGCTCCTCGCCCGGGTCGACCATGCGGATCTCGGCGCCGACCTCGGCGGCGAAGAGCTCGATCATGTCGTCGGACAGGGTCTGGGTGGCCGTGACCATCTCGCCCTGCTGGAGCAGGAAGCGGACGATGTCGGCGACCGACCGGTTGAGCTTGGGCGCGACGTCCTTGGCCGTGGCCCCGCGCTCGATCACGATCGTGCCCTCGGGCACGGGCGCGTTCGAGGCGGTGTAGCTCATGAGGTTCTGCGGGAGCAGCTCCTCGCGGTTCCGACGACGACGGCCTCCACCGCGGCGGGGCCGACGGGGACCGCCGGGGCGACCACCGGGACCGCCGGGCCGGCCACCGGCACCGGGGACCTGACCGGGACGCAGCGGCGGCGGACCGCCGGGGCGACCACCGGGACCACCGCTGTTGTAGCCACCGGGGCGACCGGCACCACCACCAGCGGGACGGCCGGCGCCGGCAGGACCGGCGGTGCGGCCGGTCGGGCCGGGACGACCACCGGGCGGCGGCGGGATCGGCTTGCCGGTGACCGAGCGGGGCGGACCGCCGGGCGGCGGCGGGATCGGCTTGCCGGTGTTGGAGCGGGGCGGGCCGCCGGGCGGCGGC
>JAODBP010000155.1 GCA_025464025.1 Actinomycetes bacterium | reverse complement strand
TGGCCGAGCTGGGGGCCGACGTGATCAAGGTCGAGCCGCCGGGCGGCGACTACGGCCGGGAGATGACCTGGCCCATCGTCGAGGGCGTCTCGCTCCTCTTCCTCCACGCCAACCGGGGCAAGCGCAGCCTGGTCCTGAACCTCAAGGACGAGCAGGCCAAGGCGGTCTTCAAGGAGCTGGCCAAGGACGCCGACTGCGTCGTCGAGGCCATGCGCCCCGGCGCCCTGGCCCGCATGGGCCTCGGCTACGAGGACCTCAAGCAGGTGAACCCGGCGATCTCGTTCGTGTCGATCTCGGGCTACGGCATGACCGGCCCGTACAAGGACATGCCGAGCCACGGCATCGTCTACGACACCTGGGCCGGCGTCGTCGTGCCCGAGCAGCGCGAGGACGGGCACTGGGTCATCGGTGAGCACGTGTCGATCGGCATCAACGCCGGCCCGCTCTACGGGGCCCTGGCCGTGGCCGCCGGCATCATCCAGGCCAAGAACACCGGCGAGGGCGCCTTCCTCGAGATCGCCCAGAGCGACGCCGCCGCCGCCTTCGACTGGTACCGCATCGAGTCGCACAAGGCCTACGAGCGCCCGCAGTCCGAGGTCACCGGCAACAAGAGCGACAACTTCGAGCGCCGCCCCGTCGCCACCGCCGGCATGAAGGAAGGCGTGCGCTACCAGATCTACGAGACCAGGGACGGCAAGCACGTGCTGTTCATGGCGTCGGAGCAGGCCTTCTGGAAGAACTTCTGCGAGGCGCTCGACCGCATGGACCTGTTCGACAAGTGGCCGGGCTCGAAGTTCGCCGACCACGCCCGCAACAACACCGAGCTCCAAGACGTGCTCCGGGAGATCTTCCTGGCCAAGACCTCCGACGAGTGGATCGCCTTCGGCAACGAGGTCAACACCCCGATCGGCCCGGTGAACACGTCGCAGAACATCGGCGACGACCCGCAGTTCCAGGCCCGCATGGACTGGATCCCGAAGGAGCAGCTCGGCGCCGAGCAGCTCCCCTCGCCGATCAAGTCGGCGGTCGGCGACGACCTGCCCGAGATCCGCAAGGCACCGGAGGTCGGCCAGCACAGCGACGAGGTCCTGCGCGAGCTGTTGGGCTACGACGACGCCAAGATCGCCGCCCTCCGGGAGTCCGGGGTCCTCGGCTGAGCGACACCTAGGCTCCCGGCCGCATGGCACGGGACGCCACCGAGACCCGCGAGAAGCTGCTCCGCGCCGCGGAGCACCTCTTCGCGCGCCACGGCCTCGACGTGCCGATCCGGGAGATCCACGCCCTCGCCGGCCAGAAGAACGCCTCGGCGATCCAGTACCACTTCGGGTCGAAGGAGGACCTGGTGCAGGCGATCATCGAGCGCCACGCGCCCACCCCCGCCGACATGGTGGCCGTGGGCACCGACCTCGAAGGCCGGCGCGACGACCCCCGGAGCTTCGTCGGCGCCATCGTCCGGCGGCTGTGCGGCTACCTCGCCGACGAGGAGTCCCGCGACTACATCCGGTTCTCGTTCCACCTCATGCAGCAGACGTCGATGCGGGCGGTGCTGGCCCGGGAGTCCGACCACCACTCGATGGCCGCCGTCTACGCCGAGACCGACCTCGTGCGGTCGATGTTCCCCGGCCTCCCCGAGCGCCTCGTCCGCGAGCGGGCCGTGGCTGGCATCTCGTTCATCGCCCTCGAGGTCGCCGAGCGGGCCCGCCTCATCGACGACGCCTCGACCGAGGGCGTGCTCGACGAGGAGGAGTTCATCGCCAACCTGGTCGACATGGCGACGGCGATCTTGACGGCGCCCTCGTCGCTCGCCTAGGAAGTCTTACAAATAGAAATAGTGACAGCAGGGGGCAGCATGCGGTTGGACGGCAAGGTCGCGCTCATCACCGGCGGCGCCCGCGGGCAGGGGGCGGCCGAGGCCCGCCTGTTCGTGGCCGAGGGAGCGAAGGTCCTCATCACCGACGTGCTCGACGACGAGGGCGACGCGCTCGCGACATCCCTGAACCAGATGGGCAAGGGCGACGCGGCCCGCTACCGCCACCACGACGTCGCCTCGGTCGACGACTGGGCCGCCGCCGTGGCCGAGGCTGTCAGCGCCTTCGGGCAGCTCGACGTGCTGGTCAACAACGCCGGCATCCACTCGGTGATCCCGATCGAGGACGAGACGTTCGAGCGCTTCGAGAAGATCATCGCCGTCAACCTCTACGGCCCGTGGCACGGCATGCGCGCCGCTCTCCCCGCCATGCGGGCGGCCGGCGGCGGGTCGATCGTGAACATCTCGTCGCTGGCCGGCATGAAGGGCTTCCCCGGCCACGGCTCCTACGGCGCGTCGAAGTGGGCCCTCCGCGGCCTGACCAAGACGGCTGCCCGCGAGTTCGGCCCCAGCGGCATCCGGGTCAACTCGGTCCACCCCGGGGCGATCAAGACCGACATGCTCCCCGAGGGCTCCCGGGCCGAGGGCACCTTCAGCGCCCTGCCCATCGGGCGGGCCGGGGAGGCGGACGAGATCGCTCGACTCGTCCTGTTCCTCGCCTCGGACGAGTCGTCGTACATCACCGGCACCGAGCACGTCATCGACGGAGGTTCGATCGCATGAAGCAGCCCGTCACCACCGGCGTCGTCATCACCGGCGGCGCGTCCGGCATCGGCAAGGCGTGCGCCGAGGCACTGGCCGAGGTCGGCCGACCCGTCGCCCTCTGGGACCGCAACGGCCAGGGCGCCAAGGAGGTCGCCGCTGCGCTCGGCGTGCCGGCCATCGGCCTCGAGGTCGACGTCACCGACCCGGCCGCCCTCGATGCCGCGGCCGCCGCCACCCGGGAGGCGCTGCCCTCGATCGGCGGCATGGTCCACTGCGCCGGGATGGTCGTGGCCCAGCCGGTGGGCTCGATCGACTGGGCCACCTGGCAAGCCGTGCTCGACGTGAACCTCACGTCCCACGCCCGCGTCACCCAGCTCCTGCTCGACGACCTCCTGGCCAACGAGGGCTCGGCCATCGTCGGCATCGCCTCGATCGAGGGGATCGTCGGCCACGCCGCCATCCCGTCGTACTGCTCGACGAAGTCGGGCCTCATCGGCCTGACCCGCTCGATGGCCGCCCACCTGGGGCCGCAGGGCATCCGGGTCAACGCCGTGTGCCCGGGCTACATCGAGACGCCGATGCTCTCCCCCACCTTCCAGTTCCCGGGGGCGAAGGAGGGCATGGAGCAGTCGTCGATCCTCGGCCGGCTGGGCCAGCCCGAGGAGATCGCCGCCGTGGTGCGGTTCCTGCTGTCGGCCGACGCCTCGTTCGTCACCGGCCAGGCCGTCGTCGCCGACGGGGGCACCACCGCCATCGACTGAGTTGCGGTACAGAGGTGTACCGCTACACTCCTGTACCGATATGACTGACACCACCCCGGACCCCCGCCGCTGGTGGACGCTGATCGTGCTCTGCGTCTCCCTGCTCGTCATCGGCCTCGACAACACGATCCTCAACGTGGCCCTCCCCACGCTGGTGCGCGACCTCGACGCCTCGACGTCGCAGCTCCAGTGGATCGTCGACGCCTACACGCTCGTGTTCGCCGGCTTCCTCCTCACCGGCGGCAGCCTGGGCGACCGCTTCGGCCGCAAGCACACGATGAGCCTCGGCCTGGTGGTCTTCGCCGCCGCGTCAGCCGCCGGTGCCTTCGCCGACAGCGCCACCACCCTCAGCCTGTGCCGGGCGGTCATGGGCATCGGCGGTGCGCTGATCATGCCGGCGACGTTGTCGATCCTCACCAACGTCTTCACCGACCCGAAGGAGCGGAGCAAGGCCATCGGGGCGTGGGCCGGCATCTCCGGCCTGGGCATCGCCGTCGGCCCGATCCTCGGCGGCTTCCTGCTCGAGCACTTCTGGTGGGGCTCGGTGTTCCTGGTCAACGTGCCGGTCGCCATCGTCGCCCTGGTGCTGGGCCGGTTCCTGATCCCGAACTCGAAGGACCCCAGCGCGCCGAAGCTCGACTTCGTCGGCTCGGGCACGTCGATCGTCGGCCTCTCGCTCCTGCTGTGGGCGATCATCGAGGTCCCGACCAAGGGCTGGTCCGACCCCAACGTGATCCTCACCATGGTCGGCGCCCTGCTCGTCCTCGGCACGTTCGCGACCTGGGAGCTGCGCACCGAGGAACCCATGCTCGACCTCCAGTTCTTCGCCAACCCCCGCTTCACGGTGGCGAGCCTGTCGATCACCATGGCGTTCTTCGCCATGTCCGGGACGCTGTTCCTGTTGAGCCAGCTCCTCCAGTTCGTGCTCGGCTACGACGCCCTCTCGGCCGGCTACCGCATGGCCCCGATCGCCGTCTCGATGATGATCATGGCCCCGCTCACGCCCCGGCTCACCGAGCGGTTCGGCTCGAAGCGGATGGTGGCGGTGGGCCTCACCACCTCGGCGTGCGGCCTGCTGATCCTGGCCACGGTCACCGAGTCGTCGAGCTACGCCCTCGTCTTCGTCGGCCTCGTCGTCATGGCCCTCGGCATCGCCATGGGCATGGTGCCGGCCACCGACTCGATCATGGGCTCGCTGCCCAAGGAGAAGGCCGGCGTCGGCTCGGCCGTCAACGACACCACCCGACAGGTCGGCGGCGCCCTCGGCGTGGCCGTGCTGGGCAGCCTGCTGGCCACCGGCTACCGCGCCCACCTGAAGGTCGACGGCCTCACCGGCGCGGCGTTGGCCCAGGCCCGGGCGTCCGTCGGCGGGGCGCTCCAGGTGGCCAAGGACACCGGCAACGAAGCCGTGGCCCAGGCCGGCCGGGCGTCCTACGTCCACGGCATGCACCTGAGCCTGCTCGTCGGCGCCGTGTTCGTCCTCGGCGGCGCCCTGCTGTCGCTGCTCTACCTCCCGGCCCGCGCCACCGTCGCCGAGCAGAACCCGACCGAGCTCGTGCCGGGCGACATCGTCGTGTCCGACGAGGAGCTGGAGCTGGCATGACCCCGGCGACCGCGACGCAGAGCGGGCGACCGCTCGACGAGGAGCTCAGCGGCTCGATCCTCGACGCCGCCCTGCGCGTCCTCGGCCGGGAGGGCTACGGCGGCTTCAGCATGGCGGCCGTGGCCCACGAGGCGGGCGTGCACCGGCCGGCGATCTACCGGCGCTGGCCCAACAAGGCCGACCTGGCCGTGGCCGCCATCGAGCGGCTGCGGCCGGCCCCGGCCGACCTCGCCTCGGGCGACGTGCGCACCGACCTCGTGGCCTACCTCGTCGATGCCGGCGGCGGCCCCGACGACGTGTACGACCTCGCCCTGCGGCTGCACAACGACCTGGCCGCCCACCCCGACCTGTCGGATGCGGTGCAGCAGCAGATCGCGCTCCCCCGCCGCCGCCTCGTCACCGGCATCCTCCAGCGGGGCATCGACGCCGGCCAGCTCCGGGCCGACCTCGACACCGAGATGGCGATCGACATGCTCTACGGGCTCCTCTACGCCCGCAAGAACCGCACGCCACCGCTGACACCGGACGAGATCGAGCGCTACGTCGACCTCGTCCTCGCGGGACTGAGCGAGCGAAGCGAGTGAACCAGGAACACAGGCTTTGCGAGGCGCTCTGCGCCGAGCAGCGCACTGGCTCACCCGGCCTGCACAGAGCGTGAACCGACCTCCCACTGGCGGCGGGCCAGTGCGCTAGAACCCTCGCCCATGACGTACGAGCTGACCGGGCTGGAGGGGAAGGTCGCGGTGGTGACCGGGGCCGGGCGCATGCGCTCGATCGGCCGCCCCATCGCGGTGGAGCTGGCCCGAGCCGGCTGCGACGTCGTCGTGACCGGCACGGGGCGCGACCCGTCCACGTTCCCGGACGAGGAGCAGGCCGCCGGCTGGCGCGACATCGAGTCGGTGGCCGACGAGATCCGCGCCCTCGGCCGCCGGGCCCTGCCGCTGGTGACCAGCGTCGCCGACCCGGACGCGGTCGAGGCGCTCGCCGACCGGGTGGTCGCCGAGCTGGGCCGGGTCGACGTCCTGGTCAACAACGCCGGCGCGGCCCGGGCCGGCGACCGGGTGCCGGTGCTCGAGCTGAGCGTCGAGCAGTGGCGCACCGTGCTGTCGGTGAACCTCGACGGCGCCTTCTACATGAGCAAGGCCTTCGCCGGTCGCATGACGACCGGTGGGTCGATCGTGAACATCTCGTCGGTCGGCGGGAAGATCGGCGGGGCGCGGACGGCGGCCTACTCGGCCTCGAAGGCCGGCCTGCACGCCCTGACCCAGGCCATGTCGGCCGAGCTCGGACCGTCGGGCATCCGGGTCAACGCCATCTGCCCGGGGATCATCGACACCAGCCGGCTCGACGACATCCGGGCCGCGGGCGCGTGGGAGCGCACGATCGAGCGCAACATCCCGCTCGGGCGCGCCGGAACCGGCGAGGACGTCGCCCACGCCGCGGTGTTCCTGTGCTCCGACCAGGGCTCGTGGGTCACGGGCCAGCAGTGGAACGTGGACGGCGGTCAGCTCACGATCCGGTGAGCTGGGCGCGGCCTACTTGTAGCGGTAGGTGATGCGACCCTTGGCCAGGTCGTAGGCCGAGAGCTCGACCTGCACGCGATCACCCGGAAGGATGCGGATGTGGTTGCGGCGCATCTTGCCGCTCAGGTGCCCGAGCACGGTGTGCCCGTTCTCCAGCGACACGCGGAACCGGCCGCCCTTGAGGGCTTCCTCCGTCGTGCCTTCGACCACGAACGCATCTTCCTTGGCCTTCGTCAACGCAACCATCCTGAAGTAGGGGGACCGTCCACCCTAGGCCGGAACGCGCGGAAGCGGACGGATCGGCCGTGGGCCGGATGGAACATGCCCGCCGGTCGCCGCACCGAACCACCCGGAGACTTGTCCCGGTCCGGGCGCCCGGACGAAGCTCCTGCGGTGAAGCGCCTCGTGGTCCTGCTCCTGCTCGGCGCCTTCGTGGCCGGCTGCGGCGGCGGGGGGTCGGGCGCCAAGCATGCGCTCAGCGCCGCCCGCGCCAGCCTCGAAGGCGCCAAGTTCGGGCGTCTCGACCTGGTGGTACGGGATGGCGGGGGCGACCACTTCGGCGTGTCGGGATCGTTCTCGTACATCGACAGCGGGGGCAACGCCGTGCTCGAGCTCACCTACGACCACCAGCGCCCGGGCGCCAAGGGGTCGACCAAGCTCCTCGCCACCGGCAC
>JAODBP010000064.1 GCA_025464025.1 Actinomycetes bacterium | reverse complement strand
TACGGGCCGGGTGGGTCCCCAGTCGTCGCCGTTGGGTCGACCATCATCTACGTCGGATGTCGATGGGAGGAGCTCGCCAGTGACAGCTTGTTCTCGGGTTGCTGACGATCGCTCTGATCTCCACCGCCGGTTACCTCCGTTGGTGCAACGTGAGGTCTTCGCTCGGATGGTTGAGCTTCATCGCCGCGGTGATCGCCGGACAGGCCTTCAACCGTGCGCTCGATGGACGGACTGCACTCGGAGCATGGTTCTTGCCGGTGGGCGTGGTTGTTCTTGTCTTGGCTGCTCGGCGCTCCGTGGTTCACGCCAGGTCTGGTGATGGTCGCGGGCGGGACCGAGGATGACGGAGGCTGCCCTGCCTACTGCTGCTGTTGCTCCTGCTGGTGCTGCAGGTTGAACGCCGGTGACGCCCCGGCCAGGCGCCGCATCTCGACCGACACATCCAGCGTGGCGTTGCGGGGCCCCGAGTAGGTGCCGCGCAGGGGGCTGACGTCGTCGTAGTCGCGACCGTGGCCGATCTTGACGTGGCGGAGGCCGACGGCCTGGCGGTTGGTGGGGTCCAGCGCCAGCCACCCGACGCCGGGGATGGCGGCTTCGAACCATGCGTGGGTCTGCACGGAGACCTCGTCGCCGTCGACGTCCTCGCCGGTGTCGTCGCGGTCGGTGAACAGGTAGCCCGACACGTACCGGGCCGGGATGCCGACCGACCGGCACATGGCCACGGCCAGGTGGGCGTAGTCCTGGCACACGCCTTCGCCCCGTTCCAGCACGTGGTCGATGTCGACGCCGACGTAGGTGGTGCCCGGCTTGTAGCTGAGCAGGGCCCCGACCCGGCGGTGGATGCCGAGGGCGGCACTCACCACCTCGGGCCCGGTGAGGTCGGCCTGGGCCTGGGCCTCGGCGGTGACCTTGTCGTTCCAGTCGGCGTGCGGCGTGCGCTCGAGGTACTCCCAGTGCTCCTCGACGAACGCCGGGTCCTTGAGCGAGTCGAACCGGGGCGAGGTGGTGAGCAGCGGCGTCGACTTGGTCTCGACCGTGGCCTCGGCCACCACCTCGAGGAAGATGTGCGGCTCCCGCACCCCGAACGTGTCGACCCGCGTGCCCCAGTAGTTCTCGAAGGAGAACACCCGCGACGCCGGCGACGTCGTGACCCGGTAGTTGAGCAGCGTCTGGTGGCCGTCGGTGGTGGGGCACGCCCGCAGCTCGTTCTGGCTCTCGTGCACGAGCGCGCCGTACTCGAACGAGCACCGGTACCGGATGTCGAGCCTCACGCCAACGACTCCAGCGAGTGGAACACGGCGAACTCGTCGGTGTGGAGGAAGAACTGCACGGCCACCAGCTCAGCGGCCCGGCGCACGTCGCCCTGGACCTCGTCGAGGAAGGCGTGGATGTCGCCGGCCAGCAGCTCGGCGACATCCGCGAACTCGAGGTCGGCCCGCCGCCGACCCAGGACGCGCAGCGCCCGGGACAGCCGCCCGGGCGCGTCGAGCTGGCTCAGCTCAAGCTCGGCCGACTGGAGGCAGAACAGCACCGACCGCGGGAACGTCGGCGACATGAGGAGGAACTCGACCACGTTCTCGAGCGTCATCGCCGCCGGGTGGGCCCGGCGGAACGCCTCGGACGCCGAGGCCGACTTGAGGACGTGGACGGCGGCGTGGAACCCGAGCTCGTCCTCGCCCTCGGTGAAGGGGGCGAAGCGCACGTTGAGCAACCGGCACGTCATCTCGGCCCGCTCGAACATCGAGCCGAGCAGGAAGAACCGCCAGCCGTCGTCGTGGGGCATGGTCTCGGTGGCGGCGCCGGCCACCTCCTGGCACCGGCGTCGCACCAGGCCGTACAGCTCGTAGGGCTGCTGGTCGAGGTCGCGCTGGAGGTTGCGGCCCTGGAGCTCGAGCCAGAAGTTGTTGATCGACTCCCAGAGCTCGGTCGACACCAGCTCGCGCACGCTGCGGGCGTTCTCCCTCGCCTTGAGCACGCAGGGGATGATCGCCCCCGGGTTCTCCTGGTCGCCCACGAGGAAGTTGCTCACCGTCTTGGCGTCGACGACCTGGTGGCTGTCGGCGAACTGCCGGCCGAGGTGGAGCACGTCGAGCAGGTCGAGCCAGCCCCGGCGGGTCTCGGCCACCGGCTCACCGAGCAGGCCGTGGTAGGTCACGTCGAGCATCCGGGCCGTGTCGGCGGCCCGTTCGATGTAGCGGCCGGTCCAGAACAGGTGCTCGGCGTGGCGGGAGAGCATGATCACGCCGCCCCGTCGGGCGCGTCATCCGCGTCGTCGTCGACATCGTCCTTGGCGTCGTCGTCCCGCAGCACCCACGTGTCCTTCGAGCCGCCGCCCTGGCTGGAGTTCACCACGAGCGAGCCCCGGCGCAGGGCGACGCGGGTGAGGCCGCCGGGGATCACCGTGGTCGTCTCGCCGGTGAGCACGAACGGGCGGAGGTCGACGTGGCGGCCCTCGAGGTGGTCGTCGACCAGCGTGGGGTGCCGCGACAGCGACACGACCTCCTGAGCGATGTAGCCCCTCGGGTTGGCCTCGATCTGCTCGGCCACCTTGGCCAGCTCGGCGTCGGTGGCGGCCGGGCCGATGCAGAGGCCGTAGCCGCCCGACTCGGCGACCGGCTTCACCACGAGCTGGTCGAGCCGGTCGAGCACGGCCTTGCGCTGGTCGTCGTCCCAGAGCAGGTACGTCTCGCAGTTCTGGAGGACGGGCTCCTCGCCGAGGTAGTAGCGGATGAGCTCGGGCACGTAGGCGTAGACGGCCTTGTCGTCGGCCACGCCGTTGCCGACCGCGTTGGCCAGCGTGACGTTGCCGGCCCGGGCCGCGGCGAGCAGGCCGGGCACGCCGAGCATCGAGTCGCGGCGGAACACCACCGGGTCGAGGAAGGCGTCGTCGATGCGGCGGTAGATCACGTCGACCCGCTGGAGGCCGCGCGTCGTGCGCATGTAGACGACGTGCTCGTCGACGACGAGGTCGCGGCCCTCGACCAGCTCGACGCCCATCTGCCGGGCGAGGAAGGCGTGCTCGAAGTAGGCGCTGTTGTGCACGCCGGGCGTGAGCACGACGACGGTCGGGTCGCCGGCGGCGGCCGGCGCGCAGTGGCGGAGGGCGTCGAGGAGGATGATCCCGTAGTCGTCGACCGGGCGGACCCGCAGGCTGCCGAACAGGTTCGGCAGCACCCTGGTCATGGCCGCTCGGTTCTCGAGCACGTAGGAGATGCCGCTCGGGTTGCGGACGTTGTCCTCGAGCACGCGGTAGGTGCCCTCGGCGTCGCGCACGAGGTCGATGCCGGAGACCAGGCAGCGCGCCCCCCGCGGCACCGGCACGCCGAACGCCTCGCGACGGAAGCCGTCGGAGCTGGAGACGAGCCACGACGGGATGATCCCGTCGCGGATGGCGGCCCGCTCGCCGACGTAGAGGTCGTCGAGGAAGCGGTTGAGGGCGGTGACCCGCTGGATCAGGCCGAGCTCGATCTCCGACCACTCG
Source organism: Actinomycetes bacterium (assembly GCA_025464025.1). Next base: position 4,971 of record JAODBP010000064.1, on the reverse strand, counting down.
TCGGCCGGGATGATCCGGGGGAGGAGGTCCATCGGGAACGTGCGCTCGACGCCCTCCTCCTCGCCGTAGACGGTGAAGGTGATGCCGGCCGAGCGGAAGGCGGCGTCGCGCAGGCGCTCCCGCCGGGCCAGCTCGGTCGAGGTGAACGAGCGGAGTCGGGCGACCAGGTCCTCGTAGTGGGGGCGCACCGTGGCGTCGTCGGTGAAGACCTCATCGAAGAAGTCATCCGGCGCATAGCCCTCGAAGAGGTCGGTGCTCATCACGTTGGACGGTACGCATACCCGCATTGCGCGGGAATGACGTGTACCTGACTCCATTCTGCGCACGTACCGTGCGGGACGTGCGCATCAACGATCCCGCCGTCGTGGCCGAGGTCCGTGCCGCCTTCGACGCCTACGAGGTCTCGCTCCTCGCCAACGACGTCGACGACCTCGACCGCTGGTTCCACGACGGACCCGAGGTCGTGCGGTTCATCTTCGGCCGGGTCGAGCTCGGCGCGACGGAAGTCTCTGCGGCCCGCCGGGCCGTGCCCCGCCAGACGGCGCCGCGCACCATCGAGCAGCTCGAGATCCGCACGTGGGGCGACGACGTGGCCAGCGCCTTCGCGGTCTGCCGGCTGACCGACAGCGGCGAGGTCGTGCACCAGTCGCAGACCTGGGCCCGCCTCGACGCCGGGTGGCGCGTGGTGGCGGCGCACGTCAGCCCGGCCTCGTCAGGCTGACGTCAGGCACCCGACCACGAGCGTGCACCCCGCCCACATGGGGCGGACACGAGGTGTCCCTACGTTCCGTGGTCAGTGCATACCCCCCTGCATACCGTGCCTTCGGAGCCGGCTGGGTCGACGAGCGGCGCCCTCCGGAGCGAGCACGCCTACGTCGAGCTGAAGCGACGGCTCCTCGCCGGCGACTTCCGCCTCGGCGCCCGCCTCAAGGAGCAGCGCCTCGCCAGCCTCCTCGGCGTCTCCCGCACGCCGATCCGTGAGGCGCTCCTCCGCCTGCACGCCGAGGGCCTCGTGGCCCGCCAGTCCGACGCCGGCTACTCGCCGGTCGTGCCCGACGTGGCCGCCATCCGGTGGCTCTACGAGGTGCGCTCCGGTCTCGAGCTCCAGGCCATCCAACGGCCGGCCCGGGTCGGTGGCACCCACGATGCCGTCCGGCTCGGTGCCCTGGTCGAGGAGTGGGAGGACCGGGCCGGCGACCAGCCCGAGCCCGGGCCGTCGTTCGTCCTCGTCGACGAGTCGTTCCACGTCGCCCTGGCCGAGTCGGCCGGCAACCCGGCGCTGGTCGAGCTCCTCCGGCAGGTCAACGAGCGCATCCGCACGGTCCGGATGGTCGACTTCCTGACCCCCGACCGCGTCAGCTCCACCATCGCCGAGCACGTCGGGATCGCCCGTTCGGTACTGGCCGGCGACCTGGTCGACGCCGAGCAGCGCTTCCTCGGCCACCTCGACCACTCCCAGGCCGTGGTCGAGCAGCGGGTCGCCGCCGCCATCCACCGCATGGCCACCGCCCCCGACATGGAGGAGGACCCCTCATGAGCGTCATCGAGGAGCTGGAGGAGCTGGTCGAGACCAAGCCCCGCCTCCAGGTCCGTGGCCTCCGCAAGGCCTTCGGCGACGTCGTGGCCAACGACGACGTCGCCCTCACCATCGAGCCCGGTGAGGTCCACGCCGTGCTGGGCGAGAACGGCGCCGGCAAGTCGACGCTGATGAAGCTGATCTACGGCACGTACCAGCCGGACGAAGGCGACATCCGGGTCGACGGCGAGCCGGTGCAGATCACCTCGCCGGCCGTGGCCCGCTCGCTCGGCATCGGCATGGTGTTCCAGGACCTCCGCCTGATCCCGGCCTTCACCGTGGCCGAGAACATCGCCCTGGCCCTGCCCTACAAGCTGGGCCGGCTCGACCGGGCCGGCCTGCGGGAGCGCATCCGCGAGTCGGCCACCACGTTCGGTCTCCCGGCCGACCCCGACGCCCTCGTCCGCGACCTGAGCATCGGCGAGCGCCAGCGGGTCGAGATCCTCAAGGTGCTCATGGCCGGTGCCCGGCTGGTGATCCTCGACGAGCCGACCAGCGTCCTCGCCCCCCAGGAGGTCGACGGCCTCTTCGGCGGCATCCGCGAGCTGCGGGAGCGGGGCTTCTCGGTGATCATCATCACCCACAAGCTCCCCGAGGCCCGGGCCATCGCCGACAAGGTGACGATCCTCCGCGGTGGCAAGGTCATCCTGCGGGACACCGACCCGGCCACGCTCACCGACGAGGAGCTGGTGCAGGCCATGGTCGGCCACGCCGTCGCCGCCCTCCCGGCCGAGCGGGCCACCTACCCGAAGGGCCAGGGGCCGGCGCTCTTCATGCGGGGCGTCACCGTCCGCAACGCCCTCACCGACATCGACCTCGAGGTCGCCGCCGGCGAGCTCGTCGGCATCGCCGGCGTCTCCGGCAACGGGCAGCGCGAGCTGTACGAGGTGGTGCTCGGCCTGGTCGAGCCCACCGCCGGTTCGGTGGTCGTGAACGGCGAGTCGGTGCACGACCCCCGCCAGGCCATCGCCGCCGGTGCCGTCGGCGTGCCCGAGGACCCGGTCGCCGATGCCGTCGTGCCCGGCCTCTCGGTGCGCGACCACCTGGCCCTCGCCTCGCTGTCGTCGTACAAGAAGGGCCTCGGCATCGACTGGAAGGCCGTCGACGAGAAGCTGGCCGAGCTCGACCAGGCGAGCGGGCTCAAGGTGGCCGCCGCCGACCGCAAGGTGGCGACGCTCTCGGGCGGCAACATCCAGCGGGTCATGCTCGTGCGCTCGGTGGGCGCGCCGGCCCCGCTGGTCGTGGCCGCCTACCCGAGCCGGGGCCTCGACATCGCCATGACCCGGCGCACCCAGGAGCTGCTGCTGGCCCGCCGGGCCGAGGGCTCGGGCGTCCTGCTCATCTCCGAGGACCTCGACGAGCTCATGGAGCTGTCCGACCGCATCGTCGTCCTCCACGCCGGCCGGGTGGCCGGGATCGTCAAGCCCGGTGAGACCGATCGCTACGAGATCGGCCGGCTCATGCTCGAAGGAGGTGGTCACTGATGGCCGCGCTCGTCCTCGACCGGGTCAAGAGCGGTGCGACCAAGCGGTGGGCCCTCGCCCTCGGCGGCGCCGCCGTGGTGTTCGGCCTGCTGGTGCTGACCAAGGGCGCCAACCCGTTCTCGGTGTACTCGAGCATGTGGACGACGGTGACGTCGAGCGCCTCGTTCGACGGCATCTTCCTCAAGGCCACCCCGCTGGTCCTCGCCGCCCTGGCCGTCGCCGTCCCGGCCAAGGCCGGCCTGGTCAACGTCGGTGGTGAGGGCCAGCTCGTGGTCGGCGGCGTGTTCGCCATGGGCATGAGCCTCGCCGTCGACGGCCACGTGTCCGGCCCGCTGGCGCTGGTGCTCATGTGCCTGGCCGGCGCCGTCGGCGGTGCGCTGTGGGCGGCCATCGCGGCCCTGCTCCGACTGGCGGTCGGCATCAACGAGGCCGTCAGCACGCTGCTCCTGAACTACCTCGCCATCAACCTGATGACGTTCCTGATCTTCGACCGGTGGAAGGACCGGGAGGGGAGCGGCCAGCCGGCCAGCCGGGCCGTCGGCGCCGGTGAGCGGTTCCCGCTCCTCGGCGGCAGCAAGGTCCACGCCGGCCTGGTCCTGGCCATCGTCGCCGTCGGCATCATGTGGTGGCTGCTGCGCTCGACCCGCTGGGGCTTCCAGCTCCGGGTCGTCGGCGGCAACCCCGAGGCCGCCCGGCGGGCCGGCATCCGGGTCGGCGCCACGCTCCTGTCGGCCATGCTCGTCGGCGGCGCCCTCGCCGGCCTCGGCGGCGTGGTCCAGCTCGCCGGTGCCGAGTTCAAGCTGCGGCAGGGCTTCCTCCTGACCTACGGCTACGTCGGGTTCCTCGCCAGCTGGTTGGCCCGGCATAAGCCGATCAACGTCGCCATCGCCGCCGTCGTGCTGGCCGCCATCTCGATCACCGGCGACAGCCTCCAGATCGACTCGTCGCTGCCTGCCGCGACGGTGAACGTCCTCATGGCCCTCGTCCTGCTGGCCGTCTTCGGCTGGACCCGAGTGAAGGCAGCTGCATCATGAGCCTGCCCATCGAAGTGCTGACCGGTGCCGTGCGCGGCGGCACGTCCATCCTCTACGCCTCGGTCGGCGAGTCGATCGCCGAGACGGCCGGCGTGGTGAACCTCGGCACCGAGGGCTCGATGCTCGTCGGCGCCCTGACGGCGTACGCCATCACGGCCAAGACGGGCAACCCGTGGATCGGCGCCCTCGCCGGCGCCGTCGCCGGCGCGCTGCTCGCCCTCGTCCACGCCTTCTTCGTCCTCCACCGCGGCGCCAACCAGCTCGCCACCGGCCTGGTCGTGCTGTTCCTCGGGCTCGGGCTCACGTCGCTGTTCGGTGCTGCCTACGTGGCCTCGATCATCAACAACTTCACGATCTGGAAGGTCCCCCTGCTCTCGAAGATCCCGTGGGTCGGCGAGATCCTCTTCCAGCACGACCCGCTCACCTACCTGAGCTTCGTGCTCGTGCCGGTGGCGTGGTTCGTGCTCCAGCGCACCGGGCTCGGCCTCCTCATCCGCGGGGCCGGCGAGCGCAGCGAGGTGCTGGCCACCTACGGCCACGACGTGCGCCGGATCCAGTACCTCGCGGTCGTGACCGGCGGCTTCCTCGCCGGGGTCGGTGGCGCCCAGCTCTCGACGGCCTACGCCAACTCGTGGTTCGAGAACATGACCCAGGGCCGGGGCTTCGTCGCCGTCGCCGTCGTGATCTTCGCCGCCCGCCGACCGCTCGCAGCCATGGGGGGGTCGTACCTCTTCGGTGCCGCCCTCGCCCTCTCCCCGGCCTTGCAGGCACGGGGCTGGCACATCAACCAGTTCGCCCTCGACTCCCTGCCCTACATCGCCGTGCTCGTCGTCCTCGTCCTGCTCGGCAAGAAGCGGGCGGTCGAGGCGCCGGAAGG
>JAODBP010000040.1 GCA_025464025.1 Actinomycetes bacterium | reverse complement strand
TCATCCCCGCCTTCCGGTGAGGCGCGCAGGTGAATGCGTTGTGCATTCGTTGACGTCGGTCCTACCGCTTCGTAGGGTCCCGGGCGTTCCTGCGGGCCGAGCGAGGGGGTCGCCAGCCGCGAAGAGCTGAAGGTGCCGTTCGTTTTTTTTGGGGGGGCGCACATGCGCCTACAGATGGGAGCAGAGATGCGGAAGAGATGGACACGGATCGCCGCCTTGCTGGCGGTCGCTGCGATCGTGGCGGTGGGTTGCGGCTCGGACCGCAAGGACGGCAACGCAACCGGCGACAGCACGACCACGACCGCTGCGACGGCCGACAACTCGAAGTTCGGCACGCTCGACTCGCCGTGCGGAAAGGGTGACGCCAAGGGCGCCACCGACGTCGGCGTGACCGACACCGGCATCACGATCGGCTACGGCGACGACGCCGGCTACTCGGCCTCGCCCGGCCTCAACCACGAGATGTCCGACGCCATGAAGGCGATCATCAAGTGGTGCAACGACCAGGGTGGCATCAACGGCCGTCCGATCGAGGGCAAGTACTACGACGCCAAGATCACCGAGGTCAACAACGCCATCACCCAGGCGTGCAACGACAAGGTCTTCGCCCTGGTGGGCGAAGGCTTCGCGTTCGACGCCGGCCAGGAGCAGGCCCGTCTCGGCTGCAAGCTGCTGGCGTTCCCGACCTACGCGGTGAGCCCCGAGTTCGCCAACGGCCCGCAGATGATCTCGGCGGTGCCGAACCCGGTCGACCTCCAGCCGATCACCGAGGCGAACTACTACGGCAAGACCTACCCGGACAAGGCCAAGAAGCTGGCGTTCATGTACGCCAACTACGCGGCGACCATCGACACGGCCGAGAAGGCGAAGTCGACCTGGCCCAAGGTCGGGCTCGTCGACCTGAAGTGCGACCAGATCTACAACATCGCCGGTGAGTCGGACTGGAAGCCGTTCGTCCAGAAGCTCAAGGGCTGCGGGGCCGAGGTCGTCACCTTCGTCGGCTCGCCGTACCCGAACTTCGAGAACGTGCTCGAGGCCGCCAACCAGCTCGACTACCACCCGGACTGGCTGCTCCAGGCGAACTTCTACGACCAGAGCCTGGCCAAGTGGAACACCAACGGCTTCGGTGACCACATCTTCGTCCGGCTCCAGGACGTGCCGTTCGAGTACGCCGACAAGAACCCGGCCACCAAGCAGTACATGGACCTGGTCAAGGCCGACGGTGGGGACATCAGCGACCTCGGCATCCACGCCACCTCGGCGTTCCTGCTGTGGGCCACCGCGGTGAAGTCCTGCGGTTCCACCGTCACCCGTGACTGCGTGCTGAAGTACGGCCAGGGCGTCCACGAGTGGGACGGCGGCGGCCTCTCCGGCAAGGCCGACCCCGGCACGAACACGCCCTCGTCCTGCGAGGCCGTGGTCAGCCTGAAGGGCACCGAGTGGGTGCAGGTCTACCCGGCGACGGGTGGCGAGCTCGGCTGCGACGACGCCAACGTCCAGAAGGCGTCGGGCAACGTGGTCGACAAGGTCCAGCTCGGACCGGACCGCATCGTCCACAAGTACGAGAGCTAGCGCTCCTCGCCGTGCAGTGAGGTCCGCCGTTCCCGGCCCTACGGGGCCGGGAACGGCTGGCCGACCAGCTCCTCGGACATCGCCCACAGCCGGGCGGCCGCGTCGGCATCTCGGGTCCAGGGGGCGTCGTCGTCGCTGACCGCGACGTCGGCGAGGTAGGCGCCGCCGTGCTCGTCGAGCTCGGGGGCCACGGCCGCCCACACCGAGGTGGCGGCGCCCTGCTCCACGGTCTTGTACTCGGGCCTCGCACCGGTGGGCGACGCCTTGAACTTCTCGGCGAGGGTGTGCCGGTCGTCGCTGGTCATGTGGCGGCCCAGCTCGGTGACGATCATCCCGGGGTGCACGGCGAACGAGTGCACGCCGACCGGTCCGTAGCGCCGGTCGAGCTCGCGGGTGAAGAGGATGTTGGCCGTCTTGGCCTGCCCGTACGACTCGAACTTGTCGTAGGGGCGGGTCTCGTAGTTCGGGTCGTCCCAGAGGATGTCGGACGAGCGGTGGCCGCCGGAGGAGAGGTTGACGACCCGCGCCCCGGGTGCGGCGGCGACGAGGGCCGGGGCCAGCAGCGCGGTGAGCAGGAAGTGGCCAAGGTGGTTGGTGCCGAACTGGAGCTCGAAGCCGTCGGCCGTTCGCTCGAACGGCGTGAACATCACGCCGGCGTTGTTGATCAGCAGGTCGAGCCGGTCACCCGAGTCCAGGAACTCGGCGGCGAACGAGCGGACGCTCTTCAGCGACGCGAGGTCGAGCACGCCCTGTTCGAGGGCGGCGTCGGGGATCCGGGCGCGGATCGCCTCGGCCGCTGCCGCGCCCTTCTCCCTCGAGCGCACGCCGAGCACCACGGTCGCCCCGGTGGCGGCGAGCGCTCGGGCCGTCTCCAGACCGAGCCCGGTGGAGGCGCCGGTGACGACGGCGACCTAGCCGTCGAGCCGGACGCCGTCGATGACCTGGCCGGTGGTGGTGTCGAACGCCATGCCCCGAACCTAGGCGCCCGACCTCGTTGCTGCTATCGCCTCGTGGTCTGTGAAGCGCGTCGCTCCCAGCACGGCTTGTGCCAGTGGCGGCGCAGGTCGGGCGCCTCGACGGGCACCACGACGTAGTGGCCGGTGCCGGGGAGGATGTCGTGGTGGCAGCCCGGGCACGTGTAGCGCTTGGTCGCCTGGAAGGGGTGGAGGAACCGGACCTCCAGCTCGCCGAGGTGCTCGGGGTCAGAGGGCACCGACGGCCCACAGCACGAGCAGCGCGGTGAGCACGACGGCGGCGGCGACGACCAGGTAGTCGGCGTTGGTGCGCTTGTACTTCCGGTGCGGGTTGAAGCCCATGGCTAGCTCACGTCCCTGAGCACTCTTCCTGCTCGATGGCCCGGAGCTGGTCGAGGCGGGCCTGGTGCCGGCCGCCCTCGAAGGTGCCGCCGAGGAACTCGTCGACGATGGCGAGGGCGAGGGTCTCGCCGAGGAGCCGGCCGCCGAGCGACAGCACGTTGGCGTCGTTGTGGGAGCGGGCCAGCTGCGCCGTGGTCAGGTCGTGGCAGAGGGCGGCCCGGACGCCGTGCACCTTGTTGGCCGCGATCTGCTCGCCCTGACCGCTGCCGCCGATGACGATGCCGAGCTCGGCATCGCCGCGCACGACGGCCCGGCCGGCGGCGGCGCAGAAGACCGGGTAGTCGACGGGCTCCTCGCTGTGGGTGCCGAGGTCGTCGACCGCGTGGCCGTGGGCGGTCAGGTGGTCCACGACGACGCCCTTGAGGCGGAACCCGGCGTGGTCGGAGGCGATGGCGATCCGCACGGCCAGCGACGGTAGCGGGCGGGCGGGGGCCTCACTGTCACACGCCCTCGGTACGGTCGTCCTGCACCGCTTCCCCGATGCAGCTGGTCCTGCTCCGAGGAGGCGTCGTGCTCGCCACCGTTCCGTCCGCCGTGCTCCACGGCGTCGAAGGCCGTCCCGTCCGCGTCGAGGTCCACGTCTCGAACGGCCTGCCCGGCTTCACCATCGTCGGGCTGCCCGACGCGGCCTGCCGCGAGTCGCGCGACCGGGTGCGGGCCGCGCTGCTGTCGTCGTCGCTGCCGTGGCCGCTCCGCAAGGTGACGGTGAACCTGGCCCCGTCCGGCGTGCGCAAGCAGGGGCCGGGGCTCGACCTGGCCATCGCCATGGGGCTGCTGGCGGCGAACGGCGACGTCCCGGCCGATGCCGTGGAGGGGTGCGCGTTCGTGGGTGAGCTCGGGCTCGACGGTGCCGTGCGGCCGGTGACGGGCACGCTGCCGCTCGTCGACGCCATCGACGCGCCGACGGTCGTGGTGGCCGCGGCCAGCGCGGGGGAGGCCGGTCTCGCCGGCCGGCATCGGGTGCGGGCCGTTGGGTCGCTGCTCGACGTCGTCACCGCCATCACCGGCGAGGCGCCGTGGCCCGACCCGCCGGCGCTGCCGCCCGAGCTGCCCCCGCCCCCGGGCCCCGACCTGGCCGACGTGCGGGGGCAGCGGGTGGCCCGGCTCGCCCTCGAGGTGGCGGCCGCGGGTGGTCACCACCTGCTGCTCGTCGGCCCGCCGGGTGCGGGCAAGACGATGCTAGCGGCCCGGCTGCCCGGGCTGCTGCCCGACCTCGACGACGCCGCCGCCCTCGAGGTCACGCGCGTCCACTCGGCGGCCGGCCTCCCCCTGTCGGTCGGGGGTCTGGTCCGGCGCCCGCCGTACCGGGCGCCGCACCACGGGGTGTCGGCGGTGGCCCTCGTCGGGGGTGGGTCGTCGGTGCTGCGGCCGGGGCAGATCTCGCTGGCCCACCACGGCGTGCTCTTCCTCGACGAGCTGGGTGAGTTCCCGCCCTCGGTCCTCGACGGGCTGCGCCAGCCCCTCGAGGAGGGCGCCGTGCGGGTGAGCCGGGCGCTCGGGTCGGCCACGTTCCCGACCCGGTTCCTCCTGGTGGCCGCCACCAACCCGTGCCCGTGCGGGCGGGGTGGGCCACCCGGTGCGTGCCGGTGCAGCGACGACGCCCGGGCCCGCTACGCCCGGCGGCTCACCGGGCCGTTGGTCGACCGGTTCGACCTCCGGGTCGACGTGGCCAAGCCCGATCCGGGCGAGCTGCTCGGCGGGCAGCCCGGCGAGTCGACGGCCGAGGTGGCGGCCCGGGTGCGGGGCGCCCGCGACCGGGCGGCGACGAGGGGCGTCCGGTGCAACGCCGAGCTGCCGGCGAACCTGCTCGACGACCTGGCGCCGGTGAGCCCGGGCGCCCTGCGGATGCTCGACCTCGCCCTCCGGGCCGGTTCGCTGAGCGGTCGCGGCCTGCATCGGGTGCGACGGGTGGCGCGGACGCTGGCCGACCTGGCCGGGCGCGACGGGCCGGTGGGCGAGGAGGACGTCGGCCTCGCCCTCCAGCTCCGGGCTGAGCCCGACGTGCTGGGGGTGGCGGCATGAGCGAGCGCAGCGAGCTGCCGGCCGAGGCGTGGTTGGCCGCCCTGGCCTCGCTCCCGGGGATGGGTCCGGCCCGGCTCGCCGAGCTGCTGGCCGGGCTGTCGCCCCAGGAGGCGTGGTCGGCGGTGCGGGCCGGTCGGCCGCTCGAAGGCGTGCCCGAAGCGACGATCGAGCGGTGGCGCTCGCGGGTCGCCGTCACCGACGTCGAGCGGTTGTGGTCGGCCCACGAGGGGGCCGGCGTCCGGGTGCTGGTGCCCGGCGCACCGGGGTGGCCGGCGCCGTTGCTCGACGACCCCGAGCCGCCAGCGGTGCTGTTCGCCCGGGGCGACCCGGCCGTGCTCGACCGGCCGCGGGTCGCGGTGATCGGCACCCGCCGGTGCTCCTACGCCGGGCGGGAGGTGGCTCGCCAGCTCGGGCGTGAGCTGGCCGAGGCCGGGGTGTGCGTCGTGTCGGGCCTGGCCCTCGGCATCGACGGCGCCGCCCACGCCGGGGCGCTGGCCGGTGGGGCGGCGCCGGTGGGCGTGGTGGCCACCGGGCTCGACGTCGTCTACCCCCGGCGCCACGCCGACCTGTGGCGGGCCGTCGGCGATCGAGGGTGCGTCCTGACCGAGTACCCGCTGGGCGTGTGGCCGGAGCGGTGGCGGTTCCCGGCCCGCAACCGGATCATCGCCGGGCTGGCCGACGTCGTGGTCGTCGTCGAGAGCCACGCCCGGGGCGGCTCGATGCACACGGTCGAGTCCGCCCTCGACCGGGGCCGAACGGTGATGGCCGTGCCCGGGTCGGTGCGGAGCCCGGCCAGCGCCGGCACCAACGCCCTCCTGGCGGCGGGGAGCCCGCCGGCGCGCGACGCCACCGACGTGCTGGTGGCCCTCGGCCTCGACGGCGGGGTGTGGCAGCGGGCCGCCCCGGCCGGGCCCGAGGGTGACGCCGGCCGGGTGCTCGATGCGGTGGGCTGGGAGGCGAGCACCCTCGAGCAGGTGGCCGACCGGCTGGGCGCGCCGCTCGGACCGGTCGCCGTGCACCTCGTCGACCTCGAGCGCGACGGGTGGGTGCACCAGCGTGCCGGTTGGTACGAGCGGCGTCGGTGAGCGGCAGGATGGGGGTCGGGCGCCGACGTAGCCCAACGGCAGAGGCACAGGTTTTAGGTACCTGGCAGTGAGGGTTCGACTCCCTCCGTCGGCACAACCACCGCGTAGGGGGTATTTGCCGTAGTCCAGCGGTTCCAGCAGCGACAGAGGAACGGCCGTTGACAGGCCAACGCGTCGCTCACACACTCGTTTGAAACCGATGGCCGTCACGGCATCGGTGAGCTGCATCCGGGGGGATGACGAGACGGGTCGGGCGGTTCCGGCGGGGGAGCCGGAGCGCCGCACGCCCGCGTCGTGGTCGCCCCGGCCCATTCGGGGGACAACCAGGGGGAGATCACACATGCCGAGACGGCATCCGTTCCGCATGACCGCGCTCGCGGCCTGCATCGCAATGCTGGCAGGGATGCTGGCGCTGGCACCGACGTCGTCGGCGTCGAGCGTCACCGCCGCCCAGACCGGCCCGAACCCGTTCGACACCACGAACGTGTTCTGCCAGAAGCACACCGCGCCGCCCGGCGCCAAGAACACGAGCAGCCCCGGCGTCACGCCGAGCACGATCACGTTCTCGGACACGTCGCTCGACGTCGCCGCCCTCAAGCGGCTCGCCGGCGTCGACCAGATGGACTTCGACGGGGCCTACAAGGCCTACGTCGACGTCATCAACGAGCAGTGCGGCGGCATCAACGGCCGCAAGATCGTGTTCAAGAAGGCGCTGTACAACGTGCTGGCCCCTGATCTCCAGGGCCACCTCCAGGCGTTGTGCCTGAAGGTCACCGAGGACTTCAAGTCCCTCGTCAACTTCGGCACCGGCATGCCGCAGATCCAGCGGTGCGTCTCGATCAACCACAAGACGCTCTCGATGGCCGCCGCCGAGACGCCGGCAGCCGACTACACGCAGTCGAGCGGCCGGGTCTTCAGCCGCTACCCGGCGTCTGACTACACCGCCCTCGCCTTCATCAAGGACGGCGCCGCCGACCAGCTGTTCAAGGGCAAGAAGGTCGGTGTCCTCACCAACCAGATCCGGGCGACGTCGACGGCCCAGGCCCGCGACGACTACATCGACCCGCTGAAGAAGGTCGGCGTCGACGCCGACCTCGAGGTGCTCCCGTGCACCGGCAACGTCTGCACCGCCGGCATCACGAACGCCATCCGTCGCTTCAAGGACTCCGGCGTCAACCTCATGGTCGTCTCCACCGACGTCAGCGTCGCCTCGATCGGCGCGGTGATGCGGGAGATGAAGGCCCAGAACTTCCGGGCCCAGACGTGGGGCCCGGGCATCGACGCCCTGCACAGCGACTCGAACATGGCCGGCATCGTCCGTGCCGCCGGCGCCGACGCCGTCGCCTTCATGAACGACGTCGGCTTCTACTCCGTCGAGTTCATCAGCCGGAACGGCTGGCGCCTCGGCGTGGTCAAGGAGACCCCGTACGGGAAGATGTGCACGTCGACGCTGGCGAAGCAGCTCGACCAGCGCCAATACCAGTTCAACGAGACGGACATCAACAGCGCCCGTTGGACCGGCTCCACCGGCATCTGCTTCTCGATCCAGCGGCTGGCGTCGGCCATCTGGTCGCTCGGCAACACCGTCACCACCGACCGCCTGGCCGCCGCCCTCGCCAAGCAGAAGCTGGGAGCCATGCCCGACACGCAGCAGTGGGCGCGCACCACCCAGTGGTACAGCGGCACCAACATCAGGCCCGCCGCCGTGTTCACGCACCGGCTCAACTACCCGTGCCCGCTCCCGACCCGGGGACCGGCCACCAGCGCCTGCATGCTCTCGGTGGACCGCCCGCCGCGAGCCCGCGTCGTCAAGTACTGAGCACCTGAGGGCGCTCTGACCTGCCCAGAGGCCGGTGACCCACGGGTCGCCGGCCTCTGGCGCGCCAGGACCGCGTGCACGCCCGGTAGCCTGCACCCCCTATGGAGATGCCGCCTTTCTCGGCCAAGGACAGTGGGTGGGGCAACCCCCAGTCCGAGGTGTTCAACCGCCTGCTGCAGGACCGGATCGTCGTGCTCGGCAGCGAGGTCGAGGACAACATCGCCAACCTGATCATCGCCCAGCTCCTCTACCTCGAGGCGCAGGACGACACGAAGGACATCTGGCTGTACATCAACAGCCCCGGTGGTGTCATCACCTCCGGCATGGCGATCTACGACACCATGCAGTTCATCAAGCCCGACGTGGCCACGGTGTGCATGGGCCTCGCCGCCTCGATGGGGCAGTTCCTGCTCTGCGCCGGCGCCCCGGGCAAGCGCTACAGCCTCCCGTACGCCCGGATCATGATGCACCAGCCCTCGGGCGGGGTCCGGGGCCAGGCGACCGACATCGCCATCCAGGCCGAGCAGATGTCCTACGTGAAGAAGGTCATGGCCGAGCGCATCGCGCACCACTCGGGCCAGACGACCGACCAGATCGAGGCCGACTCCGACCGCGACCGCTGGTTCACGGCCGAGGAGGCCAAGACCTACGGCCTGATCGACCACGTCATCGCCAAGCGCGGCGAGTCGGGCACCTAGCCCCGAACCCTCGCGTCCCGCCGTCACACCCCGGCGTCATACTCGTCGGAGTGCATCGCTCCTCCCGCGGGATCGTCCTCTCGCCCTCGGACCTCGTGGCCTTCCTGGCCTGCGAGCGTCGCAGCGCCCTCGACCGCATGGTGGTCGAGGGGCTGCTCGAGCGGCCCGAGCGCGACGATCCCGAGCTCGAGGTCCTGCGCCGCCGGGGCGACGAGCACGAGCGGCGGGAGCTGGCCCGGCTGAAGGCCGAGGGCCGGGAGGTCGTCGAGATCACGGCCAGCGGCTCCTCGCCCGAGCAGTTGCTGGCCGCCGAGGCCGAGACCGTCGCCGCCATGCGGGCCGGGGCCGACGTGATCTTCCAGGCCACGTTCTTCGATGGCCGGTGGCGGGGCCACGCCGACTTCCTGCTCCGGATCGAGGTGCCGAGCGACCTCGGGCCCTGGTCCTACGAGGTGGCGGACACCAAGCTGGCCCGGCGGGCCAAGCCGGCGGCCGTGCTCCAGCTGTGCAGCTACGCCGAGCACGTGGGCCGGGTCCAGGGCCGGCTGCCCGCCGAGGTCGAGGTCGTCACCGGCGACGGCGAGCGCCATCGCCACCGCACCGCCGATGCCATGGCCTACTTCCGGGCGGCCAAGGCCCGGCTCGAGGCCTTCGTCGACGGGATCGCCGCCGAGCCGCCGTACCCGCACCCGGTCAACCACTGCGCCGTCTGCCCGTGGGCCGACGACTGCGCGGCGCGGCGCCGGGCCGACGACCACCTCAGCCTGGTGGCCGGGGTGCGGCGCGACATGGTGGCGAAGCTCGGCGCCGTCGGCATCACCACGCTCACCGGGCTGGCCGGCTCCGAGGTCGGCGAGCGCATCCCGGGGATGGGGCAGGCCACGGCCGACCGGGTGCGCCACCAGGCTCGGCTCCAACTGGCCCAGCGGGTCGACGGGCAGGTGCGCTACGAGCTGCTCGACCCCGAGCCGGGCCGGGGCCTGGCCGTGCTGCCCCCGCCGTCGCCGGGCGACCTGTTCTTCGACATGGAGGGCGACCCGTGGGCCGGCGAAGCCGGGCTCGAGTACCTGTTCGGCGTGGTCGAGGCCGACGGCACCTACCACGCCTTCTGGGGCCACGACGAGGTGGCCGAGCGGCGGGCGTTCGAAGGCCTGGTCGACCTGCTGGTCACCCGGCTCGACGCCGATCCGGCCATGCACGTGTACCACTACGCGCCCTACGAGGCCACGGCGCTGAAGAAGCTGGCCGGGCGCCACGCCACCCGCGAGGCCGAGGTCGACCGGCTCCTCCGGGGCGACGTGCTCGTCGACCTCTACCGGGTCGTGCGCCAGGGCGTGCGGGTGTCCCAGGAGGGCTACGGGCTCAAGAAGCTCGAGCCCCTCTACCTGGCCGCCCGCGAAGGCGGCATCACCGACGGCGGCTCGTCGATCGTGGCCTACGAGGAGTGGATCGAGTCGGGCGACGCCGGCGTGCTCGAGGCCATCCGGGCCTACAACGAGCTCGACTGCGTCTCCACCCTGGGCCTGCGCGACTGGCTCGAGGCCCGCCGGGGCGAGCTGCCCGAGGTGCCACGGCCCGAGGTGGTCGAGAGCGCCCCGTCCGAGGGGGTGGCCGAGGCCGACGCCCGCAGCCTGGCCCTGGCCACCGCCCTGCTGGCCGCCGTTCCCGACCACCCCGAGGAGCGCGACGACGACCAGCAGGGCCGGTGGCTCCTGGCCCAGCTCCTGGGCTGGCACCGGCGGGAGGCCCGGCCCGAGTGGTGGGCCTGGTTCGACCGGCTCGCGCGCACCGACGAGGAGCTGGTCAACGACCGGGAGTCGCTGGGCGAGCTCACCTTCGTCGACGTGGTCGAGGACCTGGGGCGCTCGGCGGTGTACCGCTACGCCTTCGACCCGGCCCAGGAGCACAAGTGGAAGGTCGGCGACAAGCCACGCGACCCGCGGACCGAGAAGGGCGCCGGCGAGATCGTGGCCCTCGACCTCGGCGCCGGCACCGTCGACCTCAAGCGAGGCAAGGCCGGTGGTTGGGAGCACCCGACCTCGCTCGTCCCCCCGCCGCCCATCGACAACAAGGTGCCGCGCGAGGCGGTCGAGCGGCTGGCCGCCGCCGTGGTCGAGCACCCGGTCGGCGACCCGCCCCGGCACCGGGCCGCGCTCGACCTCCTCCGTCGCCGGCCGCCCCGCGTGTTCGGACTCGCCCCCGGAGCCTCGCTCCAGCGCGAGGGCGAGGGTGGCACCGACGCCGTGCGCCGCCTCGTGCCCGACCTCCTCGGCGCCTGCCTGGCCGTGCAGGGCCCGCCCGGCGCCGGCAAGACGTTCGCCGGCGCCGCCCTGGTGGTCGACGCCGTGCGGCGCGGGAAGCGGGTGGGCGTCACGGCCCAGAGCCACAGCGCCATCGGCAACCTGCTGGCCGAGATCGTGCAGCGGGCGGCCGACGAGGGCCAGCCCATCCGCATCCTCCAGAAGGCCGGCGAGCTCCAGCGCTGCGGTGTCGACGGCGTGGCCTGCACCGACAAGAACGAGGAGGTCGACGCCGCCCTCGGCCTCCAGGCGGTCGACGTGGTCGCCGGCACGGCCTGGCTGTTCGCCCGGCCGGAGCTCGACGGCACCCTCGACGTCCTGGTGGTCGACGAGGCCGGCCAGCGGTCGCTGGCCGACGTGCTCGCCGTCAGCGGCGCCGCCGTCGACCTCGTGCTGCTCGGCGACCCCCAGCAGCTGGCCCAGGTGTCGAAGGGCACCCACCCGCCCGGCGCCGGCCGGTCGGCGCTGCAGCACGTGCTCGACGGCCACCCCACGGTGCCGGCCGACCGGGGAGTGTTCCTCGACCGCTCGTACCGCATGCACCCCGACGTGTGCGCCTTCGGGTCAGCCATCGCCTACGAGGACCGGCTCCA
>JAODBP010000020.1 GCA_025464025.1 Actinomycetes bacterium | reverse complement strand
GGGTCACCGGCCTCATCGGCCCCAACGGCGCGGGCAAGACGACGTGCTTCAACGTCATCACCGGGCTCCAGGAGCCCACGTCGGGCCGGGTCCAGTTCCAGGGCGCCGACATCACCGACAAGAGCCCGTTCAAGCGGGCTCGGATGGGCATCGCCCGCACGTTCCAGAAGCTCGAGGCGTTCAGCAGCCTCTCGGCCCGCGACAACGTGCTGGTCGCCGCCGAGCAGCGCCGGGCCTGGGATCGCACCATCGACCCGAAGGCGGTGACCGAGGAGATCCTCGAGAGCGTCGGCCTCACCAACGTCGCCGACTACATGGTGGGCACCCTGCCCACCGGCACCGCCCGCCTGGTGGAGCTGGCCCGGGCGCTGGCCACCGGGCCCAAGGTCCTCCTGCTCGACGAGCCCTCCTCGGGCCTCAACGAGGAGGAGACCGAGGAGATGGCCAAGCTCCTGCGGGTGCTCGTGAAGGACGGGCTGGCCGTGCTCCTCGTCGAGCATGACATGTCGTTCGTGATGGGCACCTGCGAGTACATCTACGTGCTCGACTTCGGCAAGATCATCGCCCACGGGGTGCCGGCCATGATCCAGGCCGATCCGGCGGTCCAGGCCGCCTACCTCGGCACCGCCATCGAGGAGGTGGTCTGATGGAGATCGCACCGCTCCTGGAGCTGCGGGGCCTGCGGGCCGGCTACGGCACCATCGACGTGCTCCACGGCGTCGACCTGGTGCTCGAGGCCGGCCAGGTCTACGCCCTGCTCGGCCCGAACGGGGCCGGCAAGACGACGACGCTCGGCGTGTGCAGCGGCCAGATCGTCCCGTCGGCCGGCCAGATCCTCATCAACGGCCGCGAGGTCAACGGCACCTCGAGCGACGCACTGGCCCGGGCCGGCGTGTGCCTCGTCCCCGAGGGTCGCGGCATCTTCCCGAACCTCACGGTGACCGAGAACCTCCGCATGTACACCCACGCCGGCGTCGGCTTCGCCGAGATCCAGGAGCAGGCGTTCGCCCAGTTCCCCCGGCTCAAGGAGCGGCGCAAGCAGATCGCCGGCACGCTCTCGGGCGGCGAGCAGCAGATGCTGTCGATGTCCCGGGCCCTCGCGACCAAGCCGGCCCTGCTCCTCCTCGACGAGCTGTCGATGGGGCTGGCCCCGCTCATCGTGGAGGAGCTCTACGAGCGGGTCGCCGACCTGGCCCGCGAAGGCATCTCCATCCTGATCGTCGAGCAGTTCGCCCAGGCCATCCTCGGCGTCTCGACGGTTGCCTCGATCATGTTGCACGGGCGCATCACGCGCACCGGCCCGCCCCAGGAGATCGCCGAGGAGCTGGCTGCGGCCTACCTCGGCGCCTCCGCGTAAAGGACGACCGTGACCACGCAAGGAGACCCCATGACTGCCACCGAAGTCCCCGCCGAACCCGAGCTGTCGCCCCGCCTCCAGCAGTTCCAGGCCGAGGTCGAGCAGCTGAAGGTGACCGGAGGTCGGGCCAACCCCGAGCGGACCTGGTCCATCATCGGCGGCCTGGCCATGGTCGTCGGCGTCGTGATGTCGATGCTCAGCTGGATCCTGACCCAGGGCACCGAGAGCTCGCTCGACTTCGCCAGCTACAACGCCATGGGCAACTTCGGCATGGCGCTGACGATCGCCGGCACCGGGCTGTTCCTCACCATGTCGCTGCGGCGGTACTTCCGCTACTGGCTCGTGCGGCTCATCTACGAGCAGCGCGACCAGATCGATCGCATCGCCAACCGCTGACGGCCGGGCTGCCGGCGCTCGGCGGCGTCAGGGCTGCTCGACGCCCGCCCTCGCCGCGATGCCGGCGAGGGCGGCGGCGAGGTCGTACTCGAACTGCATCTCGTAGGAGTTGCGCACCTCTCGGGCCGCCCGGCGGAGGACGGTCAGGTCGTCGTTGGCCAGCGAGCGCAGCTCGGTGAGGAACGCGTCGCGGCCCTCCTCCTTCGGGAGGTCGACCTCGGAGGTCGCCCGCACGTTGGCGTACACGACCTCGGACACGAAGACGAAGGCGCGGGTCGCCTGCTGGAGGTCGAAGCCGTCGTCGAGCAGCACGCCGAGGACGGCGTCGGCCGTGCGCAGGGTGCCCCGGGTGTAGAAGAGGCGGCCGGTGCCGTAGCGGAGCCACGGACCGCCGGCGAGCAGGCAGCGACGGAGCACGCGGGCGTAGGCGTCGAGCCAGGCGCTCCAACCCGACTCGGGCGGCGGCGCCCAGGCGCCGGTCCCCACCTCGCTGCCGGCCTCCTCGACCAGCTCGGCCAGGACCAGCTCGCCCAGCTCGTCCTGGTCCCGGACGTGCCAGTAGAGGCTGGTCCGGGAGACGCCGAGGGCGGCCGCCACCTGCTGGAGGCCGATGCCGTCGGGGCCGAGCTCGCGCGCGGTGGCGACGAGCTCCTCGCGGGAGAAGCTCGGTGGCCGCCCCCGCCGCTTCATTGGTGCGCCCCGCAGGTCTGCTCGTCACTTCGACGGCGTCCGGGGCACGAGGCACCAATGAGGCGTTCGGCGCCAGGGCGCCTCACAAAGCCTGTGCTCATGGTGAGCTCGCTTCGCTCGCTCACTCTGGCAACCGGGAGAGCACCTCGTCGCCGAAGCGGGCGAGGGTCTCGGCCAGCTCCTTGCGGCTCTCGGCCTCGAACGTGACCGTCATCCCGGTCATGCCGGCCTCGGCCAGGGCGTGGACCTCTTCGACGACCCCGTCGGACGTCCACTCGGGGGCGTCGGCGAACATCGTCATGCTGATCGGCATGAAGATCACGTCGAGCGGTGCGGTGCGGCCGACCTTCTCGGCCTGCTCCTTCGTGTAGTCGACCATGACCTTCAGGTCGGCCGGCGACATGATCGACGTCGTCCGGGTCCGCTCGGCGATCTTCGGGTTGCCACTGGGGAACGGCGACCAGCCGTCGGCCAGCTCGACGGCGCGGCGAGCGGCCCGCTTGCTGTTGCCACCGATCCAGATGGGCGGTCCGCCGGCCTGGGCCGGGGTCGGCCGCATGGTGTGGCCGTCGATGCTCTCGCCCGTCCACGCCTGCTTCATCTTCACGATGGCGTCGTCGGTGATGTCGTTGCGGTTGGCGAAGTCGGCACCGAGCACGTCGAACTCGGGCTCGAGGTAGCCGGCGCCGACGCCGAGCACGACCCGCCCGCCCGAGAGCCGGTCGAGGGTGGCGACCTGGTGGGCGGCGAGGTACGGGTTCCGGTAGGCGACGACCAGCAGGTTGGTGTGGAGCTTGATCGTCGAGGTCGCCGCACCCATGTAGGCGAGCGTGGAGAACGGGTCGAGGGCGAAGTGCCCGCCGTACTTCATCCACGTGTCCGACGGGAACGGGTGGTCGGTCACCGAGACGGCCCAGAAGCCGGCCTGCTCGGCGGCGAGGCTCATCTCGGCGAGGCCGTCGGCGGAGACGAACTCGTCTCCGAGGTCGACGCGATGGGTGGGGAGGCCGACGGAGACGCGCATATGGCGAGAAGTTAGCGAGTGCGAAGCACCGGGAGGGGGCCGCGCACGGGTGCTTCCAGGATCCCGACCAGCACGTCGGTCAGGTTGGCCACGAACGTGGGCTCGTCGAGCTCGAGGTCGCGTGCCGACTCGATGGCCCGGGCCCGCTCCGAGAGGGCGGCCGTCATGAGCATGATCGACTCGACGACGCGCTCCCGGCGCAGCGGCGCGGGCACGTCGTCGGGGCGGCCCTCGAGGATGCCGAGGATCTCGATGAGCCACGGCCCGACCCCGGGGTTGGCGTCGCGCCAGGTGCTGAACTGGCCGGTGAGCTGGGCCACGATCCGCAGGTAGTCGCGGCCCTCCGGCGTGCCGAGGTGCGAGGCGTAGGGCACGACGAGGGCGGCCATGAGGTCGCGCGACGGGGCGTCGCGGCCGACGGCGGCCAGGTGCTCGCCGCGCGCTTCGTCGGTGGGGTCGCCGTGGCGGGTGAGGATGGCGTCGAGCACGCCTTCACGGGAGCCGAAGTGGTAGTTCAGGGCCGACACGTTGCGCTGGCCCGCCGCCTGGGTGATCTCCCGGACGGTGACCTGCCAGGCCCCACGCCTCGCGAACAGCCGCTCCGCCTCCCGCAGGAGGCGGGCCTTGGTCTCGGTGCTGTCGCGAGGCATGGGGCCTGGCCGGTGCTAGGCGTCGAGCGGCTTGAGGGCCGACTCGGGGATGATCGTCGGCCAGGTGACGCCCTCGGGCAGGGGCTTCGAGAACTTCTCGAACTTCGGCACGGCCGTCTCGCGGTAGTAGTCGGTCGAGTGCTTGCGGTCCTTGTCGAACTCGGGGATGACCTTGTCCCCGAAGAGCTCGAGGATCTCGAGGCACTCGTCGTGGTGCAGCCCCTCGATCGGGAGGCCGAACACCAGCTGGTCCATCCCGACGTCGCCCCAGTTGGTGATCTGCTGGGCGACCTCCTCCGGGTTGCCGCAGAGGAGGAACCCGCCCTCGATGAGGCTGTCGACGAGGGCGTCGTCGTCGCCGTTGGAGAGGTCCTTCAGGTTCATCGGCGTGTCCGGCCAGGTGATGCCGTCCGTCGACTTCGGCATGGTGTCGTGGTACAGGTTCACCATCGACACGAGGTAGCCCCGGCCCTTGCGGAAGACCATGTCGCGGGCCCGCTGGCGGTCCTCGAAGCAGATGACCGAGTTGGTGATCATCACGTTGTCGTTCTTGAACTGGCCGATGGGGTCGGTGCAGTTGGCGATCCCCTCCTTGTAGGCGTCGATGCGCCCCTTCAGGTTGAAGATCGGCTCGAAGTTGAAGGCGATGGCGCCGATGCCGGCCTCGCCGGCCTTCTGGAACGTGGGCGGGTTGCCGGCGGCGACCCAGATCGGGGGGTGGCCCTTGCCGTACGGCTTCGGCAGC
>JAODBP010000354.1 GCA_025464025.1 Actinomycetes bacterium | reverse complement strand
TTGACATCAAAAATGGTGTCAATCCGTCGCCGGTTCGAGCGCGGGACTCGGGCGCGCCCAACGTCGCCTCAGAGCGTCCTTCGTCTTTCGACCCTGACGAGGACGCCCGATCCCATCAGCCCGCTGTCCCGTGGTTGCGGCCCCGGGGCTTCCGCGGAACAGGCCGACTACCGGTCGGGCCTCGGATGCCACTATCCTCGCTCGGTCCCACCTGAAGCACGAGTAGGAGCCGGCGATGGCCGTCCCCAAGAAGAAGACGAGCAAGGCGAAGAGCCGCAGCCGCCGGGCCTCCAACTGGAAGCTGGTCGCCCCGTCGCGCAGCCTCTGCCCGAACTGCTCCTCGGCCAAGCTGCCGCACGTGGTGTGCCCGACCTGCGGCTGGTACAACGGCCGTCAGGCCGTGGAAGTCGACTGAGCCACCGCTGAGCATGCTCCCCGTCGCCGTCGATGCCGTCGGCGGTGACAAGGCTCCCGGCGAGATCGTGGCCGGCGCTCGCCAGGCGGCGGACGCCGGGACGCCCGTGGTGCTGGTCGGCCCGCCCGACCGCATCGGCGACCCCCTGGGCCTCGACGTCATCGCCTGCACCGAGGTGATCGAGATGCACGACGACCCCGGGTCGTCGGTGCGTCGCAAGAAGGACTCCTCGCTCGTGCGCGCCGCCGAGGCCGTGCGTGACGGGAAGGCCTCGGCCATGGTCAGCGCCGGCAACACCGGTGCCACGATGGCCAGTGCCCTGCTGCGGATGGGCCGGATCAAGGGCGTGGCCCGCCCGGCCATCGCCACGCCGATCCCGGTGCCCGGCTCGACGCCGACGATCCTCCTCGACGCCGGCGCCAACGCCGAGGTCCAGCCCGAGTGGCTGGTGCAGTTCGCCCAGATGGGCGCCGCCTTCGCCACCGCCCGCTTCGGCGTGGCCAACCCGCGGGTCGGCCTCCTGTCGATCGGCGAGGAGGACACCAAGGGCCGGGCCCAGGAGAAGGAGACCAACGGCCTCCTGCGGGCCGCTCCGAACGTGAACTTCATCGGCAACGTCGAAGGCCGCGACATCATGACCACCGAGGTCGACGTCGTGGTCACCGACGGCTTCACCGGCAACGTCGTGCTCAAGACGCTCGAAGGCGGGATGCGCTTCGTGCAGAGGGCGATCCTGGAACGGCTCACCTCGACGCCCGAGCTGGCCGCCCTCTTCGACCAGGTGTGGCCGGCGCTCGAGCCCCTGGCCATCGATCTCGACCCCGACACCTACGGGGGAGCGATGCTCCTCGGGGTCGACGGCGTCTGCATCATCAGCCACGGCTCCTCGTCGGCCCGGGCCATCGTGAACGCCGTCGGCGTCGCCCGCGACATGGTCGAGGGCGACCTCGTGGGCCACCTCCGCCAGGCGGTCGCCGTCTCCGCCTGAGCAGTGAGCGGCACATCCGCTTGCCCGCTTGTGAAACGGCTACCATCCGCCTCGTGCCTGCCGAGACCCACGTGGAACAGGGCCCGATGGACCGCCAGGAGGTCTTCGAGCTGATCCGCGACCGCCTCGCCGACATCCTCGAGATCGAGGCGAGCACCATCTCCGAGGGGCAGTCCTTCGCGGACGACCTCGAAGCCGATTCCCTTGCCCTCATCGAGCTCGTCGAAGCCATCGAGGAGGAAGTCGGTGAACGCACGGTCGGCTTTCGCATCGAGGACGAGGATCTCGAGGACCTCAAGACGGTGCGAGACGCCGTCGACTACGTGGTCGCTCGACTCGGCACGTCCTGAGCTGAGCGAGCAAGCGGCGATCGAAGCCCTCGGTGGGCGGCTCGCCCACCGCTTCGCGGACCCGGAGCTCCTGCAGCGGGCGCTGGCCCATCGCTCGTGGGTCGCCGAGTCGCCCGGCCAGGCCTCCAACGAGCGCCTCGAGTTCCTCGGTGATGCCGTGCTCGGCCTCGTGGTCACCGACCACATCTTCCGCACCTACCCCGAGCTCCCCGAAGGCGAGCTGGCCAAGGTGCGGGCCTCCGTCGTGAGCGCGGCGGCGCTGGCCGAGGTCGCCCTCGAGCTCGGCCTCGGCCCGACGTTGCGCCTCGGCAAGGGCGAGGACGCCTCGGGTGGGCGGGAGAAGCCGTCGATCCTCGCCGACGCGACCGAGGCGGTGATCGGCGCCGTCTACATCGACGGCGGCTGGGACGCGGCGGCCGAGCTGGTGCTCGGGCTGCTCGGCGACCGGATCTCCGACGCCGCGGCCGGTCCCGGCGGCCAGGACTACAAGACCCGGCTCCAGGAGCTGGCGGCGCGCGTCTACGAGACGCTGCCCGTCTACGAGGTCCTCGACGAGGGGCCCGACCACGCGAAGCGGTTCTTCGCCGCCGTGCGGGTCGGGGACCGTCGGTTCGGCGGCGGCGAGGGGCGTTCGAAGAAGCAGGCCGAGCAGGCGGCGGCCCGCCTGGCATGGGAGTCGCTCCGCCCCGGCGGGGACGAGGAGGCCGGCTGATGCCCGAGTTGCCCGAGGTCGAGACGGTTCGCCGTGACCTGGAGAAGGAGGCGGTCGGTCGGCGGGTGAAGTCGGTCGAGGTGAGCGGCAACCGCTCCATCCGCCGCCACACCACCAAGAAGCAGTTCATCTCCCGCATCGAGGGCCAGAAGATCGAGAGCGTCGAGCGGCGGGGGAAGAACCTCCTCCTCTCCCTGGGCGACGACTGGCTGGTCGTGCACCTCGGGATGAGCGGCCAGTTGCTCAAGGCCGCCGTGCGCGACCCCGTGGCCAAGCACACCCACGTGACGATCACGTTCACCCAGGGCGGGCAGATCCGCTTCGTCGATCCCCGCACCTTCGGCGAGCTCTACGTCGTCTCCAAGGCGGCCATGGCCGAGGAGGCGCCGGAGCTGACCGAGCTCGGCTTCGATCCCGTCGAGGACGTCATGAGCTGGGACGAGTTCGGGCGCCGGCTCATCAACCGCAAGGTGAAGCTGAAGACGCTGCTCATGGACCAGAAGTTCGTGGCCGGCATCGGCAACATCTACAGCGACGAGATCCTGTGGGCGGCCGGCCTCCGCTACGACCGGGGCTCGGAGACGGTGTCGACCCAGGAGGTTCGTCGCCTGTACCGCGCCATGGGCGAGGTGCTGCAGGAGGCGATCAAGCTGCGGGGCTCGTCGCTGGCCGACGAGCAGTACCGCGACCTCTACGGCAACGTTGGGCAGTTCTCGGCCGAGCACAAGGTCTACGCCCGCGAGGGTGAGCCGTGCCGCCGGTGCCGGCACACCGTCGAGCGGGTGAAGTGGCAGGGACGCTCTGCGTTCTACTGCCCCGGCTGCCAGGTCTGACCCCTGTTGGCCGGCCCGAGCCGGTCGATCCCAGCCATCGGCGGGAACCCCGCGAACCCGGTCATCGAAGAGGTCAGCGACGGCCCGGTAGCGAACTGCGATGTCGACATGCCAGCGGCATGCCGAGTCTGATGCGTACAGTCTCGGGTGCGTGAATCATTCACGCAGTTCAAACAGCCGTTTGACCGTGACGAGCCTCGGCTCGTACGTTCAGCGGGGCCCGCCCATTCGGCGGGGAACCGACACTTTGGGGGATTTCAGTGAAGCTGAAGCGTTTCGCGCTCCTGCTGTGCGTGCTGGCGCTGGTCGCCGCCGCGTGTGGTGGGGATGACAAGAAGACCGACGGCGCCACCAACGCGTCGACCGATTCCACCGCGGCACCGGGCGGCGACGGCACCTGCAAGCTCGACGCACCGCTGAAGATCATCGGCATGGCCGAGACCACCGGCGAAGGCGCCCAGGCCGTGCCCTACTACGCCAACGGCTGGGAGCTCGGCGTCCAGAAGATCAACGACGAGGGCGGCATCTGCGGCCAGCAGGTCGACTTCGAGCGCGTGCCGGTCAACCCGACCGACAACGCCCAGGCCAAGAACCAGTTCCTCGGGGCCGTCGACAAGCACCCCGACGTGATGATGGGCTTCCCGAACTCGGCCACCGTCGTGGCCCTGGCCCCGGAGATCCTCCGGGCCGCCACGCCGTTCATCTACTTCTCGTCGCCGCCCAACGCCTTCCTCGGCGCGCCGCAGTCGGTCGGCAACAAGTACGGCTTCCTCATCCGGCCCCGCACGACCGGCACGACGCAGGCCCAGGTCGACTACCTGGTGAAGACGCTCGGCAAGAAGAAGATCGGCCTGGTCTGCGTGAACCAGACCTTCGGCCAGCAGGGCTGCGCGGCGGCCAAGCCGGCCATCGAGGCCGCCGGCGGCACCGTCGTCGACACCGAGACCCACGAGGTCACCGACACCAACCTGACCTCGAAGGTCCTCGGCCTGAAGAACAAGGGCGTCGACGGGATCGTCGCCTTCACGTTCCCGAACACCGGTGTCGTGCTCTTCAACCAGATGGCCGACAACGGCCTGAACGTGCCGATCATGACCGGTGCCATCGCCGGCCTGGCCACCGCCACCGGTTCGGTCAACGCCGACGCCATCAAGAACCTCTACGGCTTCGACGACTGCGCCCCGGCCGTCGAGTCGCAGGCCGCTGACTTCCTGGCGGCCTACAAGGCCAAGTTCAACAAGAACCCGTCGTACTCGGCGGCCCAGGCCTACGACTCGCTGTCGATCATCAAGCAGGCCGTCGAGAAGGCTGGCTCGAACGACAAGGACGCCATCGCCGAGGCGCTGAAGAGCGTCGACTACGAGGGTGCCTGCGTGCACTACAAGGCGGACGAGGGCAACGGCTTCTCGCAGAGCGCCGTGCTCGAGACGTTCGACTCGACTGGCACGCCCAAGGTCGTGAAGAAGGTCGACCTCTAGGGGTAGGAGCGCAGCACCGCTTTGTCGCGAGCGCGGCGCCCGGGCATGCCCCGGGCGCCGCGTCCGCTGTTCCGGCACCGACGACGAACAGACCCAGGGGGGACGGCCGGTGATCCTGGCCAGCGCCACATCGGACTTCATCAGCTACCTGTCGACGGCGATCTCCGAGGGCAGCATCACCGCCCTCGCCGCGCTCGGCTTCCTGCTCACCTACAAGGCCACGGGCGTGATCAGCTTCGCCCAGGGGGCGTTCATCTCCCTCGGCGCCTACCTCGCGTACTGGGGCAGCCGGGAGCAGGGCTGGCCCATCTTGTTGGCCTACCTCTTCGCCGTGCTCGCCATGTTCGTGGTCGGCGTGGCCTCCGAGCGCATCGCCTACCGGCCCCTGCGCGGCCGGTCGATCCACGTCGTGGTGATCGCCACGTTCGGCATCAGCGAGATCGTCATCACGCTGATCAACCTGTTCTTCGGCGCCGAGCCCAAGGGCCTCGACCCGCTGATCTCGGGCCGCTTCACCCTCATGGGTGCGGTCATCCCGTGGCAGCGGGTGCTGATCCTCGTGGTCACGCTGGTGGCCACCGGCCTGATGATGCTGCTCTTCGGCCGGACGCAGTTCGGCCGGCAGGTGCGGGCCGTGGCGTCGGACCGGGAGACGGCCCAGCTCTACGGCGTGCCCGTCGGGCGGCTGTCGATCATCGCCTTCGGCCTCGCCGGCTCGCTGGCCGGGCTGGCCGGCGTGCTCGTCGCCCCGGTCGGCAGCATCACCCCCGGCTTCGGCTTCCTCATCATGCTGGGCGCCTTCTACGCCGCCATCCTCGGCGGGTTCGGGAGCCTGGGCGGTGTGGTCGTCGGCGGGTTCCTCATCGGGGTCGTGCAGTACGTGATCGGCAGCTACTGGTGGCGCGACTACCAGAGCCTGTTGCCCTTCGTCCTGATCCTCGGCGTGATCGCCATCAGCCCGCAGGGGCTGTTCGGGAGGAGGTCCGCCCATGGCCGCCTCTGAGCGCCTCGACCGGGTGAAGCCCCCGATCTACCGGGGCATGCCCTACCTGTCGGTGGTGGTGGTGATCCTCGGGGTCGTCCTCTACCGCAACACCCGCACCTCGGGCTTCGCCCAGGAGAGCCTGTTCAACGACTGGCTCGTGTACTCGATCGTGGTGCTCGGCTTCTACTTCGTGTTCGGCCTCTCGGGGCAGTTCGCGTTCAGCCAGGCGGCCATCTTCGGCCTCGGCGCCTACACCTCGGCGTGGGCGACGTGGAACCCCGACCACCCGATCTTCCTCGGCCTGCTGGCCGCGATCGGCGCGGTGCTGGTGGCCGCGTTCGTCTTCTCGATGGTGATGCAGCGGACCGAGCACTTCTACTTCGCGGTCGGCACGCTCGGGTTGCAGAGCATCATCGTGCTGATCGTCACCAAGTGGCAGGGCTTCACCCACGGCCCGGGCGGCGAGACGATCGGCATCCGACCGCTGGAGTTCTTCGGGCAGACCTTCCAGACCGACTTCGCCGCGTTCAAGGTGCTCGTCGCCGTGCTGGCCGTCTGCCTCGTGCTCGCCGCCATGATCGAGCGCTCCCCGGTGCGCCGCGAGGCGATCGCCGTCCGGGACCAGCCGATCGTGGCCGGAACGCTCGGCCTGCCGACGCTTCGCATCCGCGTCGCCATGTTCATGCTCGGCTCGACGTTCGCCGCCGTGGCCGGCGCCCTCTACGCCCATCGTTCGGGGTCGCTCAGCACCGACACGTTCTCGGTGCAGCTCGGCCTCTACATCTTCCTGATGGCGATCCTCGGCGGCCTCGGCTCGCGGTGGGGCGCCGTGGTCGGCGCCTGGTTCTTCGTCTACGCCACCGACTACCTCGGGCGGTCGGGCTTCTCCGTCGCCTCGCACCGGCTCAGCGAGTTCAAGCCGATCGTGTTCGGCGCCCTGCTGATCATCGTCATGATCGCCGCTCCCGAGGGCATCACCGGCGTGGCCCGGAAGCTCCGGCGACGGCGCAACAGCGCGGCGATGCCCCAGTTCCTGTCCCGGGTGATCGGAACGGCAAAGGACCCGGAGCCGACCAACGAGGTCGAGATCCATGCCGGGGTGGTCCTGCCCGACGCCGCTGCCGACCGACCGGCCATCGGCGACGTCGTGCTCGATGCCCGCGATCTGGCGGTCAGCTTCGGTGGTGTCCGGGCCGTCGACGACGTGTCGATCACCGTGCGCCAGGGCGAGATCCTCGGGCTGATCGGGCCCAACGGCTGCGGCAAGTCGACGACGCTCAACGCGATCACCGGCGTGGTGCCGGCTAGCGGCTCGCTCCGGGTCGGCGGCGAGGTCGTCCGCCTGGGAAAGGCCAAGGCCGTGGTGTCGGCCGGCGTGCGCCGCACCTACCAGACGCCCCAGCGCTACCTCGAGCTGTCCTGCATCGACAACGTGCTGCTGTCGACCACCGACCGGTCGATGACCGGCGTGCTGTCGTCGATCGTGCTGCGGCCGCTCATGCTCCGGCGGGAGAAGGTCCGGTGGCGCCACGCCGCCGAGGCGCTCGACCGCGTCGGGTTGCTCGACCTGGCCGAGGAGCCGGCCGGCTCCCTCAGCTACGGCGCCCAGCGCATGCTCGAGCTGGCCCGGGTGGTCGCCGGCGACCCCAAGGTCGTGCTGCTCGACGAGCCGTCGGCCGGCCTGAACGACGCGGAGACCGAGTTGCTCGCCGGCCACCTGCGGCTGCTGCGCCAGGAGGGCGTGTCGCTGCTGGTGGTCGACCACAAGATCGACTTCATCTCGACGCTGTGCGACCGGGTGATCGTGCTCGAGCTCGGGCGGCTGGTCGCCGAGGGCGACCCCCACGGCATCTGGGAGGACGAGCGGGTCCAGAACGCCTACCTCGGCGTCACGGTGGAGGAGGTCTGATGCTCGAGATCACGGAGCTCGAGGTCTCCTACGGCGCCATCCGGGCGGTGCGCGACCTGTCCATCTCGGTGCACGAGGGCGAGGTCGTCTCGCTGCTCGGCCCGAACGGTGCGGGCAAGACGTCGTCGCTGCGGGCCATCACCGCGCTCGAGCCGTACAAGGGCTCGATCACGTTCGACGGGCGGGAGGTCCGCTCGATGGGGCCGGAGGGCTGCGCCAAGGCGGGGCTCATCCACGTGCCCGAGGGCCGGCACGTGTTCCCGACCCTCACCGTCCACGAGAACCTCCAGGTCGGCGCCACCGCAGCGCGGGGCCGGGCCGGCTACTCGTTCGACGAGGTGTACTCGCTGTTCCCGGCGCTCGTGCCCCTGCGCGAGCGGGAGGGCTGGGCCCTCTCCGGCGGCGAGCAGCAGATGGTCGCCGTGGGCCGGGCCCTGGTCGCGGCACCCCGGTTGCTGCTGCTCGACGAGCCCTCGCTCGGGCTGGCGCCGATCGTGGTGAAGGCCGTCTTCGCCGCCCTGGCCGAGGTGCGCACGACCACGCCGATCCTGCTCGTCGAGCAGAACACGGCGCAGGCCCTTACCCTCGCCGACCACGGCGCCGTCATGGTCCATGGCCAGGTGGTGCTGCGGGGGACGGCCGACGAGCTCGGCGATCGCTCTGCCGTCCTCGCGTCGTACCTGGGCCAGAAGGAGATCGCTACATGACCGAGCGCAGCGAGGGAATCATGAACACAGGCTTTGGGGAGGCGCTCTGCGCCGAGCCGGTCATCGGTGGCCTCTCGGCCCACCTCGGCCAGACCTGTGGTCACGACGTGGGCGGACACCGATGACCAAGGCCGTCGTCGTCGAGGGACCGGACTCCGGCTTGAAGGTGGTCGACGTGGTCGTGGACGACCCGGGCCCGGGCGAGGTGCGGGTGAAGATCGCCGCCTCGGGGATCTGCGGCTCCGACCTGCACGTGCTGCACGGTCGGTCGAACGCCGCGGTCTACCCGTCGTTGATCGGCCACGAGGGCGCCGGCACCATCGAGTCGGTGGGCCTCGGCGTCGAGCTGGCCGTCGGCACGAGGGTGGTCGTGGCCCTGGGCGCGTCGTGCGGTCGCTGCGCCCGGTGCGCGGTGGGGGAGGCCGTGCACTGCGAGGACCCCGGGCGGCGCAACCGCCTGGCCGGCCTCATGGGCGACGGGTCGGCGCGGGTCCACCAGGACGGGCACGTCGTGCACCCCTTCACCGGCTGCGGGACGCTGGCCGAGCTGGTCGTCGTGCCGGCCCACGAGGTCGTGCCGATCCCCGACGAGATGCCCTTCGACGTCGCCGCCCTCGCCGCATGCGGGGTGACGACCGGCCTGGGTGCCGTGTTCAACATCGCCGAGGTGACGCCGGGCCAGACCGTCCTCGTGGTCGGTTGCGGCGGTGTCGGGCTCAACGTGGTGCAGGGCAGCAAGCTGGCCGGCGCCGGCCGGATCATCGCCGCCGACACCAGCCCGGCGAAGCTCGAGCTGGCCACGCAGTTCGGCGCGACCGACGTGGTCGACTCGTCCGACGGCCTCACCGACGCCGTGCGGGCGCTCGTGCCGGGCGGGGTCGACGTGGCCTTCGAGGTCGTCGGCTTCCCCGACCTGGTCACCGAGGCGCTGCTGCTCACCAAGGCGGGCGGCACCTGCGTGTGCGTCGGCTCGCAGCCGCCCGGCTCGGTGTACTCGATCCCGGCCGCGGCCATGTTCCCGCAGCGCCGGCTGCTCGGCTGCGTCGCCGGTGGCAACGTGCCCCGCCGCGACATCGCCCGCATCGTCGAGCTCTACCTCGCCGGCAAGCTCGAGCTCGACGCCCTCGTCGGCGCCCGGGTCCCGCTGGAGAAGGTGCACGACGCCGTCGCCATCGCCGAGTCCGGCGCTGTGGCGAGGGCCGTCGTCGTCTTCGACTGAAAGGAGAACAGCGCCGAGAGCACGGCTGGCCTGGTCCCGCCCCGAAGCGGACGGCGACGTCAGGCGTCGGCGGCGATGCCGGCCACGACGAACTTGATGACCTGCTCGGTGTACTCGTCGTGGTCGAACATGTCGCCGACCCGACGCTCGATCCAGCCCGGGTAGGCGTCGGTCGAGAAGGCGCGGTCGACGGCGTCGCGCGCCAGGGCGAACCGCAGCACGCGGACATCCCGCGGCAGGTGGGGCGTGACCGCCTTGAGGGCCCGGAGGAAGTCGGTGGTGTAGGGCTCGAAGTAACGCTCGAGGAGCGCCAGGGCCGACGGGTCGGCGTGCATGCGCTGCTTGCAGGCGAGGAAGAGCCGGCCGCCGTGCTCGTCGTCGGCGGCGAGCTCGGCGGTGGCCACCACCAGGGCTCGCACGACGGTGTCGAGCGTGCGCTCGTCCTCGGGGACATCCTTGAGCAGCTCGGCCCGGCGGGACGCGAAGCGCTCGGCGTGGAGCTGCACGATCGCCTCGAGCAGTCCTTCCTTCGTGCCGAAGTGGTAGTTCACCGCCGCCGTGTTGACCCCGGCGGCGCTGGTGATGTCGCGCACGGAGACGTTGCCGATCCCACGGTCCGCGATCAGGCGCTCGGCGGCGTCGATCATGCGGTCGCGCGTCGATCCGCCCTCGCTCCTGTTTGAACGGAAGCCGCTTCCCACAGGCTGCAGGCTAGATCAGACGCATTCCCTTGTCTCAAACGATCGTTTGAAATAGGGTGCGGCCGAGCACGGAACTGGGGGGAGCTCATGGGGGAGGTCCGGTACCGCAACCTCGTCGACGGCGAGGCGCGGGATGCCACGGGTGGGGGCACGATCGACTCGGTCGACCCCTCGACCGGCGCGGTGTGGGCGACGATCCCGCGCGGCACGGCCGCCGACGTCGACGCTGCTGTCAGCGCGGCCCGAGCTGCGCTGCCGGGCTGGAAGGCCCTGCCGCCGTTGGCGCGCGCCGCCCTGCTGCGCCGATACGCCGACGTGCTCGCCGCGAGGTCGGAGGACATCGCCCGAGCCGAGTGCCGGGAGATGGGCCGGCCCTACGCCGAGCTGCTGGCCGGCGACCTGCCCGCCTGCGTGCAGATGTGGCACTTCCACGCCGGCATCATCGACAAGCTCCACGGCGACACGGTCGACGTCGGGCCGACCAGCTTCAACTTCACCCGGCGCGAGCCCATCGGCGTGATCGGCGTGATCATCCCGTGGAACTCGCCGATCTCGCTGTTCTCGGCCAAGGTCGCCGCCGCCCTCGCCGCCGGCAACTGCGTGGTCGTGAAGCCGGCCGAGCAGGCCGCCGGCTCGGTGCTGGCCGCGGCCGAGCTGTTCGCCGAAGCCGGCTTCCCGCCCGGCGTGGTCAACGTGATCTCCGGCCTGGGGGAGGAGGCGGGCGACGCCCTCGTGCGCCACCCCGGCGTCGGCCGCATCACCTTCACCGGATCCACCGAGACCGGTCGCCTCGTCCACGCCGCCGCGGCCGGCACGCTGAAGCAGGTCAGCTTCGAGCTGGGGGGCAAGTCGCCCAACATCGTGTTCGGCGACG
The DNA here is from genome assembly GCA_025464025.1 of Actinomycetes bacterium. Next base: position 6,725 of record JAODBP010000354.1, on the reverse strand, counting down.
CCGACCTCGACGCCGCCGCCCTCGGCGTGAGCACCGGCGGCGTCTTCACCGGCGGTGCCGGCCAGTCGTGCATCGCCGGCTCCCGGATCCTGGCCCACGAGTCGATCCACGACGAGCTGGTCGACCGCATCGTCGAGCACGCCCGGGGCGTGGTCCTGGGCGACCCGTTCGGCGCGGCGACGATGGGCCCGATCGTCTCCGACGTGCAGTTCGACCGGGTGCGCTCCTACCTCTCCATCGCCGAGAAGGACGGCGCCACCCTCGCCACCGGCGGCCGCACCGGCGTCGAGGCCGTCGGCGTCGACTCGCCGTTCGCCGGCGGCTACTGGGTCGAGCCGACCCTCTTCACCGGCTGCGACAACTCCATGCGGGCGTGCCGGGAGGAGATCTTCGGCCCGGTCGCCTGCGTCATCCCGTTCAAGGACGACGCCGAGGCCCTCGCCATCGCCAACGACTCCACCTACGGGCTGGCCGCCGGCGTGTGGACCCGCGACCTCGCCCGCGCTCATCGCTTCGTGCGCGACCTGGAGACCGGCAACGTGTGGGTCAACGCCTATCGCCGCATCCACTGGGCGCTGCCGTTCGGCGGCGTGAAGGACAGCGGCCACGGGCGCGACTCGGGCATCGAGAGCGTGCTCGAGAACACGCAGCTCAAGACGGCCTGGATCGACCTGGCGTGAGCGAAGCGAGCGCCGACGGCCGCGCGAGCGCCAGCGAGCCGGCCGTCGATGGGTCTGGGGCGCAGCCCCAGGGAAGCAGGGTGATGGAGGGCTTCCCCCTGGAGGGCGGCCGGGTCGTCGTGCCCGAGCCGGCGGTGAAGGCGCGGCTGGCCGAGGCCGGCGTCGCCGTCCCCGCCGCGTCCGGTGATCGGCTCGTGCTCAAGGCGTTCGGCCCCGGGATCGTGCACAAGTCCGACGTCGGCGCGGTGCGGCTCGGGCTCGCCGCCGACGAGGTCGACGGGGCCAAGGCCGAGATGGCATCGGTGCTGGCGACGCACGGCCTCACGGCCGCCGGCTTCCTCGTCGAGGCCATGGCGCCGACCGGCATCGAGGTGCTCGTCGGCGTGGTCCGCACGCCGTTCGGCCTGGCCGCCCTGGCCGGCCTCGGCGGCACGCTGGCCGAGCTGCTCGACGACGTGGCCCTCGGGCTCGTCCCGGTCGACGCCGACGAGCTGCTCCGCTCGTTCCGGGCCTCGGCCGCCCTCGACGGCTCTCGGGGGAGCGACCCGGTCGACCGTGCCGCGCTCGCCGCCGTGGTCGACGGCCTGGTCGAGGTGGCCCAGTCGTTCGGCGACCGGTTCCTGGAGCTGGAGTGCAACCCGGTGTTCGCCCGGCCCGACGGCGCCCTCGCGGCCGATGCCCGGCTGATCCTCGCCGACGCCGACCCCGTGGCGGTCGAGCCGGCCAAGCCGCTCGACCTCGACGCCCTGCTGCACCCCCGCACGATCGCGGTGGTGGGTGCGTCGACGAACCGCCCCGGCTTCGGGAACCGGGCGCTGGCCGCCTACCGCGCCTTCGGGTGGACCGACGGCCTCTGGGCGGTGCACCCCACGGCGACCGAGGTCGACGGCGTGCCCGCCGTGCCGTCGGTCGCCGACGTCCCCGGTGGCGCCGACTACGTGCTCGTCTGCGTGCCGGCGTTGGCCTGCCCCGGCGTGGTGGAGGCCATGGCCGGGACGGCGAAGGTGGCCCACGTGATCAGCGGCGGCTTCGCCGAATCGGGCGACGCGGACCTCCAGGCCGAGCTGCTCGCCGCCGCCCGTCGCTCCGGCGTGCGGGTCGTCGGCCCCAACTGCATCGGCGTCTACGCCCCTGCCGGGCGCCAGACGTTCCAGCTCAACGTGCCGTCGGAGTCGGGCGGCATCGCCGTGGTCTCCCAGAGCGGCGGCCTGGCCGGCGACATCGTGAAGGCCGGCACCGACCGGGGCCTGCGCTTCTCGTGCGTGATCTCGGCCGGCAACGCCATCGACGTCACGCCCGGCGAGCTGGTCGACCTCCTCGCCGAGCGCCCCTCGACCGAGGTGCTCGGCCTCTACCTCGAGGGCACGGCCGACGGCGAGCGCATCCTCGCCGCCCTGCGCCGGCTCCGGGGCCGGGTGCCGGTGGCCGCCCTCGTCGGCGGGCTGAGCCAGCAGGGGAGCCGTGCGGTCGCCTCCCACACCGGTTCGCTGGCCGGCGACCGTCGCCTGTGGGACGCGGTCAGCCGCGACACCGGCGTGACCGTGGTCGACGACCTCGACCGGTTCCTCGGCGTGCTCGGGCACCTCGACCGCTACCGCGACCACCCGGCCGGCGGCGACCTCGGGACGCTCGTGGTCGGCGTCGGCGGGGGCGCCTCGGTGCTGGCCACCGACGCCTGCGACGCCGCCGGCCTCGACGTGCGCCGCCTGCCCGACGACCTCGTCGCCGACCTGCGCGCCCTCGGCTACGGCGCCGGCACCAGCGTGGTGAACCCCATCGAGATCGGCGTCGGGCCGGCCGCCGCCGACGACGTGTTCCACCGGGTGCTCGACCCGATCTTCGCCGCCGAGCCCTTCGCCGACACCCTCATCCACGTGAACGTGCAGGCGTACTACGGGTACGGCACCGGGGGTGCGGCGCCGCTGCTCGGCCACCTGGCCACCCTGGCCGGCGACCGCTGGCCCGCCACCCGCCTCACCGTCGTGCTCCGCAACCTCGACGTCGCCCCGCCCGAGGAGCGCGACGCCATCGTCGCGGCCTCGCCCGTCCCTGCCTACCGCTCCTTCGCCGACGCCGCTGCTGCGGTGGCGGCCATCAAGCGCTTCCGGAGGTTCCAGCCATGAGGATCATCTCGGCCGACTGCCACGTGAACGAGCCGCCCCACGTCTTCGACGGCGTGCCGGCCAAGCTCAAGGACCGCGCGCCGCGGATGCTCCGCGGCGCCGACGGCGGGGACGGGTGGAGCTTCGACGGCGGGCCGCCGAAGCGCACCTTCGGCATCGAGGCCACGGCCGGGCGGGCCGGCATGGACAAGAAGCTCACCGGCATGACCTTCGACGAGATCCTGCCGGGCAACTACGACGGCAAGGCCCACGCCGAGGACATGGCGCTCGACGGCGTCGATGTGTCGGTCACGTACCCGAACGCGTCGATCTTCGTCTACACGGTCGAGGACCGCGAGCTGGGCGTGGCCTGCCTCCGGTCGTACAACGACTGGGTGCTCGGCGAGTTCCAGGGCGCCGCCCCCGACCACATCGTCGGCCTGCCGATGCTGCCGGTCGACGACGGCATGGAGATCTGCGTGGCCGAGGCCGACCGCATGCTCGCGGCGGGCGCCAAGGGGCTGTTCATCCCGGGCAACCCGGTGAAGCCGTACCACGACCCGTACTACGACCCGATCTACGCCCGGGCCGCCGAGGCCGGCGTGCCGCTCACGTTCCACCGCACGTTCGGCGGCAAGCCGAGCGAGGCCGACTGGGCCGAGCTGGTGAACCTCGACGTGACCGCGGCCGGCACCGTCTACCGGTTCTTCGCCGCCATCCGCCCGTTCACGTACATGGTCTTCGGCGGCGTGTTCGCCCGCCACCCCGGCCTGCGGCTCGTGGCCGCCGAGGTGAACTGCGGCTGGCTCCCGTTCTGGGCCCAGACGATGGAGCAGAACTTCGACGTGCGCTCGGAGATGGGCGACGCGTCGGTCGACACCACCCGGCGCCCGACCGACCACCTCGGCACCAACCTGTTCGTCACCGTGCTCGATGACCACGTCGGCTTCAAGATGGTCGACGAGTACCCGTGGCTGGCCGACACGGCGATGTACTCCAGCGACTACCCGCACTCGGTCTGCCTGTGGCCCAACTCCGTCAAGCACGCCGACGCGCTGACGGAGGGCATGCCGGCCGACGTGAGCGAGAAGATGCTCGCCGGCAACGCAGCCCGGGTCTACGGGATCTAGTTGCGCGACCAGGCTGCGATCGTCGGGGTCGGCTACACGCCGTTCACCAAGGACAGCGGGGTGTCCACCCTCGCGTTGGCCCTGCGCGCCATCTCGGCCGCGTGCGAGGACGCCGGGCTGACCGTCGCCGACCTCGACGGCGTGTCCACCCACCGGGTCGGCGACAGCGTGCAGGCCGCGGTCGTGGCCCAGGCCCTGGGCATGCAGGACCCGCGGTTCGTGAGCGACCAGTTCGGCGGCGGCTCGATGTCGCACTCCACGTTGGCCCAGGCCGCCATGGCCGTGGCCACGGGCGTGGCCGAGACGGTCGTGTGCTGGCGGGCCATCAACTCCCGCAGCGAGTTCCGCATGGGCGGCACCGGTCGACCGCCGCCCGACGTGGTCGAGTTCCAGTACCAGGTGCCCTACGGGTACGCCACGCCGCCGCAGCAGTTCGCGGTGATGGCGCGCGCCTACCTCGATCGGTTCGGCCTGGGCCGGGAGGCGTTCGGCCAGGTGGCCGTGCGACAGCGGGAGTACGCCTCCACCAACGAGCGGGCGGTCATGCGCACGCCGTTCACCATGGACGAGTACCTCGCGGCGCGGTGGATCGTCGAGCCCCTCGGCCTGCTCGACTGCTGCCTCGAGACCGACGGCGCCGTGGCCCTCGTGGTGACCACGCCGGAGCGGGCCCGCGACCTGCGCCACACGCCCGCGCTCATCTCGGGTGCGGTGTGGGGCGGTGGCCACACGCTGTTCTCGAACCACCGGGGCGACTTCACGACGTCGGCGGCGGCGGACTCGTCCCAGCGACTGTGGAAGATGGCCGGCGTCGGCCCGTCCGACGTCGAGGTGGCCTGCCTCTACGACGCGTTCACGCCGCTCGTCCTCGTCCAGCTCGAGGACTACGGGTTCTGCGCCAAGGGCGAGGCGGCCGGCTGGTACGCCGATACCGCACTGCCGATCAACCCGCACGGCGGGCACCTGAGCGAGGGGTACGTGCACGGGCTCAACCACGCGGCCGCCGCGGTGGCCGCCCTGCGGGACGGGGCCTCGATCGCCCTCACCACCGGGCAGCCCGGCTACGTCGCCGGGTCGACGTCGGCGGTCGTGCTGAAGGCGGATCGGTGATCCCCGGCATCGACCGCGACTCGCGGCCGTGGTGGGAGGCGCTCGCCCGCCACGAGCTGATCCACCAGCGCTGCGACTCGTGCCGGCGGTGGCGCTGGCCGGCGCGCGACATGTGCGGGACGTGCGGCAGCTTCGAGTGGTCGTGGCAGCCGGTGTCGGGCGAGGGCGTGGTGGTGTCGCACATCAAGACCCACCACTCGTTCCTGCCGGGCATCGAGGCGCCGTACTCGACCGTGTTCGTCGCCATCGCCGAGCAGGACGACGTCGTGCTGCCCGGCTTCTGGTCGGGCCACGGCGATCCCGTCGTGGGCCAGGCCGTCACGGCGCAGTTCGTCGACCAGGAGGATGGCGCCACCCTGCTCGGCTGGTCCTAGCCTCCAGGGCGATGGCCTGGCACAAGTTCGTGGAGGACGAGACCTACGAGGTGGAGAAGGTGGCCACCGCCATCCGGAAGCACCTCAACGCAGGTGGGGTCGACGACCGGGCCCTCAAGGGCGTGCACCTGTCGGTGATCGAGCGGGCCAACGGGCCGATCACGTTCGCCCCCGACGGCTGGGACCACGAGGACGTCGGGTGGGAGCGGTCACCCATGAACGCCCGGGCCTGGGTCGACGCCACCGGCGAGCGCCTGCGCGGCCCGGACTGATCCGTCAGCCGGACTGATCCGTCAGAAGGTGAGCTCGTCGGCCGGCATCGGCCGGGCGACGAGGAAGCCCTGGCCGTAGCGGCAGCCCAGCGACTCGAGCATGCTCCGCTGCTCCTCCGTCTCGATGCCCTCGGCGATCACCGCGAGGTCGAGCTCGCGGCCGAGCGCCAGCACCGACCGGATGATCGCCGTGTCCCGGCGGCCCTCGCCGATGCCGCTGACGAACGAGCGATCGATCTTGAGGCTCGTGATGGGGAGCCGCTGGAGGTAGGTGAGGCTGGCCCACCCGGTGCCGAAGTCGTCGATGGTGACGCCGACCCCCAGCTCGGCCACCTGCCCCAGGGTCTTGTTGGCCTCCTCGACGTCTTCGATCAGGGCCGTCTCGGTGACCTCGAGCGAGAGCCTCTGGTCACGGATCCCCGTCGCTCTGACCACGGCCGCCAGGTCGGCGACGAACGAGCTGTCGAGGAGTTGCCGGGCCGAGACGTTGACCGTCATGTGCAGGTCGTGGCCGGCCGCCCGCCAGAGCGCGTGCTGCTGGCAGGCCTGGTCGAGGACGACCTTCCCGATCTCGACGATGAGGTCCGACCGCTCGGCGATGCCGATGAACTCCTGTGGCTGGCGCAGCACGCCGCCGCGGCGCCAGCGGACGAGTGCCTCGACGCCGACGGTCCGGAGGTCGCCCAGCTGGAAGATCGGTTGGTAGTGCACGAGGAACTCGCCGCCGGCCAGGCCGTCGCGGATCTCGGCCTCGAGGGTCCGGGCCTCGCGGACCTCGGGCGTCTCCGGTGCTCGGGCGAGGAGGCGGTTGACCGAGATCACCCCGAGGTTCTCGCCGTGCTCCCCTCGGAGCACCTGGGTCGACGCCCGCACGGTGAACGTCGAACCGTCCCGGTGGTACTGCTTGGCGATGCCGTGCCACGTCCCGGTGGTGGCGAGGTCGTCGCGGGCTCGATCGAGCTCGCGGTCGGCGCCGACCCAGCGCAGGACCATGCCGGCCCACTCACCGACGACCTCCTCGGCCCGCCAGCCGTAGAGCTCCTCGGCGGCCGGGTTG
>JAODBP010000349.1 GCA_025464025.1 Actinomycetes bacterium | reverse complement strand
CACGGCGCCGACGAGCGAGGCGATGCCGGCGATCTGGAGGCCGAGGTCCCAGAAGTCGATCCCGTGGCCCGGGCTGTAGGCCAGGCCCGAGTTCGGCGCGTAGTTGAACCAGCCGTTGTCGGGGATGGCGTGGAGGATCACGCCGGAGTACACGAACAGGCCGGCGAAGAGGAAGATCCAGTACGACAGCGCGTTGAGCCGCGGGAAGGCGACGTCACGGGCACCGATCTGGAGCGGGATCAGGTAGTTCGAGAAGGCCGCCAGCAGCGGCATGATCACGAAGAAGACCATCGTGGTGCCGTGCATGGTGAAGGCCTGGTTGTAGGCCTCCGGGCTGAGCACCTGCCCGTTGGGCTGGGCCAGCTGGGCCCGGATCATCAGGGCCTCGAGGCCACCGATGCCCAGGAACACCAGCGCCGTGGCGCCGTACATGATGCCGATCTTCTTGTGGTCGACCGTGGTGATCCACGAGCGCCAGCCCGTGGTCGAGGTCGGCCGGCGGAAGCTGCCGAGGGGCTGGCGCGGTTCGGGCTCGTCGCCTGCCGGCAGCTCGAGGGGTCCGTCGTCGTTCGGTGCCATTGGGAATCCCCTACTTCAAGGTCTGGAGGTAGGCGTACAGGCGATCGATCTCGTCCTCGGAGAGGGGACCGATCTTCATCAGCGAACCCGCCTTGCGCTGCGGGTTGCGGAGCCACGCCTCGAGCTCGTTGCGATCGTCGAGGTTGTAGATGCAGCCGGCGAAGCAGTCGCGGGTGAAGAGCTTGGTGAGGTTCGGCGCCGACGGGTTGCCCTTGGCGATCTCGTCCCACTCCCCGTCGACCTTGTGGCAGCCGGAGCAGCCCTTCGTCTGGAACAGGTCGAAGCCCTCGGCCGCCATGCCGCTGGTGGGCTTGGTCACCGGGGTCTCCATGGTGGCGACCCACTTGTCCCAGCTGGCCTGGTCGTGGGCCACGACCTTCAGGCGCATGTTGGCGTGGGAGGTGCCGCAGAACTCGGCGCACTGGCCGGAGTAGACGCCCGGCTTGTCGGCCTGCAGGAGCCAGGTGTGGACCCGGCCGGGCACGACGTCGTGCTTGCCGTTGAGGCGGGGCGCCCAGAAGGAGTGGATGACGTCCTTCGACGTCAGCGTGAGGTAGATCTCCTTGCCGGCCGGGATGTGGAGCTCGTTGGCCGTGGTGATCACCTTGTCGATGCCGTACGCGTCCTGCACCGGGTACTGGTAGCCCCACCAGTACTTCTGGCCGGTGACGCTGACGTTCATCGAGTTGGCCGGGTGGGCGTTCAGGTCGAAGATCACCGGGATCGTGAACACGGCCACGGCGGCGAGGATCACCGCCGGGAGGATCGTCCAGCCGATCTCGAGCCGGAAGTTGCCGTGGACCTGCTCGGGGAAGTCCTCCGGCAGGTCCTCGTCGTCCTTGTGCCGGCGGAACCGGATCACGGCCACGAGGACGATGCCCTCGACGAGGATGAACACGGCCACGGCGACGAGGAAGACCGGCTTGAACAGGTCGTCGATCTCGCGGGCGTACTTGCCCTGCGGCTTGAGCGTGTCCTGCGGCGCGTTCGACGCGCACCCGGCCACGATCAAGGTCAGCGCCAACCCCAGGACGACCTGGCCGGCCCGGCGGAGGCGGGGGGACTTCGTCATCTGGTCCTTCTCCTCGAGTCCCGACTTCACGGCGTGGTCGTCGCCGAGGTCGAGCTGACGGTGGTGCTGGTGGTGGTCTCGGTCGAGGTGGCGCTCGAGCCCTCCTCGTGGTGCTTCTCCACGTGGCGCTCGCCGGCCACCCCACCGGCGATGCCGCCGGCGATGAGGGCCACGGCGCCGAGCGCCAGGACGCCGGCGAGGACGGAGGAGCCGAGGCGGGGCTTGGCCGCGAACAGCGAGGCCACGGCGAGCACCACGACGGCGGCGGCGATGGCGAAGATCGTCGAGCCGGTCTTGGGCAGCGCCAGCAGCACCCGGGAGGCGCTGATCAGGAAGGTGGCGATCACCAGCATGGCGAGCAGCGGGATCTCGACCGGCGACATGATCCGGTGGCGAAGGCCGCGGTTGTACTCGAGGTCGCCGGTGGCCCGTTCGGCCCAGGCCTGGACCAGCCACTCGATGAGCACGAAGCCGAGCACGCCGAAGCCGACGTAGAGCAGGGCGTTGCGACCGGCGAGCCCGACGATCGAGGTGCCGGCGCCGACGGCGGCGAGGGCCGGCCACGCCGCGGGCAGCGACCGGCGGACGGGGATCTCGGCCGACGCGGTGGCGGCGACGTCGCCGTCGCGGACGGCGGTGGCGAGCACGCCGAGCATGCCGGCGACGACCACGATCGTGATGAGCACGAACGAGCCGAACCACTCCCCGGAGCTGGCGAGCTCGTAAGCGATGAAGCCGACGAACGCCAGCGCAGCGACCGCGAACCAGAACCTGGCGGCAACGGTGGTCATCAGCCCGGACCCCCCTCGAGGAACCAGACGCACCACCACACGGCGACGCCGGCGAACACGATGAAGTGCCAGAACGCCACGGCGCCGACGACGGCCTCGGAGCTGCGGGGGCCGAACTGGCCGCCGAGCGCCCGGAAGCCGATCACGACGAGGTAGACGATGGCGGCGACGACGAGCAGGAGGTGCACCGCGGTGACGGCGAACATCCGGTCGATGAAGCCCCCGTCGCCGGCCCCGGCGCCGAGCTGGGTCCAGCAGAAGGTGAGGCCGTTGATGAAGGCGGCCCCGAACAGCAGGGTGAGGCCGGTGGCCACGTAGGCCTGCCGGCGGTCGTCGAGCTTGATGGCCGACACGATCCACTGGGCCGTGAACGACGACATCAGCAGCGACGAGTAGGTGACGGCGAGCGCCACGTTCGGCAGCGTCACGCCGTCGGGCACCCACGGCTTGCCGTGCGGGTGCACCTGGCGGGCGGCGAAGTAGGCGGCCAGCAGGCCGCCCATCAGCATCACGCCGGCGGCGATGGCGAACATGGTGCCGACCAGCGCCACGTTGCGGCGGGGCGCGGGGGCAGCCGGCGGGAGGGCCAGGGCGGTCATCAGGCGGTCACCTCGTCGAGCAGCGGCGTGGCGGAGGCGACGACCGGGACCGGCGCCGAGAAGTTGGCGGGCGGGGGTGGCGAGGTCGTCGCCCACTCCAGCGTGTAGCCGCCCCACGGGTTGTCCGCGGTGACGACCCGGGTGCGCTTCCGTGCCGCGCCCAGCAGCACGAGCACGACCAGCAGGCCAGCCAAGGTGACGAGCACGCCACCGGCGGCGCTGATGCCGTTCAGCACCTTCACGCTGTCACCGCTGAAGTCCCGGGCCCCCAGCGGCAGGTCGTTGCTGAGGCCGTTGACGAGCTCGCCGGCAGCCAGCAGCACGGCGCCGCCGAACGAGGCGAGGAAGGCGAGGATGCCGGCGCTCTCGGGCAGCTCGACGCCCCAGAGCTTCGGCGCCCACCACCACAGCGCCCCGAGGCCACCGACGGTGCCGGCGCCGAGGACGACGAGGTGGGTCTGGCCCAGCTCCCAGGTCGTGTTGTGCAGGTGCAGGCCGTCGATCGACTCGAGGGCGCCGGCCACGGCGCCGAGGAGGAGGAGCAGGACGGTGCCGACGGCGAAGAGCAGGGCGGCCTTCGGGGCCGGCTTGCCGCCGCGGAGGGTGTTGCCGACCAGGCCGAGCAGGGCGAGGGCCGGCAGCACGGCGGCCAGGCCGATGGCGACGTAGAGGAAGTCGTCGAACGTCTTCTCGTTCTGGGCCCAGGCCCCGACGCCGACGATGCCGAGCAACCCGACGACGACGAGCGCGGCCTCGTAGGGCTTGATGCGGTTCTTGGCGAGGACCGGCACGATCTCCAGCGCGACGCCGACGGCGCCGACGGCCAGGAGGTACACGGTCGGGATCGACCAGATCCAGGCGATCTGGCGCTGGTAGTCGCCGAGGTCGCCGCCGAAGTGGTGCGACACGTACATGTCGGCCAGGTCGGCCACGAGGACCGGCATGCTCAGCAGCAGGAGGCTGCCGCCGACGAGCGTCGACCAGGTGAAGGCCGGGGCCCGGAGCAGGCTCATGCCCGGCGCCCGCATGGCGAGGGCGGTGGTGAGCACGCTGACCAGGCCGATGCAGAGGGCGACGAGCACGCCCATCATGGCCAGGAGCCACAGGTCGGCAGCATCGCGGGAGCCACCGGTCTGCCCGCCGTCGGCCAGGTACGACGCCACCAGCACGCCGGCCGAGACCAGGTAGAGCCAGTAGGCGGTGGCCGAGCCACGGGGGAAGGCGATCTCGGGCGAGCCGACCTGCAGCGGCACCACGAAGGTGGCGATGCCCAGGAACAGCGGGGCCAGGAACAGCAGCACCAGCGCCTCGGTGCTGAGCGTCGAGGCCTGGGAGAAGCTGCCCGTGTCGAAGATGTCGAGCCCGCTCTTGGTCCCCTCGATCCCGAGGAGCGCCACGAGGACGCCCCCGAGGAGGAGGAAGAGCAGGGACGTGGCGATCCACAGCCGTCCGACCCGCTTGTGGTCGGAGGTGCTGAGCCAGCCGGCCAGCCCTGCGGGATCGGCCGGGACAGCCTGCGGCGGCGCCTCGGCCGTGGCCTCGGGCGCGGGTCTCGTCTCGGTCATGGCCATGTGCGTGCGGTGAACCTCGGTCGAGGAGTCAGGGAGCCGCGGCGGACTCTACACAGGCCCGCTCGGACCGTTCGAAACGCTGCACTCACAAGCCAGACCGGATGAGCTGGTCGGCGGCCATGGCGCCGAAGAGGAGCGTGACGTAGGTGATCGACCAGCCGAAGACGCGCATGGCGTCCGCGGTCGACTCCGAGCGCAGCAGGCGGAGGGCGAGCCACGTGAAGACGCCGCCGAGGACGGTGGCGGCGACCAGGTAGAGGGCGCCCATGTCGGCCACCGGGCCGAACACGAGGGTCAGCCCCCAGAGGAACAGCGTGTAGCCGAGGATGCGCTCGGAGGTGACCCGCATGCTGGCCACGGACGGCAGCATCGGCACGTCGGCCGCCGAGTAGTCGTCCTTGTACTTGACGGCCAGCGCCCAGAAGTGCGGGGGCGTCCAATAGAACATGACGGCGAACAGCACCACGGGGGCCCAGCCGAGGCTGTTGGTGACCGAGGACCACCCGATCAGCACGGGCACGGCCCCGGCGGCCCCGCCGATCACGATGTTGCGGGTGGAGGTGCGCTTCAGCCAGAGCGTGTACACGAACACGTAGAAGAGGCAGGCAGCCACGCCCAGCACGGCGCTGAGCAGGTTGACCCAGCCCCACAACCAGGCGAACGCCAGGACCTCCAGCGAGATGGCGAACACCAGGGCGTTGCGCGGCGCGATGAGGCCGGTCACCAGCGGGCGGTTCTTGGTCCGGACCATCACCGCGTCGATGTCGCGGTCGACGTACATGTTGATGGCGTTGGCGCCACCCGCGGCGAGGGCGCCGCCGATGATCGTGTTGAGGATCAGCCACCCCGACGGGATGCCGTGGTTGGCGACCACCATGGTGGGCACGGTGGACACGAGCAGCAGCTCGATGATGCGAGGCTTGGTGAGGGCGACGTAGCCGGCGGCGCGTCGGCGCAGTTTCGTCGGGGCCGGCTGGAGCACGGGGCCACCCTACGAGGGGCACCCGAAGCAGAACGAGTCGGGTCGGGGCCGGGTCCCGGCCCGCTGGTCCGCCCCGCTTGGTGGCCGCCGACGGGTCGGCCGTAGCCTCTCGCCGTGTCCACCCGCCCGCTCGGCGCCGCGCTCGAGCGCATCCGCCGGCCCGTCTCGCCCGAGGGCTACCGGCGGGTCACGTTGCTGGCGGTGGCGCTGCTCGCCCTGATCGTGGTCACGGGGGCCGCGGTGCGGCTCACCGGTTCGGGCCTCGGCTGCAGCGACTGGCCCCGATGCACCGACCAGCACTTCGTGGCCACCAGCGGTCTCCATGCCGACATCGAGTTCGGCAACCGGGCGCTCACCGGCGTGGTGTCGGTGGTGGTGATCGCCGCGGTGCTCGCATCGACGCGGCGCTCGCCGCGGCGACGCGACCTCACCTGGCTCTCGGGGGGGCTCGTGGCCGGCGTGGTCGCCCAGATCATCCTGGGCAAGTTCGTGGTGGTGTCGCACCTGAACCCGTGGGTGGTCCAAGGGCACTTCGTGGCGTCGATGGCCCTGCTGCTCGATGCGGTCGTGTTGAACGTGCGGGCCGGCCGGCCCGACGGCGTGGCCGTACGTCCGGTGGTCACGCCCGCGCTGCTCGCGTGGGGCCGCGCGCTGGCGGTGCTCGCCGGCATCGTCCTCCTCACGGGCACGATCGTCACGGGGTCGGGACCTCACAGCGGCGAGAACCAGGGCGTGCCGATCGACCGCCTGCCGATCCACGCGCACGACGCCGCCCGGATCCACGGCACGGCGATGTTGGCCTTCCTCGGCGCCACCATCTGGGTGCTCGTGCAGTTGCGCCGCCACCACGCCGGGCGACCGATCGAGGGAGCGGTGCGCGCGCTGCTCACGGTGCTCACCCTGCAAGCGGCGCTCGGCTACACCCAGTACTTCAGCGGCGTCCCGCCCGCGCTGGTGGGGCTCCACGTCGTCGGTGCGTGCCTGGTGTGGATCGCCGTGCTGCAGGTCGCGCTGCACATGCAGAGGCCGATCGACGCCGCGGTGGAGGATCAGGTGCCCGGTCCGGCACAATCGTCAGGTGCCGCCCACCGGACCGCTCGCGTCGCCGACGGAGACCTCGTCCCCGGACGCTGATGTCGACACCGACCTCCCCTGGATCGTCCTGGTGTGGAACGACCCCATCAACACGATCGAGTACGTGATCCTCGTCTTCCAGAAGTTGTTCGGCTATTCGAAGGCGAAGGCCACGTCGCTCACGCTCGACGTGCACCACAAGGGGCGAGCGGTGGTGTCCTCCGGCCCTCGCGAGAAGGCCGAGCTCGACGTCTTCCGCCTCCACGAGCATGGGTTGTGGGCCACCATGCAGCACGACGAGTAGCGGACCGCGTGCGCTTCTTCAACCCGCCTTCGGTGGTCCGCCGGCGCCGCGACGGTCGCTTCGACCTCGTGCTGTCCGACGAAGGCCGGGACTCGCTTCGGGGCCTGCTCGCCCAACTCGACGAGGTCATCGAGGCAAGCCCCGACGACCCGGCGTTGCGTCGGCTCCAGCCCCCCGCGTACCTCGACGATCCCGAGTTCGAGGCCGCGTTCCAGCTCCTCGCCGGCGACGAGCTGCGCACCGCGCGCCGCGCCGCCATCGAGACGGTGATCGCCTCGCTCGGCCTATCGGAGCTCTGCGTGGATGAGGTGTGTGCGTGGCTGCAAGCCGTCAACGCGATCCGCCTGGTGG
>JAODBP010000335.1 GCA_025464025.1 Actinomycetes bacterium | reverse complement strand
GCTACAGCTCGCTGAGCACGCTCAGCCGCTTCCCGGTCGACGTGCTCAAGATCGACCGCTCGTTCATCGCGTCGATGCTGGCCAACCCGGATGCCAGCGCCCTCGTGCACGTGCTGGTCGAGATGGGTCGGGCCCTGCACCTCGACGTGGTGGCCGAGGGGATCGAGGACGCCGAGCAGGCCGAGGCCCTGCGCCACCACCTCTGCGACCAGGGCCAGGGCTTCTACTTCTCCCGCCCGCTCGAGGCCTCGGCCATCGCCGCCCTGCTGACCGAGCGGATCGACGTCCCCGTCTGAGCCCTGTGCCGGGTCGGTCAGCCCGGGTCGCGGCGGTGGGTGCCGGCGACGAGCTGCTCGATGAGGTCGGCCAGCAGGGCGCGGCGGTCGGGCGGCATGCCGGCGAGCGATGCCTCCATCTGCCTGGCCCGGTGCGCGGCGAACCGGTCGTGGATGGCCCGGCCCTCGGCCGTGATCTCGAACCGGGCGACGCGAGCATCGGTGTCATCGCTGATGCGACGGACCAGGCCCTCGTCCTCCAGCCGGCGCAACGTGCGGCTCGCGGTCGGTTGGCTCAGGTGGAGCGCGGCGCCGAGCTCGGTCACGGGCAGGGCGCCATCCTCGACCACGACGCCGAGGAACCGCAGCTCGGTCCGGGAGAGGTCGACGCCCGTGGCCTGCTGCCGGGCGGCGTGCACGCGGTCGGACCCGGCCACCCGCATGAGGTCACCGATCGCACGCGAGATCCGGACCGCAGGATCGTCGTCGCTCATGCCCGCATGATGCCGCCGCCGTCGACCATCAGGGTCTGACCGGTGACGTAGCTGCTGGCTTCGGACAGGAGAAAGGCGACGGGAGGGCCGATGTCGTGCTCGGCGTCGCCATCGCGACCGAGCGGGTGGTCGGCGTACATCTGGGCGTACGCCGCGGCTCGCTCGCCGCCGTCGTCGGCCGGCATGCGGTGGGCGACCGACGCGGGGCACACGCAGTTCACGAGGATGCCGTGGCGGCCCCACTCCTTGGCCGCGGTGCGGGTGAGCCCGCGGATTGCCTCGTTCGAGGACGCATAGGGCCCGTACCCGGCCCCGCCGGTGATCCCGAGGGCGGTGCCCATGGTGACGATGCGACCCCAACCCCGCTCCCGCATGTGGGGGAACACCGCCTGCATGGCCCACAACGTGCCCTTGGGCCCGGTGTCGTAGAGGACGGCCATGTCCTTCTCGGTCACGTCCTCGAGGGGGGTGACCGAGCGGAACGACTGGGCGTTGGCCACCAGGCCGTCGATCCGGCCGAAGCGGTCGACGGTCTGGGCCACCAGCCCGAACATGCCCTCGCGGTCGCCGGCGTTGACGGTCACCGCCAGGTGCGCGGCACCCAGCTCGTCGAGCTCGGCCGACACCGCCTCGAGCGCATCGGCCTTGCGGCCGGTGACGACGAGGTGGGTGCCGGCTCGGGCCAGGTGGAGCGCGATCCCCCGCCCGATCCCCCGCGACCCGCCGGTGATGATGACGACTCGGCCGGCGAGGTCCTCCATGGGGGGAACGCTAGGCCGCTACCTCCGGCGGGCGAAGGGACCGGTGATGGCGAAGGTCAGCCCGTCGTCCTGGATGTTGGCGTAGAGGGTGCGGGCGTCGGGCGAGAAGACCACCCCGGTGAACTCGCTGCCGCTGAGGGCGTTGCGGGCGAAGAACGAGGTGCGGCCGTGCTCGTCGACGGCGAGGAGGTGCTGGCTGCCCTCGCCGTCTTCGGCCAGGAACAGGCCGCCGTAGGGCGAGACGGTGATGTTGTCGGGCCCGTCGGGCTGCGTGTCGTGGTCGGACGCCGGGGCGAAGCGCACCTCGAGGCGCAGCGTCGAGCTGCGGGGGTCGTAGGCCCACACCTGCCCGTCATGGCTGCCCGCGCTCCAGTCGGCGGCGCCGTGGGCGTAGGAGCAGACGACGTGGAGCTCGTCGTCGCCCCACCACAGGCCCTCGAACTTCCTCGACCGGGTGACCTGGCCGCCGCCGCCCTCGACGACGGCACCCGTCGCGAAGTTGCGGTAGGTGAACTGCTTGCGGGTCGACACCGTCGCCGCCGCCGGGTCCGGCACCCGCACCCACGTCGCCTTCAGCCGGGTGCCGACGCGGTCGTAGGTCGACAAGTCGTCGACCCCGGGCACGCGGAGAGCCTCGAGCACGCCGCGGCCGCGGAGGTCCCCGTGGCCGTGCGGCTTGCGGGCCGGGGTGAACCGGTAGAGCAAGCCGTTGGGCGAGGAGGCGTCCTCCGTGAGGTACACCTGGCCCCGGTCGGGGTCGACGGCCGCCGCCTCGTGCGGGAACCGACCGAGCCCGGTCAGGGGCGTCGGGTTGCGGTTGTTGTCGGGGTCCTCGGGATCGACCTCGAAGACCCAGCCGTGGTCCTTGGTGTAGCGCCCACCCGCCTTCGTCTCGGTCTCCTCGCACGTGAGCCACGTGCCCCACGGCGTGATGCCGCCGGAGCAGTTGCTGAACGTGCCGGCCAGGCTCACGTACTCGTCGACCACCCGGTTGTCCCCGGTGAGGTGCAGCGTCGTCGTCCCGCCGACGGCGCCGGGGTCGTAGGTGTGGTCGGCGTCGGCCACGGCGGCGACGCCGGAGTCGCTCTGCTCGTGGTTCTGCACGATGGCCACGCCGCCCCGGCGGGTCCGGAACGTGCCCATCGAGTCGGGCCGGCCCGGCACCACGCCGGGGTGGCCGACGAGCGGGTCGCCGGCCTTGGTGACCACGTGGTACGAGAAGCCCTGGGGCAGGTCGAGGACGCCCTTGGGATCGGGCACGAGCGGGCCGGCGTCGGTCGGCGCCGAGGCGGCCGCCGGCAGAGCGTGGAACATGGCGTCGACGTTGCCGGCCACCACGAAGCCGGCCCCGGTGAGGGCCGAGCGCTTGAACAGGTCGCGTCGTGTGAGGGTCATGCCCGCACGCTCGCGAGGCCGGGTTGCCCGACCGTGACCTCGGGTTGGCCGGAGGGTGAATTGTCCCGTTCGCCGGGTTCGGCGCGGCGGCGAGGCGCGCCCTCCTAGGGTTCGCCGGTGCGGATCGAGCAGCTCCGGTACCTCGTGGCGACCGTCGACCACGGGACGATGACGGGCGCGGCCGCCGCCGTGCACGTGTCGCAGCCGGCCCTCACCCGATCGGTCCGGGCCCTCGAGCGCGAGCTCGGCGTGCCGCTGCTCCAGCGAGCCGGCACCCGCATGGTGGCGACCGACGCCGGCCAACGCGTGGTCGAGGTCGCCCGGCGGGTCCTGGCCGACGTGCACACGATCGGGACCGTCGTGCGCGACGACGTGGTCCGGGTCCGGGCCACGCCCCGCCAGGAGCGCGAGCTCGTCCGCGGCGCGGTCACCCGGATGCTGGCCGCGGGCGACCCGACGACGGTGGTGGTCACCACGTCGGAGGAGGCCTCGGCCGTCTGCGATGCCGTCGCCGCCGGCCAGGCCGACGTCGGCGTGTGCGACCACCCCGATGCCGGACCGCTGCCCGCCGTCGTGCTCGGCTGGCAGGAGACGCTGCTCATCTGCCCCGGCGACTGGGACGTGCCCGACCCGATCACGCCTGCCCGCCTGGCCGAGCTGCCGCTGGTCGTCCCCTCCCCCGGCACCCTGCGCCGGGCCCGCATGGACGCCGGGCTGGCCGGGCTCGGCATCACGCCGAACGTCGCCGCCGTGACCGACCAGTCCGACCTCGGCGTTTCGCTCGCCCTCAGCGGCGTCGTAGCCGCCTTCGGCTACGCGACCTCGGCCGCCGAGGCGGCGGCGCGGGGCGCCCGGGTCGTGCGCCTCGACCCGCCCATCCGCCGGCCGGTCGGCTACGTGCACGCCGACGGTCGGCTCACGCCGCCGGCCCGCGCCTTCCTCGACGCCCTGCGGGCCGAGGCGGCCGAGGTGCTCAGCTCGCGGGCGCCAGCGTGATCGCGGCGTAGCCGTTGGCGAAGGCGTCGACGTCGTCGACCAGGTCGGCCTCGGGCTTGGTCGAGGTGCAGTCCTGGATCGAGGCGTCGCGGCCCTTGAAGTCGGTGGCCAGCGGGACCTCGACGACGCCGCGCAGCGTGCCGGTGACGCACGTCGGGACGTTGAGGTTGCGGATCTCCACGGGGGCGCTGCCGTCGAGCAGGGCAGCCCGGTGCTCGCGGACCCAGTCGACGACGATCTTGGCCGCCACGGCGTGGTCGAAGGGGTGGTCCTTCACCGCGCCGGTGCTGGTGGCGAAGGCCGGGATGCCCTTGCGGACGGCCTGCTTGGCCGCACCGACCGTGCCGGAGATGGTGGTGAACGGGCCGATGTTCTGCCCCTCGTTGGTGCCCGAGACCACCAGGTTCGGCTCGAGGTGGAGGACGTCGATCGCCTCGATGACCGTGTCGGCGGGGAAGCCTTCGACGCCGACGGCGTCGTAGCCGCTGGCCGTCTTCACCTCGTGGGTCACGAGCGTGCCCGGCGTCGTCTTGTCGCCGGTGCCGCTCTTGTTCTCGTACGGCGCCACGACGGTGACGTGGGTGTCGGGCTCGGCCCGCAGCGCCTCGACCACGGCGTCGATGCCCTTGGAGGCGTAGCCGTCGTCGTTGGTGACGAGGATCTCGAGCACGCCGGACCCCCCGGCCGTGGTGCTCGTCGACGCCTCCACGGTGGTGGAGGTCGTGGTGGTGGAAGCGGCGTCCTTGTCGTCGCTCCCGCCGCATGCGGCGCCCACGAGGGCGAGCACGGCGAGGAGCAGGGCGGCGAGGCGAGTGCGGGTCATGGGCGGCAACCTAAGGGTGAGGGGGATGGGGCGGAAATGCCGGGTCGGGCAGCGGCCATGCCCGCCGGGCATGATGAGCCGATCATGAAGTTCTCGCTGTCACTGCCGCTGCTGCGCGACCTGTCGTCCCCCGACCCGTTCCGGGAGACGTTCGAGCTGGCCCGCATCGCCGAGGAGGCCGGGTTCGACACGGCCACCATCGGCCACCACCACTTCATGCCGGGCAACATGGCCGACCCGCTCACGTTCCTCATGGCCGTGGCGGCCCGCACCGACGTGCTGCGGGTGGCCACCGGGATCTTCCAGCTGCCCGTGCACAACCCGGTGCGGGTGGCCGAGCAGGTGGCGACGATCGACCAGGTGTCGGGCGGCCGGGTGTCGCTCGGCGTCGGCCTGGGGTGGTGGCCGCTCGAGTACGAGGTGCACGGGTCGGTCTTCAAGGAGCGGGGCGCCCGCATGGAGGAGGCGCTCCAGATCCTCCGCCTGGTGTGGCAGGGCGAGGCCACCTCGTTCGAGGGCCGGTTCTGGTCGTTCCCCGAGCTGACCGTCCACCCCCGACCGGTGCAGCAGCCCAACCCGCCGCTGTGGGTCGCCGGCGTGGTCGACGCGGCCATCGACCGGGCCGCCCGCCTGGGCGACGCCTGGCTGTGCGGGCCGGTGCAGTCGATCAGCAAGGCGGAGTCGATGGTCGGCGTCTACCGCGACGCGTGCGATCGCCACGGCACGACGCCGGAGTGGATCCTCCGTCGGTACGCGTGGATCGCACCGACCCGGGCCGAGGTCGAGGACGAGATCCTCCCCGCCTACGTCGACGGGCTCATGGAGCACTGGCGCGAGTCGGTCGAGGAAGAGGAGGAGAAGGCCCTCTTCGCCCGCATCGACGCCGGCGAGCAGGTGTCGGCCGCCGAGATCGCCAGCGAGCGCCTGTTCTGGGGCTCGCCCGAGGACGTCATCGCCCAGATCGAGCGGTACCGCGCCCGCACCGGCGCCGATCACGTCCACTCGGCCTTCGGGGCCGGCCTCCCCGGCACGGGGCAGGCGTCGATGGGTGACTTCGAGACCCAGGCGGCGATGATCCGCCTCTACGGCCGAGAGGTCATACCGGCGTTCTCGTGATGGACGTCGGCGGGGTGAAGAGCCACGACGGCGACCGGGTTGTGTGCACTTCGCCTCGACATGCGAGGTCAACTGCACACAACGCTCGAACCAGCGGGCCTCTCGGCGCTGTCATGTCTGCGCGAGGTAGGCGAGCCAGCCGCCGTGGTGGGTGATGTCGGGCGCGCCGTCGGTCGCGATGTCCTCGCAGAGGAACCCGTGGACCTGGGTGCCATCGGCGAGGTCGACGGTGCCGATGCCGAGGGGCTGGGGGATGGCGGCGACGAACGAGCCGAAGCCGTCGGTGGGGAGTCGCCAGACCTCGGTGGCAATGGCGGCGCCGCCCTCGGCGACCCGCACCATCCCTGGCTTGGGGGGTTCGGTGGGGAGGGCGACGAGCTTGTAGGTCGGGGCCGTGGCGATGGCCTTGACCAGGTGGCCGCCGCGGTCGGTGAGCTGCCAGTTGAGGGGCTGGCCGGCGAGGTGGGCGCCGACGACGGCGATGTCGGTCCAGCCGGCCCACGACGGCGGCGGCGGGTCGGGCTCGCCGGCGAGGCGGGCGGCGGCGAGGGCCACGACGGGGTCGGCGAAGGCGGGGCCGAGGAACGTGACCCCGAACGGGATGCCGTCGTCGCGGAAGCCGCAGGGGACAGCGGCGGCGCACAGGTCGAGGGGGTTGGCGCCCGAGGCGAAGGTGCCGAGACGGCGGTTGATGCCGATGGGGTCGGCGGCGACCGCGTCGATGGTCGGCGCCTCGCCGACGGTGGGGATGGCGACGACGTCGACGTCGGCCCACCACCTCGCCACCGAGGCGGCGAGGGCAGGGAGGCGGAGGCGCTCGGCAGCCGACGCGGCGGCGTCGACCTCGGCGCCCCAGGCGATGATCTCGGCCACGGAGGGGTCGGCGCCGTCGGGGTGGGCGGCGAGGAAGCGGCCCACGGCCGCGTGGCGCTCGGGCAGGTAGGCCGGCCCGTAGACGAGCTGGCCGGCCTGGAGGTAGGCGGTGAGGTCGACCTCGACGACGGTGCCGAGGGCGTCGAGCTCCTTGCCGGCCCGGTCCCACGCCGCCGCGGCGTGGTCGTCGAGCGCCCACAGCTGGGACGCCGGCGGCACGCCGATGCGGAGCGAGCCGGTCGGAGCGACGGGCGTGCCGGTCGGGATGGGGCGGGCGCCGCCGGCGATGCGGTCGAGCGCCTCCGCCGCCTCGCCGACGGTGCGAGCGAAGATCGACACGCAGTCGAGCGACGCGCACGCCGGCACCACGCCGTCGTTCGGGACGAGGCCGACCGTCGGCTTGAGGCCGACCACGCCGCACAGCGCGGCGGGCACCCGCCCCGACCCCGCGGTGTCGGTGCCGATGGCCAGGTCGGCGAGCCCGAGCGCCACCGCCGCAGCCGAGCCCGAGCTCGACCCGCCGGCCACGCGGTCGGGCACGTGGGGGTTGGCGACCACGCCGTACGGCGAGCGCGTCCCCACCAGACCGGTGGCGAACTGGTCGAGGTTGGCCTTGCCCACCACCACGGCGCCGGCGTCGACCAGCCGCTGGACCGCGGTGGCCGACGTCGACGGCGTGTAGGCGAACGCCGGGTGAGCGCACGTGGTCGGCAGGCCGGCCACGTCCACGTTGTCCTTCACCGCCAGGCGGGTGCCCGCCGCGGCGTCGGTGACCTCGGTGATCCAGACGTTCAGTGTCGTCACGCCCCAAGAGCGTCCAGCAGCGCGGTCGACGGCGCAACTGCACCGAAGACACCACCCTGCATGGTGACCATCTTGAGGGCGGCCTCGTAGTTGCCGACGTCGGTCGCACCGGTGCAGTCCGACAGCAGCAGGCACTCGTAGCCGCGGTCGTTGGCCTCGCGCATCGTCGTGTGCACGCACACGTCGGTGGTGATGCCGGTGAGCACGATGTGGGTGATGCCGTGGCGGCGCAGCACGAGGTCGAGGTCGGTGGCGTAGAACGCTCCCTTGCCCGGCTTGTCGATGACGACCTCGCCCTCGACGGGGGCGACCTCGGGCACGATCTCCCACCCCGGCTCGCCCCGGGTGAGGATGCGCCCGCACGGGCCGGCGTCGCCGATGCCGGCGCCCATCTGCTTCGAGCGCCACAGCTTGTTGGGCGGGCAGTCCGACAGGTCGGGCCGGTGGCCCTCACGCGTGTGGATCACCAGCCAGCCGGCCGACCGCACCGCGGCCAGCACCTTCGCCGTGGGCTCGAGCCCGGCCCGGGTGAGGTCGAGGTCGTAGCCCATGGCGTCGACGTAGCCGCCGGGGCCGCAGAAGTCGACCTGCCAGTCGATGCAGATCATGGCCGTGCGGGCCGGATCGATGACCCCGTCGTAGGGCCAGGAGTAGGGGTCGGCGTCGACGGTGGACGTGATCACGAGACGGCCTCCAGGGGGATGCGGCGATGGATCGCCTGGACGAGGGCGGTGCTGGTGCCGAGGGCCCCGAAGATGCCGCCCGACATGGTCACGCTGCTGAGGGCGTGGGCTCCGAGGTCGTCGTCGAACGGCGCCACGCCGTCGGTCAGCACGAGGCACTCGTAGCCCCGGTCGTTGGCCGACCGCAGCGTGGAGTCGACGGCGGCCTCGTGGCCGAACCCGCCGAGGACGAGGTGGTCGACGCCGCGCGCCCGCAGGACGTCGTCGAGCGGGCCGCCGTGGAAGCCGTCGACGCCGGTGGCATCGACGACGACGTCGGACGGGCGGGGGTTGAACGTCAGCCGCCAGTCGTCGTCGCCCGGTAGGGGCGGGACGATCGAGCGGCGGCGGCCGGGCGGGGCGCCGTGGCGGACCACGACGACCAGCGCGCCGGCCGCTCGGATCTCGGCGGCCACCGACAGCAGCACGGTGGCCACGTCCGCGGCTCGCCTCGACCGGGCCGCCCACCCGGCCTGGGCGCCGGCCACGACGAGGGCCAGGCGGCCCGGGTCGAGGACGCCGTCGTAGGGCCAGGGGTACGGCACGGTCGAGTCGAGCACGGTCATGTCCCGACTACCCCTTGGGGATCTCGCCGACGACGCCCTTCACGAAGCCGGTCATGGTGGCCTCGATCTCGGCGTAGCTGGGGACCTTGCCCTTGGGGATGAGGACCTTGCCGTCCTGCGACAGCACGGGCCCGGCGAACGGCGAGCCGTTCTTCGAGATGTTGTCCTTCACCTTGGCGATCCAGGCCTTGGTGTCCTGGCTCACGGCCTTGCCGTACGGCGACTGGATGAACGGGTTGAGGCCGTTCTTCAGGCCCGAGCGGTAGTTGGCGTTGTACTTGCTGCCGGTGAACTTGCCGGCCAGCGCCGTCTTCACGATGTCGGCGTAGGTGGCGTCCCACGACCACTCCGAGCCGGTCACCCAGCCCTTGGGGGCGAGCTTCTGGGCGTTGGCGTGGTAGCCGACGACCATCTTCCCGGCCTGCTCGGCGAGCTTGGTGATGGTGCCGGTGCAGTCCTGGTGCTGGGTGATGACGTCGACGCCCTGGGCGAAGAGGCTCTTGGCCGCCTCGGCCTGCTTGGCCGGGTCGCACCAGTTCGACGTGTTCACCACGTAGGTCTGGGCCTTCGGGTTGACCGAGGCGGCGCCGAGCTGGAAGGCGTCGATGTTCTCCGTCGTCTGCGGGATCGGGAAGGCGTAGACGTAGCCGAGCTTGTTGGTCTTGGTGGCCCGGCCGGCGGCGATGCCGGCGAGGAACACCGGCTCGTACACGGTGCCGAAGTAGGTGCCGATGTTGGCGGCGACCTTGCCCTTGATGAAGTTGCCCTGCTGCACGACGACGACGTCGGGGTGGGCCTTGGCCACCTTCACGGCCGGGTCGAGGTGGCCGTAGCTGGTGGCGAAGATGATCTTGGCCCCCTTGGCGATCATGCCTTCCATGACGCGGGCGGCCTCATCGGTCTCCGGCACGTTCTCGGCGGTGAGGACCTTGAGCTTGGGGAAGGCCTTCTTCACGGCCATGGCGCCCTGGTAGGCCGCCTGGTTGTAGCCGTAGTCGTCCTTGGGTCCGACGAAGATGAAGCCGACGGCCTTGCTGCCGACACCGGGCTTGGAGGCGGCTTGGGCGGTCGGCGTGAGGAGGCCGACAGCCACGAGGAGGGCGGCGACGAGCGCCGCCGCGCGAGTTGAACGTCGCACGGGTGGGTCCTTTCGAGGTGGTCTGGTGAGGGGTGCTGT
>JAODBP010000334.1 GCA_025464025.1 Actinomycetes bacterium | reverse complement strand
GGTTGCGCTCGTCGTTGGCGATCTCGAGCTTGTGGCAGATGAAGTCCTTGGTGGCGAAGTAGATCTGGCACGGGTCCATGAAGGCGAGGATGTTCGTCTTCACGTCCGGGTCGTCGATCCACCGGCGAGCCAGGCCGAAGGTGGCCACGCCCGAGGTGCCACCGTCGATCACGGTGGTCACGCCGGTCTCCACGCCGACCTTGTCGGGGTGGAGGCAGAAGTCGCCCATGCCCGGGTAGACGTGGACGTGGAGGTCGATCAGGCCCGGGGTCACCACCTGGCCCGTGACGTCGATCACCTCGGCGTCGGGCGGGGCCTCGACCACGCCCACGGCGGCGATGCGCCCGTCGGTCACCAGCACGTCGGCGAGGGTGTCCATGCCGGAGGCCGGGTCGATGACCCGGCCTCCCTTGAGCAGCAGCGAATTCAACACAATGTTGAAGCTACGACCGTCGTGTTTCCGCCTCGTTTCCGGCGTGTCAGCAGTTCGCGATCAGCGGGGAGCGACGGCGGCGAAGCGCTTGAGGACGATGCCCTCGAGCCCGCCGATGGCCTTGTAGAGGACGACCGAGTAGATCGTCACGAGGGCCACCCGGGACCACAGGCCGTTGTAGTCCGAGAGGGCGCCGGCTTGGATGATGGCGTAGCCGAGGCCCTTGCCCGTGGCGAGCCACTCGGACAGCAGGGCGCCGACGAGGGCCAGCGGGGCGGCGACCCGCAGCGAGGCGAACAGCGCCGGCAGCGAGCTCGGGATCTGGACCTTGGCCAGGGTGCGGAGGGGCGAGGCGCCGTAGGCCCGCAGCAGGTCCATCGACTCCTTCGGCGTGTCACGCAGGGCCAGCGTCACGTTCACCAGCGTCGGGAAGAACGTGACGATCCCGGCGATCACGGTGACGGTCGTGAGGCCCCGGCCGAAGATGAGGACGATCAGCGGGGTCATGGCCACCAGCGGCACCGACCGCAGGACCATGGCGATCGGCATGAACGTCCGCTGGAGCGGCTTGTAGAGGTTGAACGAGATGGCCGTCAGCACCGCGGCGATCGTCCCGAACAGCAGACCGAGGAACGCGTCGCGCAGCGTGGTGTACGACTCGTGGCGCATGAGCGCCCGGTGGGCGCCGGCGTCGTCCGCCGTGAACAGCCACTTCCACACGTCGCCCGGGCCCTTGCCGATGAACGGCTGGACGTCGAACAGCTTCAGGAACGCCACCCAGCCGATGAGGATCACGCCGACGGAGATGACGGCGGCGAGGACGCCGGAGCCGATCTTCAGCGCCCGCTTCACTTCGACGACCTCGGGGCCCAGGGGGTGAGCAGCCGGCCGACCAGGGCGGTGATGCCGTAGGCCGCGCCGGCGAGGGCGGTGGCGACCAGGGCGATGGCCCAGGTGCGAGCGATCTCGAGCGACTGCTGCGAGTTGATCATGGCCACGCCCAGGCCCTTCTCGGCCCCCAGGTACTCGCCGATGATCGCCCCCAGCACGGCAGCCGGAGCGGCGATGCGCAGGGCGGCGAACAGGCTGGGCAGGCTGGCCCGCAACCGGACCTTGAACAGCTTGTCCACGGCGTGCCCGCCGTAGGCGTGGACCAGGTCGAGGCTCGTCTTGTCGGCGCTCTTCAACCCGAGCAGCGCCCCGATCAGCGTCGTGTAGAAGACGGCCATGGCGGCGAGGATCACCTTCGGGGTCTCGCCGTTGAAGCAGATGGCGAAGATCGGCCCGATGGCCACGATCGGCAGGCAGTACGACACCACGCCGAGCTGGAGGGCGGGCCGCTCGAGCCACGGGACGACCAGCACGAGGAACGCCAGGCCGATGGCGAGGACGTTGGCCCACAGCCAGCCCTTGGCCGCGGCCTGCGCCGTGGTCGACGCGTTGCGCCAGTAGAAGCTGAGCCCGTCGTGGCGCATCTGGCTGATGATGTGCGTCGGCGTCGGGACCGAGCCGTGCTGCTGGTCGAAGAGGAGGGCGCCGATGAGCTGCCAGACGACGAGCAGCCCGACGATCCCGATCGTGCTGCCGAGCCAGCTCGGCCGGGGGATGCCGCTGCGGGTCGGGGTCGCTCCCGGCAGGTAGGCGGCGGTCACTCGTCCTCCGGGACCACGCCGCCGCGACCGAACAGCAGCTCGCTGAACTGGTCGCACAGCTCGTGGAACTCGGGCGTCCGCATGATCTCCGGCGTGCGGGGACGGGGCAGGTCGATCGGCACCCGGGCCACGATGCGGCCGGGGCGGGGGCTCATCACGATCACCCGGTCGGCCAGGAACACCGCCTCCGAGATCGAGTGGGTGACGAGGAGGGTGGTGGTGGCCCGCTCGGTCCAGATGCGCTGGAGCTCGAGGTTGAGGCGCTGGCGGGTCATCTCGTCGAGAGCGCCGAACGGCTCGTCGAGGAGGAGGACCTGGGGCTCGACCACCAGCGAGCGGGCGATGGCCACCCGCTGGCGCATGCCGCCGGAGAGCTGGGCCGGGCGGGCCTTCTCGAAGCCCTCCAGGCCGACGAGCTTGATGAGCTCGGGCACGGTGCCCACGTGGGGGCGGATGCCGCTCACCTCGAGCGGCAGCTTGATGTTCTGCTCGACGGACCGCCAGGGCAGCAGCGCAGCGTCCTGGAAGGCGATGCCGAGGTGGTGGTTCTGGCGGGCGGCCGAGGGCGGCTCGCCGTGGACCTGCACGTCGCCGGCGGTCGGCTGCTCGAGGTCGGCCAGGATCCGCAGGATCGTCGACTTGCCACACCCCGACGGCCCGAGGAGGGCGATGAACTCGCCCTCCTCGGCGTCGAGGTTCACACCGTCGAGCGCGACCACGGGCTGGCGCCCGACCTTGAAGTGCTTGGTGACGTCCCGCAGGGAGAGACCGCCGCCCCGAACGGACGGGACCACCGAGGACTCAGGCATGAGGCTGCGATCGACGGTCACGGCCATCAGCCCAGTCCAGCCTTGAGCTCCGGCTTCGAGTCATACAGCTCCTTGAGCAACGACTGGTCGAACAGCTTCTCGGCCGTCATCTTGATGCCCGCGACGCCCAGCGTCTTGATGGTCTCCTCCACCAGCGTGTCGCTGATGGTGAAGAGGCCGTTGGTCTTCACCTCGTCGGTGAAGATCAGCTCGTTCTGGGCCTTCGACTCCAGCACCTGCTCGGCCTCGTCGAGGCCCAGGTCCTTGCCGTAGTTCGACACGACGAGCCCGGGGGCGATCGTCGGGTCCTTGTACGAGTCGGTCCAGCCCATGACGTCGGCCTCGAGCATGGCCAGGAGCTTGTCCTTGTCCTTGGTGAGGGACTCCTGCCGGACGACGTAGATCTCCGAGACCATCGGGTAGCCATGGTCGTTGAGGAGGAACGTGACCGTGTCGATGCCCTTGGACTTCAGGGTGTTCGGCTCGTTGGTGATGAACGAGAACCAGCCGTCGACCTCCTTGTTGACCAGCGGCTGGGGGTCGAACTGCACCGGGACCTTGGTGATCTTCGAGGCGTCGAGGCCGGACGCCTTGATGAACGCTGCCCACACCGCCTCGTTGGTCGACTGGACGCCGATCTTCTTGCCGTACATGTCCTCCGGCGTGGCGATCGGGTTGTGGTCGGCGAGGCTCATCACGCAGAAGGGGTTCTTCTGGTACTGGGCCCCGATGGCGATGAGCGGGGCGCCCTGCAGGATGGCCGACGACGTGATGTCGGGGGCCGAGATGCCGACGAGCGCCTTGCCGGAGGCGACCACGGCGTCCTGCTGGACGCTCGGGCCACCCGACATCAGGTTCACGCTCGAGAACCCGACCTGCTTGTAGTAGCCCTTGTCGTCGGCGATGTACTCGCCGGCGAACTCGACGTTCTTGACCCAGGAGAACTGGAAGTCCAGCGTCCCGAGGTCGGTGGTGCCGCTGTCTGCGGCCTTCGCCGTCGTGTCCGAAGTGCTGGTGCTCTTCTTGTCGTCGCTCCCACATGCTGCGAGTACGGCGGGCAGGACCGTCACCCCGGCGACGCCGAAGGCGCCACGCCGGAGGAAGGACCTGCGATCCATGGGGTTCACCACAAGGCCTCCTTGACCGTTTGTTGAAATGGAAGGTAGGGAGGCCGGGTTTCCTGGCTGTTCGCCGACGGTGAACGCTTCGTTTCGTGCGGCCACGAGGTGGGCCTCCCGTCGTACCCTCCGTCCATGCGAGCACTCGTCGCGCTGCCGAAGGCGCACCTCCACCTGCACCTCGAGGCCGGGATGCGGCCGACGACCCTGGCCGAGCTGGCCGACGCCTGCGGCATCGACGTGCCGCCGATCACCGGCTTCGGCAGCTTCACCGAGTTCTCCGGGATGTACCTCGCGGCGTGCCAGGTCCTGGTCGGCCCGGACGAGTTCGCCCGGGTCATCGACGAGATCGTCCTCGACGCCAAGGAGCAGGGCGCCACCTACATCGAGCCCAGCTTCTACGCCCCCCGGTACGCCGAGCTGTTCGGTGGCACCGAGGGCGCCGTCGAGATGGTGCTCGACCAGCTGGCCGACGCCTCCGCCCGCCACGGCGTGGCGGCCCGCCTCATGCTGGCCGCCGACCGCACCGTCGAGGTGGCCGACGCCGTCGAGCAGGCCAAGATCGCCGTCCGCTACGCCGACCGCGGCATCGTCGCCTTCGGCCTGGCCAACGACGAGGCCCTCTTCCCGCCCGCGCCGTTCGCCGAGGCCTTCGCCATCGCGCGGGAGGGCGGCCTGCTCTCGACGCC
>JAODBP010000329.1 GCA_025464025.1 Actinomycetes bacterium | reverse complement strand
CCAGTGCACCGGGTCGGTGCGGCGCAGCTCGGCGAGCGACTGGTGGACGTCGTCGCCGAGGTACCAGTCGGCGCTGGCCAGATCCGTCACGGGATCCGAACCACGGTGCGACCGGTCGTCTGGCGGTGGGCCAGCTCGTCGATCGCCTCCCGCACGTCGCCGAAGTCGACGACCTTGCCCACGAGGGGCTTGTACGTGCCCTCGGCGATCCAGCCGGTGATCGCCGTCTGGGCCTCGACGTGCATGCGCTGCATCTCGTCCCGCGGGTAGCCGCCGAGGTCGACTCCGATCAGCGTGTGGTTGTAGAGGTAGAAGTCGGGGTCGTGGGGGATGAGCCCGCCGGCGTGGCCGCAGAGCACGTGGCGGCCGCCGACCCGCAGGGCCTGGCGGAGGGCGGCGCCCTGCTGGCCCTGCACCGGGTCGACGATCACGTCGACGCCCCGACCGTCGGTCAGCGTGCGCAGCTCGGCGACCGGGTCCTGGGTCGAGTGGACGATGGCTTCGGCCCCGAGGTCGCGGACAGCGGCGGCCTTCGAGTCGGTGCCGACGATGGCGATGACGCGAGCGCCGACGGCCAGGCACTGCTGGACGATGGCCGAGCCGAGGCCACCGGCGGCACCGGTGACGGCGACCGTCTCGCCGGCCGCGACCTGCCCGCGACGGATGGCCGCGTGGTAGGCGGTGTGGGCGGCGATGAGGTAGGCGGCGGCGTCCTCGTCGCTCATCGAGTCGGGGACCTCGAAGATCATCCCGACGCCCA
This sequence comes from Actinomycetes bacterium, assembly GCA_025464025.1. The sequence goes on along the minus strand of JAODBP010000329.1, from coordinate 9,712 downwards.
CCGCCACCGGGGCCAGGCTCCCGAACGGCTGGATGCAGACGGAGACGACCCGCTTGCCGAGGAGGTGCGTCCACTCCCCCGACGCGTCGCGGACGATGCCGACGCCCTCCTGGCCCGAGACGTACGGGCGGCCGACGGGCACCGGGTAGCGACCCTGGCTCATGGTCACGTCGGGCAGGGCGAGGGCCGCCGCCTTCATGTCCAGGAGGACCCAGTCGTCGTAGGCCGGGTAGCCCTCCGGCCTCGGGATCCAGCCGCCGAGGCTCATGCCCAGCCCGGCCAGGCTCTCCCTCGTCGGTTCCGGGATCTCCTCCAGGACGAAGGTGTCCCGCGGCTCCCCGAACTCGTGCACCCGCCACGCCTGCATCCGCACCACCCCCTGGTCGGAACCTAGGGAGGGTGAAGATCCGCCGTCAACGGGTCACACAGTGTGACCGACTAGGTGGCGTCGGCCTCGGCCTTCGCCCGGCGGCTGAACCACCAGCCGCCGATGAGGATGAAGGCCAGCACGAGGGCGCCGGCCAACCAGAACTCCCACGTCGGCAGCGGGTCGCCCACGACCCGGGGGACCTCTTCGGTCGTGGTGGTCGTGGTCTGCGCCCAAAGCCAGAGCATGGTCAGCGACGGTAGGCGAGGATTGGGCGTGGGCTCGCTTCGCTGGCCGCTGTTCGGGTTGCGCGTGGTGACGCCGCGCCTCGAGCTCCGGTACATCGACGACGAGCTGGCCCGCAGCCTGGCCGAGCTGGCCATCGACGGCGTCCACGCCGCCGATGCCATGCCGTTCAGCATCCCGTGGACGCGCCAGCCGCCCGATGTGATGCGGGTCGAGTACCCGAAGCACGTCTGGGCCAACAGGGCGACCTTCACCGTCGAAGACTGGAAGCTGAACCTCGCCGTGATGGTCGACGGCGAGCCCGTCGGCGTGCAGGACGCCTTCGCCAAGCAGTTCGCCCTGACCCGGCAGTTCGAGACCGGGTCGTGGCTGGGCCTCCGCCACCAGGGCCGCGGCATCGGCACCGAGATGCGCGCCGCCATCCTCCACCTCGGCTTCGAGGGGCTCGGCGCCGCCCGGGCGACGACCGGCGCGTGGGACGACAACCCGTCGTCGCAGGCCGTGACCCGCAAGCTGGGCTACACCGACAACGGCTGGTCGTTCGAGGTGCGCGAAGGCGCCCGGGTCCGCATGCTCCGCTTCGCCATGCTCCGCGACGAGTGGGAGCGCCAGCGGCGTGACGACATCGTGATCGAGGGGCTCGAGCCGTGCCTCCCCCTCCTCGGCCTTGACAGCTGACCCCGAGTCGAAGTATTTCTAATTGAAATACTCCGACTGCGCTCATCTCTTTGGGGGGATCCAAGGCCGTGAAGTTCTCGCTCATCTACGAGGCCCAGACCACCGACACCACCCGCGAGGGTGACGCCAAGGCGCTGCTCGACATCCTCGAGCAGTCGCTCCTCGCCGAGGAGATGGGCTTCGACACCATCTGGGCCGTCGAGCACACCGCCCTCGAGCAGTACGCCCACATGAGCGCGCCGGAGACGTTCCTCGCCTTCCTCGCCGGGCGCACCACCCGGATCGGCATCGGCCACGGCGTGATCTGCCTGCCGCCCAAGCAGAACCACCCGGTCAAGATCGCCGAGCGCTGCGCCGCCCTCGACATCCTCTCCGGCGGGCGCCTCCACGTCGGCTTCGGCAAGGGCGGCACCCAGCAGGAGGCCGGCACGTTCGGCTACGACCTCGCCGACCTCCCCCCGATGATCGAGGAGATGATGCGGCTCGTCCCCCGCATCTGGGTCGAGGACGTGGTCGAGCACCACGGCCAGTTCATCGACTTCCCGCCCCGGCCCATCCACCCCAAGCCGCTGCAGGACCCGCACCCGCCGCTCTACATGGCGTGCACCCACAACGACACGCTCAACGACGCCGGCGGCCGCGGCATCGGCGCCCTGGTGCTCGGCTTCGGCGGCCCCGAGCAGGTGGCCGAGAAGAACGCCATCTACCGCAAGGCCTACGCCAACCGGAAGGACAGCGAGCAGGTCGGCTACCGCCCGACCGAGCACCTCGCCGCGCTGTGCCCGGCCATCGTGCTCGAGGACGGCCAGGAGGCCCGGCGCATCGGCCTGCGCGGCCAGCGCTTCTTCATGGAGGCCATCGGCCACTGGGGCAGCGCCGGCGCCATGCCGCTGCCCGACCCCGACTCGTGGCCGGAGGACCTCACCGCCCAGACCGGCGATGGCACCAACATCATCCAGTCGGCCATCGGGCGGGAGAAGGTCAGCGTCGACTTCGGCGACCCGAGCATGGCCATGCTCAACCCGAACCACGCCTACGGCACGGTCGAGGACTGCATCGGCTACGTCGAGCGGCTCATCGAGGCCGGCGCCGACGAGATCCTCTTCCTCAACCAGATGGGCACCGTGCCCCAGTGGGCGATGCTCGAGACGATCCGCCAGATCGGCGAGCACGTCATCCCGCACTTCAAGAAGTAGAACCTCGGGCGTGCCCGCCCTCTTCGAGCTCGACGGCGACGACGTCGTCGCCACCATCCTCACGCAGGGGCCGTGGGACCCGGACGCCCAGTACGGCGGCGGGCCCTGCGCCCTGCTGACGTGGGCCGTCGAGCAGGTGCCGACGCTGGTGCCGATGCGGATCGCCCGGCTCACGTTCGACATGCACCGGCCCGTGCCGCTCGGCCGCCTCCAGGTGGCGACCGAGGTGGTGCGGGAGGGCAAGCGGCTGCAGGTGGTCGTCGCCCGCATCCTCCGGGACGGGACCGAGCTCGCCCGCTGCACGGCCCTCCGGCTCCGGCTCGGCACCGGGCCCGACCAGGGCACCGACCCGCGCCTCCCCGCTGTCGCCCCGCCCCCGCCCCCGGACGCATGCGCGCTGGTGCACTTCCGCGCCACCGGGCTCTCGGCGTTCCTCGCCGCCCTCGAGGTCCGGGCCCCGGGCGAGTCCATCTCCCCGGCGTGGTTCCACGTCGTCCTGCCGGTGATCGAGGGCCACGGGCTCTCGCCCGAGCTGCGGGTCGCGACCGTCGCCGACTTCGGCGCCAACTCGGCCAACTACCTCGACCAGTCCCGCTGGTCGTGCATCAACCCCGACCTGACGATCTCTTCGCCCGGGCGCCCCGCGGCGAGTGGACCGGGATCACGGCCCGCTCGTGGTACGACGCCGATGGCACCGGCCACGCCCGGGCCGACCTGTTCGACCTCGACGGCTTCTTCGGCACCGTGACGTCCACCAGCCTGGTGGACGAGGTTCCCGCGCCGTTCACCGTCTGATCGCTACCCTCCCCCGGTCCGACCTGGGAGGTTGCTCATGACGGTGCTCGAGACAGACCCGGCGCCCGTGTCACCGGTCGTCGAGCTGGCCCACGAGGGCGCCCAGCCCCAGCGCCGGCCAAGTGTCGGCTTTCGAGCCATCCTGCTCATCCCCCACTGGATCTGGCTGTCGCTGGTCGGCTTCGCCGCCATGTTCGCCGTCGTCGGCATCTGGTTCGGCGCCCTCTTCACCGGTCGGGCGCCCCACGGCCTCCGGAACTTCGTCGGCGGCTACGCCCGGTACTACACACGGGTGCTGGCCTACGGCTACCTCCTGACCGACCAGTTCCCGTCGTTCGCCCTGGAACCCGACGACGACTACCCCGTCGAGCTCGTCCTGCCGCCCTCGGGGCGGCTCAACCGAGCGGCGGTCTTCTTCCGCTACTTCCTGCTGATCCCGGCGGGCATCCTCGCCGGGCTCGTCGGCGCCGGGCTCGGCTTCGCCCTGTTCTTCATCTGGCTGATCGTCCTCGTCAAGGGGCGCATGCCGCGCTCGCTGCACGAGGCCATCGCCGCCGTGCTGCGGTACACCATGCGGCTCACGGCCTTCGGCTACATGCTCACGAGCGAGTACCCGCACCGGCTGTACGGCGACAAGCCCACGCCGACGGATGCCGACGGGACGCCGGTGGACGACGAGACCCTCCTGACCGCTCCCCCGCCGACCGACCAGCCGGTCGCGGAGCTGCCCGGACCGGCACGGACGACGCGCCTCCTCCTCGGCAAGGCGGCGAAGCGGCTCGTCACGCTGTTCATCGTGCTCAGCGTCGTGTCCTACGCCGGGTTCTTCACGGTCGCCGTGGTCGCTGGCGTGCAGGGCAACGAGGCCGCCAACCGGCTCCGCGACGAGCACGCCGTGCTCGAGGTCGCCGTCAACGACTTCGTCTCGACGACCCAGACCTGCGGCATCTCCGGGGGGCCCGACTGCGTCCACGGCGCGGACCACGACTTCGCCGAGGCCCTCACTCGATTCAGAGCCGAGCTCCGCGACATCAGCTACCCGCGCAACGTCGTGCCGCTGGCCAGCGACGTCGAGGACGACGCGACGGCCCTCATCGATCTGCTGCACGAGCTCGAGCAGACCGAGGACGTCACCGCGTACCAGCAGCTCGCCGCCCAGTTCCAAGGTCTCGCCAACCAGTTCGACAGCGACTACCAGGACCTCTACTTCACGCTCCGCTTCAACTGAGCAGTGCCACCGCAAGGATGGCCTGGAGGTTGAAGAAGGCGTGGGCCACGATGCCCGGTCCGAGCCGGCCCGAGAGGTGTCGGATGGTTCCGAGCACGAGGCCCCCGAAGGCGATGGCCCAGGCGTAGGCCAGTGATTCGGGGCCGGCCCACGAGAGCAGGTGGGCCGACCCGAACACCAGCGACGCGACCCCGATCCCCACGACAGGGCCGTACCGGCCGACGAGGCGGGTCTGCACGAGGCCGCGGAAGAACAGCTCTTCGATGACGGGCGCTCCGACGCAGGTGACGAGCACCAGCACCGTCCACGCCAGGGCACCGTGGGTCGGCTCGCCGAGCACGGTGCGGTCGGCGTCGCGGAGGCTCTGGGAGGGGAACGGGATCGGCGCGACCGCAAGCCCCGCCATGACCCGCCCGACGATGGAACCGGCCAGGCCGAAGCCGAGGTCGATCCACCTGAACCGGAACGCGTAGTCGCGGATCAGTGAGCCGCTCCCCCGACGACGGCTGACGAAGATGCACGACGCCACGAGCGCGCCCCACAGCCCGAGCTCGGAGAGGATCAGCGCGGCGGTGCGACCACCGGGGTCGTCTGCCGCCGAGAGCCATGACGCGATGCCGACGGCGAGCGCGCCGGCCGCCACCATGCCGAAGGCGGCGACCCCGAGCCCCGGCAGGCCCGGGTCGACCGGCTCGTCGTCGACCACCTCGGGCGCCGCATCGGCGGCGACGTCGGTCCAGCGCTCACCGTCCCACCAGCGGAAGCGGGCGGTGCCGAGCGGGTCGGCGTACCAACCGGCAGTCGGCGAGGACGGCGGCGCGTCGTCCGAGGGCTCGGGCGCGGGGTCCGTGGCGGCCTCGCCCGTCTGCTGGGTCCAGCGCTCGCCGTCCCACCAGCGGTAGGGCCGGCGACCCAACGGGTCGGGGTACCAACCGGCGGCCGGCGGGGACGGAACCTCGTCGGTCTCCACGGACGAGACGGTACCGAGTCTCCTACCCTCGGACGGTGCTGTCCCGGCGGTCGTTCCTGCTCGGCGGCGCCGGCGCGGTCGTGGCCGCCGGCGCCGGGGTCGAGGTGCTCGGCCGGGAGCGCGTGCTGCACCGGCTCGGCCTCAGCCAGAGCCCCGACCACCGCGTGCCCCCGTCGGGCTGGGCGGTCGACGAGGAGCACCTGCCGGGCGGCACGCCGTTCGCCTGGAGCCGCCCACCCGACGGCGACCTCGCCGGCGCGGTCATCTGCCTCCACGGCAAGGGCGACACCCACCGGTTCGCCTTCGACGAGATCCACCTCCACGACGTGGTGGCCGACGAGGGGGCGCAGCTCGCCGTGGCCGCCCTCGACGGCGGTGAGGGCAGCTACTGGCACCAGCGCGCCGATGGCAGCGACCCCGGCAAGGTGGTGCTCGACGAGCTGGTGCCGTTCCTGCGATCGGAGCTCGGCCTCGAGCGGTTCGCCGTCCTCGGCTGGTCGATGGGCGGCTACGGAGCGCTCCTCCTCGGCGAGCGCCACCCCGACCTGTTCCCGGTGGTCGTCGGCTCGAGCCCGGCGCTGTACGCCTCGTTCGCCGACGCCGCGCCCGGCGCCTTCGACGATGCCGCCCAGTTCACCCGCGACGACGTGTTCACCGGCGCCGGCGAGCTCGACCCGTCGAAGGTGCGCATCGACTGCGGACGGCAGGACCCGTTCGCCGCCGCCGACCGGCGCTTCGTCGAGCGGCTCGGGCCGAAGGCCACGTCGTCGTTTCCCCGCGGCTACCACGACGCCCGGTTCTGGCGCAGCGTCGCTGGCGCTCAGATCCGCTTCATCGCCGCGTCGTAGGACCGGCTCCTCTGGAGCGACACGAGGAGCGCCATCGCGGCCGCGGCGGCCGCGATCGGGAACGCCCACACGAGCTGCCCCTTCGTCGACACGACCCGGCCGCGGACGTCCGTGAGCGACACCGGTCCGAAGAAGCGGGAGTCCTGGGAGTTCCCCCGGTTGTCGCCCATCAAGAACACGGACCCCTTCGGCACCGTCACCGGCTCCTGCAGGACGGTCATGCCCTCGGCCTGCCCGTCGTGGGCCACCGTCCCGTTGCGCACGAGCTGGTCGCCGCGCGTCGAGAGCCGGTCGCCAGCCACGCCGACGACGCGGCTGATCGCCGTCACCGAGGGGCGGTCGGTGGGTGGTGCACGACGAGGTCGTCGAGGTGGGCGGCATGGCCCGGACGCACCAGCACGTGGTCGCCCGGGTCGAGCGCCGGGGAGTTGGCGAAGCTCGGGATCGAATAGCCGTCGAGCAGCAACCCGAAGACACCCCACCCCACGATGGCGACGGCGAACACCGCGCCCGCGACGACCCGGACCCACGGACGCCTCATGCCAGCTCTCCTGCGATCGACGCGGCGACGGCGACCATCTCGTCGTCGCCGCCCTCGTACTTGGTGCGGGGCCAGAAGAAGCCGCGGAGGCCGTCCTTGGGGCGGCGGGGCACGACGTGCACGTGGAGGTGCGGCACCGACTGGCTGACCTTGTTGTTCAGGGCGACGAAGGTGCCCGTCGCCCCCATCGCTGCCGGCACGGCGACCGACAGGCGCTGGGCCCGGCTGAACAGCGGCTCGACCAGGTCGGGCGGCAGGTCGGCGAGGGTCTCGTGGTGGGCCTTCGGCACCAGCAGCACGTGGCCGGGGAACACCGGGCGCACGTCGAGGAAGGCGAGGCACACGTCGTCGTCGAGGACGACGTGGGCCGGCAGCTCGCCGGCGACGATCTGGCAGAAGGCGCAGTCAGCGGGCACGGCGCAAAACGAGCACGACCCCGGCCTCCGCGTCCAGACGGACGGGCGACCGGGGCCAGCGTGCGCAGGGATGTCGCGGTGCGGGTTCTTACTTGTTCGGCTGCGGAGTGACCCGGAGGTAGGGCTTCTTGGCGTCCCAACCCTTCGGGAACCGCTCCTTGGCCTCCTCGTCGGAGAGGGCCGGGACGATGATCACGTCGTCGCCGTCCTTCCAGTCGGCCGGCGTGGCGACCTTGTAGTCGGCCGTGAGCTGGAGCGAGTCGATGACCCGGAGCAGCTCGTCGAAGTTGCGGCCGGTGGAGGCCGGGTAGGTGAGGTTCAGCTTCACCTTGTTGTCCGGGCCCACGATGAACACCGAGCGCACCGTGAGGGTGTCGTTGGCGTTCGGGTGGATCATGTCGTAGGCGTTGGCGACGGCCTTGTCGTCATCCGCGATGAGCGGGAAGTTCAGCTCGCTGCCGGTGACGTCCTTGATGTCGCCCTTCCACTTGTTGTGGGAGTCGAGCGGGTCGACCGACAGGCCGATCACCTTCGTGTTGCGCTTGTCGAACTCGGGCTTCAGGCGGGCCACGGTGCCCAGCTCGGTGGTGCACACCGGCGTGAAGTCCTTGGGGTGGGAGAACAGCACCGCCCAGCTGTCGCCCTTCCACTCGTGGAAGTTGATCGTTCCCTCGGTCGTCTCGGCCGTGAAGTTGGGGGCTTCGTCACCCAGGCGGATGGCCATCGTTCGCTCCTCTTTGTTCGTCAGTTACCGGACCCAAGCTAGCGGCACCCACGCCAATAGTCGACTGGCGAGGTCGGCTTTTGGGCATCCCCCCGCGCGACCTCATGAAGCGTCACGATGAGGAGCACTTCATGACGACCCAACCAGGGGGTTCCGTGGCTGACGTGCTCGTCCCTTCCCTCGTCCCGGCGGAGACGGAGGGGGTGAGCGACCGGACCCTCCACGCCGAGCTGTACGTCATCGACACGTCAGCCCTCGTGTCGGATCCGCAGTCGGTGTTCGCCTTCCCCGGTGCGGACACGGTGATCCCGCTCACCGTGGTCGAGGAGCTCGACTCGCTGAAGACGCGGCGCGACGACGTCGGCCGATCGGCCCGCGAGGTCATCCGCACCATCGAGGACCTCCGGGTCGCGAACGGCGGCGACATCCGCTCGGCCGTCCCGCTCCCCGGCGGCGGCACGTTCCGCATCGAGACGAACGGCCTCCACCTCGAGGAGGTCTCGGCCCGCGGCCTCGACCCGAACAAGGCCGACAACCGCATCCTCGCCGCCGCCCTCGGGCAGGCGTCGCAGCGGCCCGACGCGGTGGTGACCGTCGTGTCGAACGACGCCGCCCTCCGCATCAAGGCGGCCCAGCTCGGCCTCACCGCCCGAGAGCACACGCGCGGCAAGATCCTCCCGCTCGGCCAGCGCCCGGCCGGCTGGCGCACCATCGAGGTCGAGGGGTCCACCGTCGACGACCTCTACGCCACCGACACGTGCGACATCGTCGCGGCCGACCTCGGCCCCAACGAGTACGCCGTGCTCCGCGCCGGCCAGCAGTCGATCCTCGTGCGCAGCCGCGACGGCGTGGTCGAGCCCCTGCAGCGCAACCAGGAGGCGTGGGGCCTGCGGCCCCGGGCCAAGGAGCAGCAGTTCGCCCTCGACCTCCTGCTCGACCCCGACGTGCGCATCGTCGCCCTCGACGGGTACGCCGGCACCGGCAAGACCATCCTCGCCCTGGCCGCCGGGCTCGAGCAGGTCATGGAGCGCCCGATCTACGACAAGGTCTCCGTGTACCGCCCGGTCGTGCCCGTCGGGAAGTCCGAGCTCGGCTTCCTCCCCGGCACCCTGGCGGAGAAGCTCGACCCGTGGATGCAGGCCGTCACCGACGCGCTGGTGGCCATGACCGAGCACCGCAGCCACCACGACGCCATGACCCTGCTCGAGGAGATGACCACCCGCGAGAAGCTGTCGATGGAGACCGTCACCTACCTGCGCGGCCGCTCGCTGCTCGGCACCTACGTGCTCGTCGACGAGGCCCAGAACCTCGAGCCGACGACGCTCAAGACCATCCTCACCCGGGTGGGCGAGGGCACCAAGGTCGTGTTCACCGGCGACACCAGCCAGATCGACGCGCCCTACCTCTCCGAGCACACCAACGCCATCGCCGCGCTCATCGACGCCTTCGACGGCGAGCGGCTCTTCGGCCACATCCGCCTCACCCACTGCGAGCGGTCCGAGGTCGCCTCCCTCGCCGCCGAGCGCCTCTGACCGACAGCCGGCCCGCCGGGGTCGACGGCTGCCGGGGCGGCTGGGTGGTGGCGGACGACGAGGGGGCGCGGGTGGTCGGCTCCTTCGGCGAGGTCGTGGCCGGCGGCTACGACCTGGTGGCGGTCGACATGCCGATCGGGCTGCCGACGTCGGGGGCGAGGGCGTGCGACG
>JAODBP010000308.1 GCA_025464025.1 Actinomycetes bacterium | reverse complement strand
TGGCCGCCGGCTCGGGCACGTTCTCGTACTCGGCGTTCGTGGTGATCGCCTTCTGGGCGTTCCGGCACCCCGGCGTGTACCACATCCCCCAGGGGCTCGACCTGGCCCTCGTGGCCGCGTCGATGGTCGGGGCGTGCGCCGGCTTCCTGTGGTGGAACGCGGCGCCGGCCCGCATCTTCATGGGCGACACCGGCTCCCTGGCGATCGGCGCCGGCCTGGCCGCGCTCGCGCTGGTGACGAACTCGCACCTGCTGCTGCCGGTCATCGGTGGCATCTACGTGGTCGAGACGCTGTCGGTGATGCTGCAGGTGGCCAGCTTCCGGCTGTTCCACCGTCGCATCTTCCGCATGGCACCGATCCACCACCACTACGAGCAGCTCGGGTGGCCGGAGACCACGGTCATCATCCGGTTCTGGATCCTGGCCGGCCTGGTGACGGCGATGGCGGTCGGCATCTTCTACGCCGACTACCTCTCGATCCCCGGCGTGCGTGACTGAACGCGCGTTGGTGGGGCCTCGGCATCGCCGGGGCGTCGGCGCGACCGACGACGGCGAGCGCGCCGCGCTGCGCGACTTCCGGGGGCTCCCCCACCGGCTGGTCCTGGTCGGGGACGATGGGGGCGTGCGGTTCCACGACGACTCCAAGGCGACCGCCCCCCACGCCGTCCGGGAGGCGCTGGCATGAGGTTGCCGCGCCGGGCCAAGCCCGACCCGAAGAAGAAGCCGCAGGCGAAGAAGCGGCCGCAGCCGAAGGCGCCCGTCGTCCGGCCGTCGACCTGGTACCTCCTCGTCGGGCTGGTCGGCGTGCTCGTCGTCATCGGCCTGGTGATGGTGCTGTCGGCCTCGTCGGTGCAGTCGCAGCGCGAGTACGGCTCCACGTGGAGCTACTTCCTCCGCCAGGTGATCTGGACGTTCTTCAGCGTCGGCGCCTGCGTGGTGATGTCGCGGATCGACTACCGGCGCTGGCGGCCGCTGGTGCCGATCCTGCTGGCCGGGTCGTTCGCCCTGCTCCTGATCGTGCTGATCCCCGGCATCGGCCTCCAGGTGAACGGGGCCCGTTCGTGGATCGGCCGGGGCATGTTCCGCATGCAGCCGTCCGAGCTGGTGAAGCTGGCCCTGCTGCTGTTCTGCGCCGACCTGCTCGCCCGTCGGCACAACCGCATGGACGACTCCCGGCTCACGCTCGTGCCGGTGCTCGTGGTCGTCGGCCTGACGGCGGTGCTGATGATGCTCCAGCCCGACCTCGGCTCGACCATGGTCATGGGCGCGATCGTGTTCTCGGTGCTGTTCGTGGCCGGCGTGCCGCTGGGCCGCCTGACCGGCGTGTTCACCGTGGGCTCAGCCGGCGCCCTCGTGCTCGCCCTGGCCGAGCCCTACCGCCGCAACCGCCTGCTGGCGTTCCTCGACCCGTCGAAGGACCCGGGCAACACCGGCTACCAGATCAACCAGTCGCTCATGGGCGTGGCGTCGGGCGGGCTGTTCGGCGTCGGGCTGGGGGAGAGCCGGGCGAAGTGGGGCTTCCTCCCCAACGCCTACAGCGACTTCATCTTCGCCATCGTCGCCGAGGAGCTCGGGCTGCTCGGCGCCTTGCTCGTCGTCGGCCTCTTCCTCGCCTTCGGCGTGGTCGGCATCCGGGCCGCGCTGCGGGCGCCCGACCGGTTCGGCACGCTCGTCGCCGCCGGCATCACGGCGTGGGTCCTCGCCCAGGCGTTCGTGAACATCGGCGGCGTGGTCGGCATCCTCCCCATCACTGGCCTCACCCTGCCGTACGTGTCGTACGGCGGCACGTCGCTGCTGGTGATGATGACGGCCACCGGGCTCCTGCTGAACGTCGCCTCCCACGGCGGCGAGCAGCCCCAGCCCAAGGCCAAGTCCGGCTCCCGCCCGACGGAGCGGCGGTCACCCCGCCATCCGGCCATGGCCGGTCGCTAGCGCGACGGTGGCCGGCGGTGGACCTGGGATCGGTCCGCCAGGTACACACGGTGTGTGCCCGACGCCTCGCACCCGACCCAGGGTGTGACGATCCGATCCCGATGCGCCTGGCTGCTCGGTTGGTCGCTCGTCTTGCTCGCCGTCCACTTCCTGTCCCTCGCGTGGGACGGGTCTGGTGGCGACTTCGGTCCCTGGTCCAAGGGCGACGTGATCCACCAGCTGGGCCTCGTCGCCCTCGGCGTGGGTGCGAGCCTCCTCCCTGCGGCGGTCCTCGCCTGGGTGCTCCTCCAAGCGCAAGCGGCCGATGCCGCGCGCGCCGTCGCCAACCAGACGGTGGCGGCGACGTTCCGAGGTCCCCTCGGCGAGACCGTCACGTCGCTGCTCGAGCAGGTCCGCCACGCCGAGACCTACATCCACCAGAGCACCTGGACCTTCGTGTTCGAGCAGGCGACGAAGGACACCGTCGACGTCATGGTGACCGCGGTGACCACGGAAGAGGTCCTCGCTCGCCACGGCTACCGGCCGACGACGTCGTTCCGCGTCGTCCCCTCGGTCCCTCGGCATGCCAGCGCGGTGCAGACCTGGCACGTCACGTCCACCAGCCCGACCGTCTACGAGGTGCTCGCCGAGGACGGGCTGGTGCCGGCGGCCTACCGATGGGAGGGCGATCCGTACACCGCCATCCTCCCCGACGCCTTCCCGCGCGGGAGCATCTACGTCGCCACGAAGCGAGGTGCCTTCAGGCTCGCGACGAGTGACGGCTTCCCGATGTTCCTCTCGGTGAGCCAGGCGGTGACGACCGTCCGGGTCGTCGGTGATGCTGCGGCGAACCTGACCTTCGCCCTTTGGCAGGTCCAGAGCGCACCGCCCTACGTGGGGGCGTCGCCAGTCGTCGTCGGGCACGACGTCCCGCTGGCCGCCGGGTTCCCGGGCATCTACATGCTCATCTGGTGGCCTCGCGGGCAGGAGCCGGCCTGGGCCCCTCGAGCCGACACCATCTAGCCCGTCGAGGCCAGCCGGAGCCTCAGCCGGCGGGGTGCCAGGCGCCGGGCGTCGTCCAGTCGCCGGTGCGGAGGGCCAGGGCGGTGTCGACCTCGGCAAGGGTGGCGAGGCGATCGCCGACGACGAACCGGTCGGTCGCCCGCGGGGCGCAGCCGGTGTTGGTGGCCACGGCGACGACCGTGACGCCCTCGACCCGGAGGCGGGTCAGGGCCGGCACCTGGAACGACACCACGGTCTCGCCGTCGGTGCGGCTCCCGTCC
>JAODBP010000289.1 GCA_025464025.1 Actinomycetes bacterium | reverse complement strand
ACGGCGACGTCGTGGTCCACGTGTTCCTCGACGAGACGCGGGAGTTCTACGACCTCGAGCGGCTCTGGCGCGACGTCGGTCGGCTCGACTGGGAGCCGGCGGCCACCGGGAGCGAATAGGCGCTCCGCGCGGTGGGTACCGGCGGACCATGGACGCACTCACCCTCCTCACCGCCGACCACAACCGGGTGCGAGGTCTCTTCGCCCGGTTCCAGACCGCCCATGAGGCAGACGACCTGGCCACCGCCACCGAGCTGGCGAACAAGATCTTCACCGAGCTCGAGGTCCACACGACCATCGAGGAGACGGTCTTCTACCCGGCCATCACCGACCTGAGCGACGAGGTCCACGAGCTGGTCGTCGAGGCCTACGAGGAGCACGGCGTGGCCAAGGACCTCATGGCCGAGGCCCAGGGCCTCGACCCGGCCGACGAGCGGTGGGCGGCCAAGCTCAAGGTCCTCATCGAGAACGTGGAGCACCACGCCGAGGAGGAGGAGACCGAGATGTGGCCGCCGCTGCGCAAGGACCTGAGCAGCGAGAAGCTCGAGGCCCTGGCCCAGGCGCTGGAGGCCAAGAAGGCCGAGCTGGGAGCGCCGACCCTGGCCGACAAGATCGACCTGACCAAGGCCGAGCTCATCGACCTGGCCAAGGAGCAGGAGATCCCGGGCCGCTCGTAGATGGAGCACGACGAGCTGGCGGCCACCGTCGCCCCCAGCTGACCTTCCCGCCGAAAACGCAACGTGACCGGTCCGAGGACCGGTCACGGGAGTGGAGCGAAGGAAATCGGGGTCCTGCTCCGATTCCTTGCCGAAGTGGAGCTAAGGAGAATCGAACTCCTGACCTCTTCCATGCCATGGAAGCGCTCTACCAACTGAGCTATAGCCCCATCAGGGACTTGCCACTGTAGCAGTCGACACGTGGCTGTCAGATCACGATGTTGACCATCCGGCCGGGCACCACGACCACCCGCTTGACGTCGCGCCCGTCGATGGCGGCCTGCACGTCGGGGTCGGCCAGGGCCATGGCCTCGAGGGTGGCGGCGCCGGCATCGGCGGGGGCAGTGATGCGGGCCTTCACCTTGCCGTTCACCTGGACGGGGATCTCGACCTCGGCCTCGACCAGCAGCGAACGGTCGGGGCGGGGGAAGTCGGTCCACACCACTGACGTGTCGTGGCCCAGCCTCGACCACAGCTCCTCGGCCACGTGGGGAGCGAGCGGGGCCAGCATCAGGACCAGCGCTTCGGCCACCTCGCGGGGCGCGCCGCCGATGTTGCGGACCACCGGCCCGAGGCCGTTGTTGAGCTCGATGAGCTTGGCCACCGCGGTGTTGAACCGCATGGCCTCCATGTCGTCGGCCACGCCGGCGATCGTCTTGTGGAGCAGGCGCCGGAGCTCGGTGGGCGGGGCGGCGTCGACCACGGTCAGGTCGCCGGAGTCCTCGTCGACCAGGTGGCGCCACAGCCGCTGCAGGAACCGGTAGACGCCCACGATGTCGCGGGTGTTCCACGGGCGCTCGGCATCGAGCGGCCCGGTCGACATCTCGTAGAGGCGCAGCGTGTCGGCGCCGTAGTCGGCGTAGATGTCGTCGGGCGAGACCGAGTTCTTCAGGCTCTTGCCCATCTTCCCGAACTCGCGGGAGACCGGGGCCCCCTCGTAGGTGAACTGGCCGTCGGCGACCTCCTCGACGTCGTGGGCGTCGACGTAGATGCCCCGGTCGTCGGTGAAGGCGGCGGCCAGCACCATGCCCTGGTTGAACAGCCGGTGGAACGGCTCGGGGGTGGACACGTGGCCCAGGTCGTAGAGCACCTTGTGCCAGAACCGGCTGTAGAGCAGGTGGAGCACGGCGTGCTCGACGCCGCCGACGTACAGGTCGACGCCGCCGGCCTTGGGCGTGCCGTCGGGCCGTGACCCCTGCATCCAGTAGTGCTCGATCTCGGGGTCGACGAAGCGCTCGTCGTTGGTGGGGTCGAGGTAGCGCAGGTAGTACCAGCACGACCCCGCCCACTGCGGCATGGTGTTCAGCTCGCGGGTGTAGGCGCGCGGGCCGTCGCCCAGGTCGAGGGTGACGTGCTTCCACTCCTCGACCCGGCCCAGTGGGGGCTCGGGCACCGAGCGGTCGTCGTCGGGCCGGACCTCGGGGGCGTAGTCCTCGATCTCGGGGAGCTCGACCGGCAGCAGCTCGTCGGGCACGGCGCGGGGGTTGCCCTCCTCGTCGAACACGATCGGGAACGGCTCGCCCCAGTAGCGCTGCCGGCTGAACAGCCAGTCCCGCAGCTTGTAGGTGACGGTGCCCTCGCCGTGGCCCTCGTGCTCCAGCCACTCGATCATGGTCCGCTTGGCGGCACCGATCCCGAGCCCGTCGAGGAAGCCGCTGTTGACCGCCGGTCCCTCACCGGTGAAGGCCTTGCCCTCCCAGCCGTCGGGCGGCTGCACGGTGCGGACGATGGGCAGGTCGAACTGCTCGGCGAAGGCCCAGTCGCGCTCGTCCTGGGCGGGCACGGCCATGATGGCCCCGGTGCCGTAGCCCATGAGCACGTAGTCGGCGATCCACACCGGCACTCGCTCGCCGGTGGCCGGGTTGGTGGCGTACCCGCCGGTGGCCACGCCGGTCTTGTCCTTGGCGTCGGCCTGGCGATCGAGCTCGGACCGCTGCTCGGCCTGGAGCCGGTAGGCGTCGATGGCGGCGCGCTGGTCGGCGGTGGTCAGGACGTCGACCAGTGGGTGCTCGGGGGCGAGCACCATGAACGTGGCGCCGAAGAGGGTGTCGGGCCGGGTGGTGAACACCTCGATGGCATCATCGATGCCCTCGATCGGGAAGCGGACCCGGGCACCCTCGCTGCGGCCGATCCAGTTGCGCTGCATGAGCCGCACCGGCTCGGGCCAGTCGACCAGGTCGAGGTCCTCGATCAGGCGATCGGCGTAGGCGGTGATGCGCAGCATCCACTGC
The DNA here is from genome assembly GCA_025464025.1 of Actinomycetes bacterium. The sequence continues at coordinate 13,957 of JAODBP010000289.1, read as the reverse complement.
TTCAGGGGTCGGCGGTAGACGGGGAAGTTGCCGCGGTCGCTGCGGCCGTCGGCGGTGACCTCCTCGTTGGCCAGGACGGTGCCCAGGGCCGGGCACCAGTTCACCGGCGCCTCGGAGATGTAGGCCAGGCGGTGGCCGTCAATGAACGCGCGGCGGTCGGCGCCTTCCAACTGCGCCGGCACCGGCAGCTCGGTGATGGGCCGGGCCCGGCGCTCCTTGGCGTCGTACCAGGAGTTGAAGATCTGGAGGAAGATCCACTGCGTCCACCGGTAGTAGCCGACGTCGGTGGTGGCCACGCTGCGCCGGTCGTCGTGGCCCAACCCCATCGCCCGGAACTGCCGGCGCATGTTGGCGATGTTGGCCTCGGTGGTGACGCGCGGGTGCTGGCCGGTCTGCACCGCGTACTGCTCGGCGGGCAGGCCGAAGGCGTCGTAGCCCATGGCGTGCAGGACGTTGTGGCCGGTCATGCGCTTGAAGCGGGCCAGCACGTCGGTGCCGATGTAGCCCAGCGGGTGGCCGACGTGGAGGCCGGTGCCGCTCGGGTACGGGAACATGTCGAGCACGAACAGCTTCGGGCGGTCCCCGACCCGGTCCCAGCCGTCGGCCAGCGGCCCCTCGGGGTTGGGCGCGTGGTAGGTCCCCGCCGCTTCCCACCGGTCCTGCCAACGGCCCTCGATCTCGTTGGCGAGGGTGGCCGTGTAGCGGAACTTCGGGGTGTCCTCGGGGGGTGCTGCCATAGGGCAGCGAGGCTACCTAGCGATCGAGATCGCGCAGGAAGCGTTCCACCTCGGCCGCCAGCTCGTCGCCGCTCGGCACCGGGCCCATCAGCTCGGCCGCCTCGTCGTAGTGCTGCTCGAGCTGGCGGACCATGGCCACGTGCTCGGTGTTGTCGATGACGAGGGTGTCGAGCCGGGCCCGCAGCAGCCGATCGGCGTCGCGCAGGGCGTCGAGGTCGACCCGGACCCGGGCCACCCGCTCGAGCCCGTCGAGCAGGGCCAGGCTGGCGCCGGGGAACGCCATGCCGGCGGCGTAGTGGGGCACCTGGGCCCACAGGCCCACGTTGGGCAGTCCCTCCTCGGCGCAGCGCCGCTCGATGGCGGCCTGCACGCCGGCGGGCACGTCGAGGGTGCCGGCCAGCTGGCCCACCCGGGACGCCAGCTCAGCGCTGGTGGCCGACGTCGAGAGCCGGGTGATCCGGGTGTGGGGGACCGGCGCCGGGTAGGCGCCCAGGCCCACGACCAGGCCCACGCCGAGCTGGCCGGCGAGGTCGACCACGTCGTGGGTGAAGGTCTTCCAGCGGGCATCGGGCTCGGCGCCGGCCAGGAGCAGCACGTCGTTGCCCTCGGCGTCGACGCCGTGGCGCAGCTCGATGCTGGGCCAGCTCAGCCCGGTGTTGACCCCCTCGACCAGGTGCATGATCGGGCGGCGCGACCGGTAGTCGACCAGCGCCTCGGTGTCGAAGGTGGCCACCAGCGTGGTGTCCATCTCCTGGATGAGGTGCGACATGGCCGAGGCCGCGCCCATGCCGGCGTCGATCCACCCGTCGAGGGCGACGACCAGCACGGGGTCGGTGGCATCGGGCCACTTCACCAGCTCGTAGAGCGGGTCGCTCACGCGTCCAACGCCTGGCTGGCGAGGGTGGCGAGATCCTCGACCCGGCCCTGGAACGCCGAGGCGTCGGTGCCGTCATCGGCCATGGCCCCGTCGCGGTAGCGGTCGGTCACGCCCTGGAGGATGCAGGCCAGCTTCCAGTAGCCGAAGGCCGTGTAGTAGCCGATCTGGGAGACGTCGCGGCCGGTGCGGTCGGCGTAGAGCTCGACGAGGTCCTGCCGGCGGAGGAACCCGGGCGTGGTGGTCGGGTAGCCGACGATGTCCTCGGGGAGGTCCTCGCCCGGCTCGCCCCAGTACACGAGGAGCAGGCCGAGGTCAGCCAGCGGGTCGCCGAGGGTGCACAGCTCCCAGTCGAGGACGGCCTGCACCCGACCGTCGTCATCGAGCAGGCAGTTGTCGAGGCGGAAGTCGCCATGGGCGATGGCCGCCGGGCCCTGCTCGGGGATGCCGGCGGCCAACCGGGCGTGCACGTCGTGCAGGGCCTGGGGCACGGCGGACGTGGCGTGCTCGAGCTGGCCGTGCCAGCGCTTGAGCTGGCGAGCGATGTAGCCGTCCTTGCGGCCCAGGTCGCCGAGGCCGACGGCGTCGGGGTCGACGGCGTGGATGGCGCCCAGCACGTCGATCAGCGACTCGCCGGCGCGGCGCCGGGCCGACTCGGTGAGCAGCGACTCGGCCTTCTTCCGGTTGCGCACGACGTGGCCCTCGACGAAGTCCATGACGTAGAAGGGCGCGCCGTTCACGTCGGGGTCGTCGCAGTAGGCGTAGGTCTCGGGCACCGGCACCTGGGTGCTGCCCAGGGCGCTGATGATCTTGTGCTCGCGCCCCATGTCGTGGGCCGTCGCCAGCACCTGCTTGAGCGGTGGGCGGCGCAGCACGTAGGCCCGGCCGGCGGCGTCGTCGACCCGGTAGGTGATGTTCGACCGCCCGCCGGCGATGAGCGTGTAGCGCAGCGGGCCGCGCAGCCCGGCCACGTTGGCCTCGAGCCAGGGGAGGAGCGTGGCCTCGTTGATGCCGTCGGGCGCCGTTGCCATGTGGGGGCTCAACCTAGCGGTCGGTAGCCTTCGCCCCATGGCCGACGTGACCGATCAGAGCTTCGAGCAGGACGTCATGGAGCGGTCCAAGACCGTCACCGTGGTGGTCGACCTGTGGGCCGAGTGGTGCGGGCCGTGCAAGACCCTCGGGCCCATCCTGGAGAAGGTCATCGACGAGACCGACGGCGTCGAGCTGGTCAAGGTCGACGTCGACAGCAACCCCAACATCTCCCGGGCCTTCCAGGTCCAGTCGATCCCGGCCGTGTACGCCCTGAAGGACGGCAAGATCGTCGACGGCTTCGTCGGTGCCCAGCCCGAGGCCCAGGTGCGGGAGTTCGTGACCGGCCTGGCCGGCGGTCCGAAGGAGCCGACCGAGGTCGAGCGCCTGGTCGAGCTCGGTGACGAGGACTCGCTGCGCCGAGCGCTCGAGCTCGAGGCCGACAACGAGGACGCCATCGTCACGCTCGGCGAGCTGCTCGTGGTCGACGGCCGGACCGACGAGGCGCTCCAGCTCCTGGCCCGCATCCCCGAGTCACCCGAGACGCGGCGGGTCGCGGCCCTGGCCCGGGTCGGCATCCCCGAGAGCGACGAGGACACCGACGCCCAGCTCGAGGAGCTGCTGCCGCAGGTCAAGGCCGACGACGATGCCCGCCAGCGCTTCGTCGACCTGCTCGAGCTGCTCGGTCCCGACGACCCGCGCACCGCCGACTGGCGCAAGCGGCTCACGGCCCAGCTGTTCTGACGAGGCCCGGTTGAGCACGAGCTGCACGGCCAGGTGAGGCTGGAACGCCGAGCTCATCCCGCCCATTGGCGGTTGGTCGGGGGGCCTGTGCCTCCGGGTGCGGCCGCGATCACGATCGGCCCCGTCGTGTCGGTGCGGGCGCGATGGTCCGACGACGAGCACCTGGCCCGGCACGAGGCGGTGCACGTCGTCCAGTGGCGGCGCCACGGCGTCGTCGGGTTCCTCGTCCGCTACCTCGGCGCCTACCTGCGGTGGCGGCTGCGGTTGCACTCCCACTGGGATGCCTACCGGCGCATCCCGTTCGAGGTCGAGGCGGAATGGGTGGCTCGCACCGGTCCACCCACCTAGCCTGTGAGGACCGCTTCCCCGGTGTCGAGCAAGCCTCCGCCCTGGGAGCAACCGTGTCCGATCCCACCCCGCCGCCGGTCGCGCCGACGTGGCGCGACCGCCTCGACCTCATCGCTGGTGGCGGTGGGCGCGATCCGGGCCAGCTCGCCCTGGTGGGCGCCGCAGTGGTGGTCGCCACCGTCGCCGCCTGGCTGCTCCTCCGGCAACCGCCGGGGCCGCCGGCCGAGGCGTCGATGGCCCGGGCCGGGGGCGCCGGCTCGGTGGCCACCACGTCCACCTCGCTGCCGACGAGCGTGCTGGCCCACGCCGCCGGGGCCGTGCTGAAGCCCGGCGTCTACTCGCTCCCGCCCGGCGCCCGGGTGCAGGACCTGCTCCGCGCCGCCGGAGGCGCGGCGCCCGACGCCGACCTCGACCGGATCAACCTGGCCGCGCCGGTCGCCGACGGCTCGCAGGTCTACGTGCCCCGGCACGGGGAGGCGGTGCCGTCGGGTGCGGGTGGGGGAGCGGCGGCGACGCCGGCCGGGCCGCTCGACCTCAACACGGCCACGCTCGAGGAGCTCGACGCCCTCCCCGGCGTCGGGCCGGCCACGGCCCAGGCCATCCTCGACCAGCGCGACAAGGTCGGCCGGTTCGCCTCGGTCGACGACCTCCTCGACGTCCGCGGCATCGGCCCGGCGAAGTTGGAACAGATGAGGGACCTGGTGACGGTGTGACGCCCGTCAGCTGCGCTCCTGGCGCATCTGCGAAGCTCGCGTCGTGGCGCCGGAGAACGACCTCGTGGCGTGCGAGTCCGCCGCTGCGTGGCGTGCGTGGCTCGAGGCCAACCACGACACGTCGCCCGGTGTGTGGCTACTGATCGCCAAGAAGGGCAGCGGCGTCGACACCGTCTCCTACAGCGACGCGGTCGACGAAGCGCTGTGCTTCGGGTGGATCGACGGGCAGAAGGCGAGGCACGACGACACGTACTTCCGGCAGCGGTTCACCCGCCGCGTCAAGCGCAGCCCTTGGTCGAAGATCAACACCGAGCGGGCGACGCGCCTCATCGACGCGAAGCGGATGCGCCCGGCCGGCCGGCGTGAGGTCGACGCGGCGCAGGCCGACGGTCGATGGGATGCCGCCTACGCAGGGCAGGCGAAGGCCACCGTGCCCGACGACCTCCGGGCCGCGCTCGACGCGTCGCCAACCGCGGCGGCTGCCTTCGCCGACCTCGACGGCGCGAGCCGCTTCGCCATCCTCTACCGCATCGGCGCGGTCAAGAAGCCGGAGACGCGCGCCCGCAAGATCGCCGAGTACGTGGCCGATCTCGAGCAGGGCCTCGGGTTCCGCCGGAGCCGCCGCTCGGGATGACCCGGCGTCCGACGAGGGCCTCCGCGACCTCGTCAGGGTGTGAGGAGGCTCCGCGCTAGCTGCCCTCGAGGGCGCTGGGGTCGGCCGGCACGTCGACGGCGTAGAGCTGGAGGACGTCGAACGGCACGATCTCCAGCGCCCGCTCGTGGGTCGAGGCCAGCACCACGTGGGCGGCGGCACCGTCGTGGTGGGCCCGCAACCAGTTGACGGCGGTGACGCACCAGCGGTCGCCGGGCACGAGCCCGGGGAAGTGGTACTGGGGCATCGGCGTGCTGAGGTCGTTGCCGATGCTGCGCTGGTGCTGGAGGAACTCGGGGGTGACGACGGCGCAGATCGTGTGGCTGCCGAGGTCCTCCGGGCCGGTCGAGCAGCACCCGTCGCGGTAGAAGCCGGTCACCGGGTCGGTGCCACAGGGCTCGAGCTCGCCGCCCAGGACGTTGCGATCGGTCACCGCGCCAGCATCGCGCGGTGCGGGGAGGTCAGGCGCGAGCCGGCGCGTCGTGGACGCCGCACACGGTGCGCCCGTTGTACTGCGACAGTCGGGTCGTGCAGCCCGCGGCGGCGCAGATCCGATCCTGGCCGTAGGAGTCGACGAACCCGCGGCCCTCGCGTCGGGGCGTGCCCGGCGTGGGCGTGGCCCGGCTCGGACGAGGGGCCGTCACGGTGCGGCTCGGCGCGGCGCTGAGGTTCGCATCCTGACCCTCGTTGACGGCCTTGGCGGCCCGCTGGCGGGCAAGGGCACTTCGATCGTCGTGCTGGCTCATGTACTGATTCCCTTCGTCGGGAGTCAGTTCGCGGCGCCGACTCAGCGGCCAACCTACCCACACGGGAGGCGAATCGGCGGCGATAGCGTCGCCGGGTGCAGATCCTGCTGGTGCCCGGGAGCCTCCGGCCCGGCTCGACCAACGCCGCCGCCCTCGACGCGGTGTCCGGGCTCGAGGTGCCCGGGGCCACCTTCGACCGCTACGCCGGGCTGTCCGGGCTGCCCCACTTCGACCCCGATGCCGACGTCGACCCGCTCCACCCGGCGGTCGCCGAGCTGCGCCGGCGCATCGCCGAGGCCGACGCCGTCCTCTTCTCCACGCCGGAGTACGCCGGCACCCTGCCCGGCTCGTTCAAGAACCTGCTCGACTGGACCGTGGGTGGCGGGGAGATCTACGAGAAGCCCGTCGCCTGGGTGAACGTGGCGGCGGCCGGCCGAGCGATGGGTGCCCACGAGACGCTGCGCCTGGTGCTCGGCTACGTCGGCGCCCGCATCGTGGAGGGTGCCTGCGCCGACGTGCCCGTCCCGCGTGACGCCGTGGACGGCGGGAAGCTGGTCGACCCGAAGATCCGCGACCAGCTTGCCGACGTCGTGCGGGCCCTCCTCGCCTACAGCGGGTAGATGCGGGCCGGCCCGGTGGCCGGGGGCAGCAGCAGGATCGACGGCGGGCCGGTCGAATCGACGGTCGGCGGGCGGACCCGCGGCTGCTCCGGGCGTGGCTCTGGGCGTGGCACGAGGATGGGCGTCCAGCCCCCGTTGGTGCGCGGCGTCGGGTCGTCGCGGTCGAGCACCAGCCCGACGGCGACAGCGAGCACGGCGACGCCGACGACGGCAGCAGGGACCACGGGACGCATGTCCACCAAGCGCTGGGAAGCGCCTGGGAGTTCCCGAACCCCTACGGCGTCGTGGTGGTCGGGCCGCGCGGGCGGGTCGTGGTGGTCGTCGACGCCGGGGGCTGGGTGGTGGTCGTGCTCGCGCTCGGGTCGAACGTGGTGGTCGTGGTGCTCTCGTCGGTGGGGGAGCTCGTCGTGGTCGTCGAGGTGTCCGGGATCGTCGAGGTGGTCGTGTCGGTGCTCGACGTGGTGCTCGGCGCGGGGGCGCCGATGCCGGGCTTCGGCCGGGCGGTGAGCAGGGCCTTGTCCGGCGGGGTGAACTCGCCGGTGTCCATGCCCTGGGTGGCCGCCTTCATGTAGCGCTGCCAGATCTGGGCGGGGAACGAGCCGCCGGTCACCTGGCGACCGTGCACGTTGTCCATCTTCCTGCCGGTCTCGTCCTTGTAGCCGAGCCACACGGCCGTGCCGATCGTCGGCGTGTAGCCGACGAACCAGGCGTCGGTGTTCCCCGACGTCGTGCCCGTCTTGCCCGCCGCCGGCTTGCCGAAGTTGGCCGCCGTGCCGGTGCCCCGCTTGATGACCTGGGTGAGCACGTTGTTCACCACGTCCGCGTACTTGGCGTCGTAGACGTTCTTCGTGCGCCGCCGGCCCTCGTACAACACGTTGCCGTTGGGGTCGGTGACCTTCTTGACGAAGTACGGGTCGAGCCGCTTCCCGCGGGTGGCGAAGGTCATGTAGGCGCGGAGCATCTCGTAGGGCGAGACGTTGGCGCTGCCGAGGGCCATGGCCGGCACGATCGGGAAGTCCGTCTCCACGCCGAGCTCGTGCGCCGTCTTGGCGATGTTGTCGAGGCCGACGTCCTTGGCGAGCTGGATGTAGGCGGTGTTGACCGAGTGCGCCGTCGCCTCGGTGAGGTCGATGCTGCCGAAGGACTCGTTGCCGTAGTTCGTCCACGGGTCCTTCTTGGGAGCGAAGCCGTCGAAGTCGAGCCGCAGCTTGTTGGGGCCGGTGAACCGCTGGGTGACGGGGATGTCGTTCTCGAGGGCGGCGGCCAGGTCGAACGGCTTGAACGTCGAGCCGGCCTGGGCCCGCTTGGCGGTCGTGGCCAGGTTGATCTGGTTGGCCTGGAAGTCCTTCCCGCCGATGAGGGCCTTGATGGCGCCGTTGCTGTCCATGGAGATGAGGGCGGCGTCGGGATCGTCGGGCCGATCGAGGGTGTCGAAGACGGCCTTCTCGGCGTCGGCCTGCATCTTCGGGTCGAGCGTCGTCTCGATCTTCAGGCCGCCGCCGAACGCGATGCGCTCGCCGAACTCGTCCTGGGCCCAGGAGCGCACCATGGCCGTGAAGTACGCCGAGCTGCCGCTGAGGGTGGCCAGCGGGTCGGGCCGGTCGGTCGTCGGGAGGGGCGCCTGCTTGGCTGCCTCGCCCTCGGCCTTGGTGATGACCTTGTCCCGCACCATGGCGTTGAGGACGAGGGCACGCCGGTTCCTCGCCGCGTCAGGGGCGGTCTTGGGGTCGGCGGTCTCCGGCGCCCGGATCAGGCCGGCGAGCAGCGCCGCCTCGGGGAGCTGGAGCTCGGACGCCGACTTCCCGAAGTAGTTCTGGGCCGCCTTCTCGATGCCGTAGGCGCCCCGGCCGAAGTAGATCGTGTTGAGGTAGCGCTCGAGGATCTGCCGCTTGCCCAGGCTGCGCTCGACCTTGACGGCGAGGATGGCCTCCTTGGCCTTGCGGGTCAGCGACCGCTCGGTCGTGAGGTACGTGTTCTTCACCAGCTGCTGGGTGATCGTCGAGCCGCCCTGCACGTTGCGGCCGCGCACGTCGTTGAGGAGCGCCCGGGTGATGCCGATGGGGTCGATGCCGGAGTGCTCGTAGAAGTGACGGTCCTCCGCCGAGACGACGGCCTGCTCCATGACGTTGGCCACCCGGTCGAGCGGCACGGTGACCCGGTTCTCGTCCTTGAACAGCTCGCCGAGCTTCCCGCCCTTGCTGTCGAGGATGATCGTGGTGCTGGCCTGCTCGGGCTCCGCCGGCAGCGACACGGCCGAGTAGGCCCAGAGGATGCCGAGCAGGACGAGGATGATCCCGCCGACGGCGCCGAGGACCAGCCGCCGCAACCACTGCTTGAGGGTCGCGTCGCGGAACCAGGCGCGGATGCGCTCGCGCGCGGGTCGACGAGGGGTCGTGCGGGCCGGGGTCACCACGACAGTCTCCCCGTAGGATCGACCTCGTACGTGTCACTTCCCCGTGAGCGCGCCTCCGGAGGAACCATGACGTGTCCGACCTCAGCACCTTCGTGCTCTGCGCAGCCGTGTGCGCCGGGGCCCGGCTCGCCGTCCCGGTGCCCCGGTTCGGCGCCTTCGCCGTCGTCGGGCTGGCGCTCCTCCTGCGCCGCCCGCTGCTCCTCGCCGTAGGGGCCGGCCTCCTGGCGTCGAGCCTCGCCGTGGCGGCCTGGGCCGGCCTGTCACCGCCGGCATCGAGGTCGATCGACGGCGTGGCGGTGCTCGTCGGCGATCCCGGCGACGTCCATGGCGCGGTCCGGGTCGACGTGCGCCTCGGCCGGCGTCGGTACGAGGCGTGGGCCCGGGGCGCGGCCGCCGGCGTGCTCCGCGACCGCCTGGCCGGCGAGCTGGTCCGGCTCCGCGGCCGGGTCCGCCCGCCCTCGCCCGACGACCGCCATTGGCTGGCGCCCCGCCACGTGGTCGCCCAGCTCGACGTCGATGCCGTCCACGGCTGGCGACCCGGCAACCTGGCGACCCGGGCGGCCGACGGCGTGCGCCGCACCCTCACCCAGGGTGTCCGGCCGCTCCACGACGACGAGCGGAGCCTGCTCCTCGGCGTCGTGCTCGGCGACGACAGCGCCCAGTCCGACGAGCTGCGCGAGGCGTTCCGCGCTTCGGGCCTGTCGCACTTGATGGCCGTGTCCGGTGAGAACGTCGCCTTCTTGTTGGCTCTGGCCTCACCGCTCCTGCGCCGGGTCGGCCTGCGGTGGCGGTGGTGGCTGACGCTGGGCCTCCTCGCCTTCTTCGGGCTGCTGACCCGGTGGGAGCCGTCGGTGCTGCGGGCCGGGGCCATGGCCGCCCTGGCCTGCACCGCGTCGACGCTGGGCCGGCCGACCAGCCGGCTTCGGCTCCTGGCGCTGGCCGTGAGCGGCGTGGTGCTGGTCGACCCGCTGCTCGTCCACTCCCTCGGCTTCCGGCTGTCGGTCGGGGCCACGATCGGGATCGCCCTCTTCGCCGGGCCGGTGGGTCGCCGGCTGCCCGGCCCGTCGTGGTGCACCGAGCCGCTCGCGGTCACGATCGCCGCCCAGATCGGGGTGGCGCCGGTGGCCCTGCCGGCGTTCGGCGGCCTGCCCCTGGCCTCGCTGCCGGCGAACGTCCTCGCCGTCCCGGCCGCCGCCCCGCTCACGGCTTGGGGCCTCACCGGTGGGGTGCTGGCCGGGGTTGCCGGCCCGCCCTTCGACCGCTGGCTGCACCTGCCGAGCCGCCTCCTCGCCGGGTGGCTGGCCGGCGTGGCCCGGTGGGGTGCCGGCCTCCCGCTGGGCCAGGTGCGAGCGCCCCACGCCGCGGCCCTGGCCGTCGGGGCGCTGGCCGTGTGCGGCGGCCGGTGGGCCCGGCGCACCCGGGTAGGGTCCGCCCGGTGGAGGAGCTGGCCCTCGGACCGCACCGGTTCGACGTGACGACCCGGGCGCTGGTGATGGGGATCCTGAACCGCACGCCCGACTCGTTCTACGACCAGGGTGAGTTCTGGGACCTCGACGCCTTCTACCGGCGGGCCGAGAAGCTGGTGGCCGACGGCGCCGACTTCCTCGACGTGGGCGGCGTGAAGGCCGGCCCTGGGCCCGAGGTCACCGAGGCCGAGGAGCTCGAGCGAGTGGTGCCGGTCGTCGAGGCGCTGCACGCCCGCTTCGACGTGCCGATCTCGGTCGACACGTGGCGGGCGTCGGTGGCGAAGGCGAGCTACGCCGTGGGCGCCGTGGTGGGCAACGACATCAGCGGCTTCGCCGACCCGGACTACCTGCGGGTGGCGGCCGAAGCCGGTGCTTCGGTGGTGGCCACCCACATCCGGCTCGGCCCCCGCATCCCCGATCCCGAGCCGGTGTACGACGACGTCGTCGCCGACGTGGCCGCCTTCCTCCGGGAGCGGGCCGAGCGGGCCGAAGCGGCGGGCATCCCCCGCGAGCGGGTGATCGTCGACGCCGGGTGCGACCTGGGCAAGACGTGGCAGCAGTCGGTGGCGCTCCTCCGCAACAGCGACGTGCTGGCCGCCATGGGCTGGCCGCTCCTGCTGTCGGCGTCGAACAAGACGTTCCTCGGCAAGCTGCTCGACCTCGACATCAAGGACCGCCGCGAAGCCAGCCACTCGGCCCACGCCCTCGGGATCCTCAAGGGCTGCCGCATCCTCCGGGCCCACGACGTGGCCGGGGCCAAGCGCGTGGTCGACGTCCTCTCGGCCGTGCTCGCGGCATGAGCGCGCCACTGCCCGTCTACCTGGTGCGGGGCGACGACCCGGCGCTGCGATCGGAGGCGGTGCGCACGCTCGTCCACGAGCTGGTCGGTGGCGGCGACGCGTCACTCGTGGTCGAGGAGCACGAGCCGAACGACGAGGGCGACACCGCGGCGATCGCCGACGCGGCCCAGACCCCGCCCTTCCTCACCGACATGCGGGTGGTGGTGGCCCGGGACGTGAGCTCGTACTCGAGCGACGCGCTCGAGCCGGTGCTGAAGTACCTGGACGACCCGCTCCCCACGACCTCGCTGGTCCTGGTGGCGGGGGACAAGGGCCGGCTCTCGACCAAGCTCCTCAACGCGGTCAAGAAGGTCGGCCACATCATCGAGTCCGGTGTGCCGGCCAACAAGAAGGGCCGCGACGTCTGGCTGGCCGAGGCCCTCCGCGGTGGGCCGGTGAAGCTCGAGCCCGGCGCCGTCAAGCTCGTCGACGGCCACCTGGGGGAGGACCTGGGCCGGCTCGGCAACCTGCTCGAGGCGCTCGGCGCGGCCTACGGCCAGGGCGCCCGGGTGTCGGCCGACGACCTGCGCCCGTTCCTCGGCGAAGCCGGCTCGGTGCCGCCCTGGGACCTCACCGACGCCATCGACTCGGGCGACACCAACGCCGCCGTCGGCGCGCTGCACCGGATGTTGGCCGCCGGCGACCGCCACCCGCTGGCGATCATGTCGTCGCTGCACAGCCACTACGCCCGCATGCTGCGCCTCGACGGGGCCGGCGTGCGGGACGAGGCCCAGGCCGCCGAGCTGCTCGGCATGAAGGGCTCGACGTTCCCGGCCAAGAAGGCGCTCAACCAGGCGCGCCGGCTCGGCCACGACGGGATCGCCGATGCCATCCGCCTGCTGGCGGACGCCGACCTCGACCTGCGGAAGTTCACCAAGGACTGGCCCGAGCAGCTCGTGATGGAGGTGCTGGTGGCCCGTCTCAGCCGGCTGGGACCCAGGTCCCGCCGGTAGTTGCTAGCCCTGCTGGAGCAGGAGGGCGATGCGCTTCGACAGCCGGCTCTTCTTGCGAGCGGCGGCGTTCTTGTGGATCACGCCCTTGGCGGCAGCCTTGTCGATGCGCTTGATGGCGAGGCGCAGGGCCTCGGGGGTCTCCTCGGCGCCGGCCTCGGCCGACGTGACGGCGACCTTGACGCGCGTCTTCAGCTCGGAGCGGACAGCCTTGTTGCGCAGACGAGCCTTCTCGTTCTGCAGGTTGCGCTTGATCTGGCTCTTGATGTTCGCCACGAGTGACTACCTACTGACGCGTTCGGAAGGGACCGGGAGACGATAGCAGGAGCGGTTCCGGGACCCAAGCGCGCCGCCGTTACGCTGCACGACGCCGTGACCGACCTCTCCCGCTTCCGCAATCTCAGCATCATCGCTCACGTCGACCACGGCAAGAGCACGCTGGCCGACCGCATCCTGGAGATGACGGGTGCGGTGCAGATGCGGGACATGAAGGCCCAGTACCTCGACTCGATGGACATCGAGCGGGAGCGCGGCATCACGATCAAGGCCCAGAACGTCCGGGTGCCGTGGAAGGACCACATCCTCCACCTCGTCGACACGCCCGGCCACGTCGACTTCGGCTACGAGGTGTCCCGGTCACTGGCCGCGTGCGAGGGCGTGGTGCTCGTCGTCGACGCCGCGCAGGGCATCGAAGCCCAGACGTTGGCCAACTGCTACCTGGCCCTGGAGAACAACCTCGAGATCGTCGCCGCCCTGAACAAGATCGACCTGCCGGCGGCTGACCCGGAGCGGTACGCCGCCGAGATCGAGAACGTGCTCGGCATCCCGGCCGACGAGATCCTGCGGATCAGCGCCAAGACGGGGGAAGGCGTGCCGGAGCTGCTCGATGCGATCGTCGAGCGGATCCCGCCGCCCGAGGGTGACGCCGAGGCGCCGCTCCAGGCGCTGATCTTCGACTCGATCTTCGACAACTACCGAGGCGTCATCTCATCCGTCCGCGTCATGCAAGGCACGATGACGACCGGGTCGCGGCTCAAGTTCATGCAGGCCGGAGCCGTCCACCCCGCGGACGAGATCGGCGTGCGCTCGCCGGTGATGGAGCCGGTCGACTCGCTCGGCCCGGGCGAGGTCGGCTACCTGATCGCCGGCATCAAGGACGTGGGCGAGGCCCGCTCCGGTGAGACGGTGACGACGGCGAGCCATGGCGCCACCGAGGCGCTCGAGGGCTACCGCGATCCGAAGCCGATGGTGTTCTGCGGCATCTTCCCGATCGACGGCGACGAGTTCGAGAACCTCCGCGAGGCGCTCGAGAAGATGAAGCTCAACGACGCCAGCTTCACCTACGAGCCCGAGAGCTCCGGCGCCCTCGGCTTCGGGTTCCGCTGCGGCTTCCTCGGCCTGCTCCACATGGAGATCGTCCGGGAGCGCCTCGAGCGGGAGTTCGACCTCAGCCTCATCGCCACCGCGCCGTCGGTGGAGTACCTCGTGACGACGACCAACGGCACGGTGAAGGCGGTCGACAACCCGGCCGACATGCCGCCGGCCGACTCGGTCGAGTGGATCGAGGAGCCGTTCCTCCGCATCACGATCCTCACGCCGTCCGACTACACCGGCACGCTCATGCAGCTGTGCCAGGAGCGGCGCGGCGAGATGGAGAAGATGGAGTACCTGTCGCCCGAGCGGCTGGAGCTCGTCTACCGGATCCCGCTGGCCGAGGTGGTGGTCGACTTCTTCGACCAGCTCAAGAGCCGCACCCAGGGCTACGCCAGCCTCGACTACGACCAGGCCGGCTACGACCGGGCCAACCTGGTGAAGGTCGACGTGCT
>JAODBP010000282.1 GCA_025464025.1 Actinomycetes bacterium | reverse complement strand
CACGGCGGCCACGACCGGCGCGCCGGCGGCGCGCAGGAGGGTCGTGGCGGCCTCGACGCTGCCGACCCACGCGTCGACCCGGCCGGGGTCGTCGTGGCGGCCGGCCGAGTCGCCGGTGCCGTCGTAGTCGAAGCGGAGGGCGGCGATGCCGAGCTCGGCCAGCCGCTCGGCCACCACCCGCAGCGTGCGGTGGCTGCACACGGCCTCGTAGCCCGTCGGCGGGCAGAGCACCACGCCCGCCCGCGCCGTCCCGCCGTCGGGGGCGTGGAGCCACCCGAACAAGGGCCGATCGACGGGGCCGAACCAGGTGGGGGTCACGGCCGCACGACCTCGGTCGTGTTGAGGGCCCGGACCTCGACCCGGGCCGGGTCGCGCAGGGCGATCCGACGGGTGCCCCCGGGGGGCAGGTGGAACCACGAGTCGTCGGGGTCACCGCCTTCGACGACCACGTGCTGGGCGAAGCGGTCGGTGGTGACGACCAGGACGTCGCCGTCGAGCACGGCGCCCAGGCCGATCGAAGGCACGATCGAGCGGGCCGGGCCGCCGACCGGGTGCACGACGTGGGCCAGCTCGGCGCCGGCGTCGTCGCGGAGGGTCGCGACGACCACGTCGTAGGCCTGCGGGCCGAACCGGTAGGCGTAGGTGAGGTCGCGGAACCCCTCGAACGCCGAGTCGGCCGACAGGGTGGTGCCGTCCCGGCCGGCGACCGAGACCGGCAGCGTGCCCGCCTCCAGGCGGCGGCCGGTGGCATCGAACAGCTCGACCTCGATCGCCCCCGTGACCGGCTCCGGCGTGTCGTTCACGACGTGGAGGTGCAGGCCGTTGAGCCCCTCGTCGGTGGCGAGCAGGGCGAGGGGCCGGAGCACCCGGCGCATGGCCCACCACGGGGCCTTGGGCCGGCCGGCGGCGTCGAGCACGCCCCACCCGGCGCCCGGCCACAGGTCGCGCAGGGCGAGCACGAGGCCGCCGTCGCACGACGAGCCCGGTCGGCGCCACTCGGTGAACGTGGCCTCGACGAGGTGGGCGACGGCCGCCCGCCCCAGGTCGAGGTAGCGCTCGGCATCCGTGGCGCGGAGCCCGGCCACGTCGACGCCGAACAGCGCTCCGACGTAGTGGTCGCGCACGTCCTCGAAGTCCCACGGCGAGCCGTTGTCGCGCGGCACGGCCCACTTCCAGGCCGGGTGGTGGCCGGCCACGGCGGCGGTGCCGAACCACGAGTCCACGGCCTCGCGCTCCGGCGGGGTGGCGAAGGCCAGGCTCTCGGCGGCGAAGCGCACGCCGGCCCGGCGGGCGTCGTCGAGCGGGCGGAGGTAGGCGCCGACCCCGTAGTAGTGGGCGATGCCCGCGCCGGGCTGGAACGGGAGGTCGCCCCCCGTCGGCGACGACGGGACGTACGGCACGTCGAGCCCGAGCCGGTCGAGCAGCTTGGGCAGGTGCGTGTCGAAGAGCGGCATGGCCCGTCGGTCGGCCGGCAGCCCGAGCATGGCCGCCTGCTGCTCGACCTCGCTGCCGCCGCACACGACGGCGAGCGCGGCGCGGTGGCGGAGGGCGCCGAGCTGGGCGGTCAGCTCGTCCTCGGCGGTGGCGAGGAACGCCTCGTCGTCGGGCGGGTCGACGTTGGCGAACATGCAGTCCTGCCACACGAGCAGGCCGAGCTCGTCGCAGGCGTCCCAGAACCGGTCGTCCTCCCAGACCGTCGTCCCGGTGATCCGCACCAGGTTCATGCCGGCATCCCGCGCTCGCTCGAGGGCGGGTCGGGGGTCGGCGGCCAGGGTCACCACGTCGGGCGGCACCCAGCAGGCGCCCCGGGCGAAGATCGGCGTGCCGTTCACCACCAGCCGGAAGCCGTCGCCGGTGCGGTCGGCCTCGACGGTGCGGAAGCCGACGAGGCCGAGGTCGTGCCCGTCGGCCACGACCGGGTGGCGCACCGGTGGGCCGTGGGTGTGGGGCCACCAGCGATCGACGTCGGCCACCCGGGCGACGCCGTCGACCACGGGCACGGCCACGCCGTCGACCTCGACGGTGGTGGCGCCGGCCACCTCGACGACGCCGTCGGCGCCGTCGCACCAGACCCGGCCCAGCCGGGGGGCCTCAACGACGGGCTCGACGGTGACCGGGCGCCACGGCCCGACCGGGGCGGCGATCGACGCCCAGCCCGGCATGCGGCCGAGGAACGTGGTGCGGTGCCAGCGCAGGTGCTGGTGCTCGACCAGCCGGGTGCGCCATCGGCCTCGCGGGTGGCGGGCCGACACGACCGGCCCGAAGGCGAGGAAGCGGATGGCCAGCTCGTCGTCACCGGTGGCCTCGACGTCGACCCGGTGGGGCTGGAACATGCTCTCGCTGCGGAGCACGAGCTGGCCCCGCCACCACACCTCGGCGAGGGTGGCCAGGCCGTCGAGCCGCAGGACCTGCGGACCGGCGGCACCGGTGACCCGCGTCCGGAACCACCAGTCCTCGGCGTCGAAGTCGTGGTCGTCGGGCACCGCCCACCGCCCGGCCTCGCGCCAGGCGCCGGCGGCGGTGCCGGGCACGGCGGCCGGCACCCAGTCGAGGTCGTCGAGGGCGTCGGGGGTGGTGACCTCGCCGGCCGGGGTGGGTCGGCAGGTCCAGCCCCCGGCAGGGACGACAGAGCGCTCAGGCGCCATAGCGCGCGGCCAGGGCGCCGAGGGCCTCGTCCCAGTCGCGCGCCATCGTCCCGAGCGGCGTGTCGAGGTCGACGTCGCGGCCCCGGGCGGCGCGGGCCAGGCCGAACTGCAGCGACTTCACCGCGTCGGACAGGGAGCGGAACCGCTCGGCCACGGGAGCGAGGCCGGCCTCGCCGCGGGCGCCCAGCCAGTCGACGAAGCTGGCGGCCAGCTCGGCCGTCGCCCCGCTCTGGCGGCACGTGCCGAACGCGTACTGGTGGAACGCCTCCACGCCCTCGGCGGCCAGCCACGGGAGGTCCTCCTCCAGGCGCTTCTTGAACCGCACCATCGGGTTGTCGCTGGGCCGGCGGGCCAGGTGGTCGGCGGTGAGGGCCAGCACGTCGGGCAGGAGGTCGTCGCCCCGGCGGAGCCGTTCGAGCCGCACCACCTCGACGTAGGGCGGCAGCACCTCGGGTCCGGCGCCGACGCGGAGGGTGCCGTCGAAGTCGTCACCCTCGAGCTCGAAGTAGCCGGCGTTGTGGAAGTAGCCGAGCCGGCGCCCGGCCACGTCGATCGACTCGGGGACGATCGTCGTCTTGGTGTGGCCGATGCCGTAGGAGACGCCGGCCGTGTCGGGCAGGTACCAGGCGTCGGCCTCGATGGTGAGCAGCCGACCGAGGCCGAGCTGCTCGACGACGTGGTGGGCGAGCGGCCGCCACGCGTTCATCTCCGACACGTCGATGCCGTAGAGGCGCCGGAGGTCCTCGGGCGGGTACTTGAAGAACGTCCACTGGTCACCCTCGAAGTCGGTGCTCAGGGTGAACGCCGCACCGGCGAGGGGATCGAGGCCGAGGGCGTGGAGCACCTCGATCCAGAGGTCGACGTAGCAGTTGGTCTCCGTCCACGTCCGCTCGTGGGTGTGCAGCGGGTGGGCCTCGTAGGTGGCGGCGTCGAGGCCCAGCAGCCGGGCGGTCACGGCCAGAGCCGTCCCCGCACGGCGGGATCCCACCGCGTCGGCGCCATGCCGTGGCGGCGGAAGAGGCCGAGCGTCACCCGCTCGATGCCGAAGCCGACGCAGGCCGAGTGGGCCTCGGCGCCGCCCGGGCCCTCGATGGCGAACGGATCGGTGAAGTGGTCGCGGTGGCAGTTCGACGACATGATCGCCGTGGGTCGCTCGCTCGAACCGACGGTCGTGACGACCTCGTACTTGAGCTCCTCGTCGACCTGGTTGTTGGCCAGCATGGTGCCGAGCCGGCCGAAGAACGGGTCGTTGGCCACCTCGGCCCGCACGTCGAGGCCGAGGCTGCCGAGCAGCTCGAGGCCGCGGTCGATCCAGCCGTCGCGGTGGGCCTGGGCGTCGTCCGGCGAGCCGAGGAACACGTACTCCTGGATGCGGAACGACTGCATCCGGGCCGGGTCGGGCGACGGCTCGTGGCGGAACGACCAGCCCATCACGTCGAACAGCCGGCCGCCCTCGGGCAGCTCGCCGGCCTGGGTCGGGTAGAGCGGGTGGCACACCGCCGGCACGAGCATGGCCTCGGACGGGGTGAGGTGCGCCGACCAGTCGTCGCCGGCGTCGGCGGTGGCCAGGAGCTTGGCGTGGTCGCGGTCGGAGCCGGTGAAGGAGTGCACCGAGCCGGTCAGGTCGGGGAACGACCGCAGGTAGTCGGTGCGCTCGAACACGTGCCGCGGCATGACCGGCGGGAACCGCACGGCCGTGGCGCCCATCGGCGCGGTGGTGCGGGCGAGGAGGTCGAGGAGCCCGTCGACGACCGACTCGAACGCCGCCGAGCGGCCGTAGATGCCGTCGCTGCCCAGATCGAGCAGGATGCCGGCGGCCACCAGCTCGTCGCGGAAGGCGGACGCCTCGTCGAGGGGGGAGCGGTCGGTCATCGTCATGCCAGCGACCCCCGGTGGATGAGCAGCATCTGCGCGTTGTTGGCCGTGAGCCGGTCGTTGTTCACCATGAGGGCGGCGCCATGGGCGTCGCGGAGCAGCCGGCTCATCGACCACGGCGACTGGTTGGCGTAGCCGGCGAGGCCGCAGATGGTGAGCGCCCGGTGGACGATGTCGACCACCAGCTCGGAGGCCGACACCTTGAGGCTGTTCATGGCGATGGCGAACGCCATGCCGTCGAGGGCGTCGGGGTCGTGGGCCAGGGCGTCGTAGCGGCGGGCGGCCCCGCGGGCCAGGTCGACGAACTGCTGGTGCACGCCGACGAGCTCGGCCAGGTGGAGGGCGGCCGGCGGGGTGGTGCCCGGCTTCTTGCGGGCTTCGGCCTGCACGTACCGCTTGGCCGTCTCGGCCGCGGCGGTGGCCAGGCCGAGCCACACCGAGGCCCACACCACGTGCGAGGTCGGGAGCATGGTCTGGCTGGAGATCTCGGCGTAGGGCACGGGCAGGATCCACGCCGCGTCGTCGGACGCGGTGAGGCGGAAGCCGTTGCTGCAGGTGCCGCGGAACCCGATCGTGTCCCAGTCGCTGAGCCGCTCGAGCTCAACCTGGGGCCGTCGACAGACGGCCATCACCTGGTCGTTCGGCGGGCTGTCGGTCGTGCGCCGGGCCGTGGCGAGGATGCCGTCGGCGTGCTCGCCGTAGGAGATGACCGGCGCCTGCTTCTCGAGCCGGAACCGGTCGCCATCGCGCTCGACGGCGCAGACGCTGGAGCGGGTGTCGCCGCCCACGCCGACCTCGGTGGTGGCCGACGCCAGGAGCAGGCCGTCGGTGGCGACCTCGCGGAGGTAGCGCTGGATCGTCGGCGTGGTGCCGTGGCGGACCAGGCAGTTCACCTGGATCTGATGCATGGCGTAGACCATCGCCGTCGTGGCGCACGACCGGCCCAGGACCTCGACGACCTCGGCCACCTGCCCGACGGTCGCCCCCTCGCCGCCGAGGGCGGCCGGCACGAGCAGCCCGAGCAGGCCCTCTTCGCGGAGGGCGGTGATCGCCTCGATCGGGAAGCGGGCGTCGCGGTCGACCTCGTCGGCGTGGGCCGCGGCCTCGTCGGCGGCGTGCCGGGC
>JAODBP010000261.1 GCA_025464025.1 Actinomycetes bacterium | reverse complement strand
CCCGTGATCGAGCACCACGGCCGGTTCTTCGACTTCGATCCCGTCGCCTTCGAGCCCAAGCCGGTGCAGGCCGGCGGGCCGGCGCTCCACATCGGTGGCGACGGGGCGGCCGCCCTGCGCCGGGCCGCCACGGTCGGCGCCGGCTGGATCCCGATGAACCACGCCCTCGACGACCTGCCGGGCTCGCTGGCCCGGCTGGCTGAGCTGCGCGAGCAGCACGGCCGGACCGAGCCCGTCGAGCTGACCTTCGCCGGCTCGGTCGACTCGGCCGCCGACGTGGAGCGCTACGCCGAGGCCGGCGTCGACCGCCTCCTCGTCCGCCCCTGGCAGCGCTCGAGCGATGCCGTCGACGCCCTTCGCCGCTTCGCCGACGAGGTGCTCGGACCATTGGGAGTGCAGACATGACGGAACAGACCGCCGCCGTCGAGTTCGACCCGTTCTCCAACGAGTACTTCGACGATCCGACCGAGGTGTACCGACGGCTGCGCGACGAGGCGCCGGTGTACTTCAGCGAGCGCTACGGCTTCTACGCCCTCAGCCGCTACGAGGACGTGGTCGCCGCCCACAAGGACTGGCCGACCTTCTCCAGCGCCCACGGCGTCGACCTGTCGATGCTGTCGAAGGACCCGGCGCTGATCCGGAGCCTCCGCAGCATCATCATGATGGACCCGCCCGAGCACGACCGGCTGCGGGCGCTGGTCAGCCGGGTCTTCACCCCTCGAGCGATGACGGCGATGGAGCCCATGGTCCGGGAGGTCATCGGCGAGCAGCTCGACCAGCTCGACGGCCGCAGCGAGCTCGACGCCGTGGCCGAGTTCAGCGGGCCGTTCCCGGTCGAGATCATCTGCCGCATGCTCGGCGTGCCGCCCGACGAGCGCCAGCAGATCCGGCACTGGCTCGACAGCACGCTCCACCGGGAGCCGGGGAGCATGGAGCCGACCGAGGCCGGCATCCAGTCGATGATGGAGATGGGCGCCTACTTCTACGGGCTCGTCGCCGAGAAGCGCCGCCACCCGGGCGACGACATGCTCAGCCGCCTCACCGAGGTCGAGGTCGACCGCGACGACGGCAGCCGCACCCGGCTCGACGACGAGGAGATCGCCGGCTTCGCCTCGCTCCTCGGCGGGGCCGGGGCCGAGACGGTCACCAAGTTGGTGGGCAACGCCGTGGTGCTCTTCGCCCGGAACCCCGAGCAGTGGCAGAAGGTGCTCGACGACCGGACCAAGGTCCCGTGGGCGGTGGAGGAGATCCTTCGCTACCTGCCGCCGTCGCAGTACCAGGGCCGGTTCTCGGTCGCCGACCGCGAGTTCGAGGGCGGCACCCTCCCGGCCGGCTTCCCGGTGTTGCTCCTCACCGGTGCCGCCACCCGCGACCCGCGGTCGTTCGATCGGCCCGACGACTTCGACGTCGACCGCCAGCCCAGTGTCGCCATCGCCCTCGGCCACGGCGTGCACAGCTGCCTCGGCGCCGCCCTGGCCCGGATGGAGAGCCGGGTCGCCATCGAGGAGATGGCGACCCGGTGGCCGAGCTTCGAGGTCGACGACGCCGGCCTGCGGCGCGTCCACATGTCGAACGTGGCCGGCTACGCCAACGTGCCGGTCCGCCTGGGCTGATCGCTTCCTTGGAGTTCGGGCCTACTTGAAGTCCTCCCGCACCGGCTCGGCCCAGTCGCGGCTGGCGTTGCTCCAGCAGATGAACGGCTTCTTCGGATCGCCGATGACCTGGAACTCGCCCTTCACGACCCTGACCAGCGAGGAGCACTCCTCCTTGTAGCCGTTGGTCGTCGGGTCGTCCTGGTTCGGCGGGTTGTGCTGCCGGCTCCAGTCGATCGGGTTCAGCAGGCCGTCGGCGCTGTAGTCGTGGATGGCGTTGGTGGCCGCCACCACCTTGGCCCGGTCGAAGTTCGGCCCGGCCGCCTTCAGCCCCGTGTAGGCGAGGTCGGCGTTGAGCCACCCGACCATGGCCAGCTCGGAGAGCGGGTTGCCAGCCTTCTGCATCCACTTGAGGTACTGCTTCAGGCCGCCCGACGCCGTGGCCTCGAACGGGCGGAAGCTCACCGACACGATGTCGCCCTCGAACAGCGCGCCGGCCTCCTTCACGAACGACTGGTTGTAGGTGTTGGGGTGCATCAGGACGACGTCGTCCATGCCCTGGCGCTGCAGCTCCTGAGCCAGGGTCTTCATGCCGTTCAGGTCGATGCACGTGGTGATGAAGTCGACGCCCGCCTTCTTCATGGCCGTGACCTCGGGCCCGATGCCGTTGGGCAGCCCGTAGGCCAGGTTGTCGTTGACGTAGGCGACCTTCTGCCCGGTCTCACCGGTGTACATCTCGATCGACTTGGCGTTGGTCGAAGCGCACACCTTCGAGTTCTCGCTCACGCCGTAGCCGAGCGTGGCGATCCTCTTGGCCTTCACCAGCGAGGCGGCGTACGGCACGGTGCGCCCGGTGCAGCCCCCGCACTGGGTGCCGACGCTCATGAAGATCGTCGGGTTGCCGGTCGCCTCCTTGAAGTTGATGCCCCAGGCGTAGGTGGGGAC
Organism: Actinomycetes bacterium; assembly: GCA_025464025.1. The sequence continues at coordinate 8,359 of JAODBP010000261.1, read as the reverse complement.
CTGGGCCTTGGCCAGGTCGGCCCAGCCGCTGGCGAGGAGGGCGGCGTTGAAGTCGCCGAAGAAGTCGTTGCCGCTGGTGACCTCGAGGGCCCGCACCTGGTTCTTGCTCAGCTCGTCGTCGAGCTCCTTGGCCAGGACGAGCTTGCGGCCGTAGATCCCCCCTTCGGAGTTGCGGTAGTCGAAGTAGGCCTTGATGCCCTGGGCGTAGCACTCGAGCACGCACGTCCCGAGCGGGTTGTTCGACTTGGTGCCGATGGCGACGTAGTTGATGGCGTCGTCGGTGACGCCGGGGACGCCGGTGAGCGAGACGGCCTGGCCGCCGTCCGCGCCGGCGGTCGTCGTCGTCTTGTCGGCAGCCTGGGTGCCGTCCGACCCACCCGAGTTGCCGCACCCCACGGCCACCAGGGCCAGCAGGGCGAGCGCGGCGCCGAGCCGGCGTCCGCCCTTCCACGTCGAACGTCGAGGTGTCATGCCGTTCCCCCCAAGGATGCGATGGTCAGGTCTGGTTGCGGTGAGACGGGCAGGGCGTCACAGGACGGCGCCCTTGAGCTTGAGGTCGAGGATGGCGTCCATGTCGAGCCCGAGCTCGAGGAGGACCTCGTCGGTCTGCTCGCCGTGGTCGGGCGCCCGCACGAGGTCGGGCGGGGTCTCGTCGAACTGGAGCGGCGAGGGCACCATCCGGAACGTGGTGCCGCTCTGGGCCTCGACCGGGAGCACGTAGCCGTTGGCCAGGGCCTGCTGGTCCTCGAGCAGCTCGCCGGCGTTGAGCACCGGCGCCCAGACGCCGCTGATCCCCATGAGCACGTCGCGCCACTCCTCGAAGGAGCGGCTGGCGAACGTGGCGTCGAGCTCGGCCACGCACGCCTCCATGTGCTGGGCCCGGGCCGCCGAGTCGCAGTAGCGGGGGTCCTCGGCCAGGTCGGGACGGCCGATGGCCCGCACCGTCTCACCCCAGAAGCGATCGGCCTGCAGCATGATCAGCGAGAGGAACCGGCCGTCGCTGGTGCGGTACATGTTCACCAGCGGGTTGGCCGGCTTCCGGCGGTCGTGGGGCGGCATCTTCGCCATGCCGAACAGGCCGGCCGCCATGACGCTGGCCGAGGTGGCCCACATGCCGAGGGCCATGAGCGAGCTGTCCACGACGGTTGCCTCGCCGGTCTTCTCCCGGTGGAAGAGGGCGGCGGAGATGCCGCCGGCGATCGTGAGGCCGCCGAGCAGGTCGCCGAAGGCAGCGCCGGGCTGGTTGGCCGGCCACTCCTGGCCCTGGGGCGTCGCGGCGTCGGCCACGTTGCGGGCCCAGAAGGCGCACCCGTCGTACCCACCCCGCTCGCCCTCGGGGCCGCGCTGGCCCTGGCCCGAGCCCCGGACGTAGATGATGTCGGGGTTGGCCTCGCGGATGTCCTCCAGCTCGATGCCGAGCTTGCGGCGGATCTGCGGCAGGAAGCTGGTGAGGAACACGTCGGACGTGGCGGCGATCTGTAGGAGCAGGTCGTGGCCCTCGGGCGTGGCCAGGTCGAGGCCCACGCTGCGCTTGCCCCGGTTGGGCAGCTCGATCATGTGGTTGACCCCGCCCGGGCCCGTGGGCACCAGGCCGGACGACACCAGCGCCCGCTGGGGATCGCCGGTGCGGGGGTGCTCGATCTTGATCACGTCGGCGCCCCACTCGGCCAGGACCGCGCCGGCCGCGGGCACGTAGGTCCACGCTGCGACCTCCAGCACGCGCACGCCGTCCATGACGCCCATCGGCTCTCCCCCCTGGATCGGTGCCACGCTCCGCCGCGCTAACGTCGCAGAACCTAACAGTCACGTCAACAGCGCGCTCGGCGCGCGGAGGAGCCATCTCGTGGAACTGCAAGGACGCTCGGCCATCGTCACCGGAGGCGCCGGAGGCCTGGGTGCGGCGACCGTCCGCCAGCTCGTCGCCGCCGGCATGGGCGTGGCGATCTTCGACCGGGCCGGCGACCCCGCGGCCGCCCTGGCCAAGGAGCTCGGCAGCTCGACCGCGGCGGTGGTCGGCGACACCAACGACGACGGCGACGTGCAGGGCGCCATCGAAGCGGCCCAGGGCCTCGGCACGTTCTCCCTCATCGTGAACGTGGCCGGCGGCGGCATCGGCGGCGGGCGGACCGTCGGCCGCGACGGCACGCCCCACGACAAGGCGGCCTTCATCGGCACCATGGAGATGAACGCGTTCGGCACGTTCAACGTGACCCGGCTCGGGTGCGCCGCCATGGCGGCCAACGAGCCCGACGAGCACGGCCAGCGCGGCGTCATCGTGAACACGGCGTCGATCGCCGGCATCGAGGCCCAGGCCGGCCAGCTCGCCTACGGCGCGGCCAAGGCCGCCATCCTCGGCATGACGCTGCCGATGGCGCGCGACCTCGCCCCCATCGGCATCCGGGTGTGCGGCATCGCCCCCGGCACCATGGGCACGCCGCTCATGCTCGGCGCCCCCGAGGCGCTCAAGGAGCGGCTGGTCGAGAGCATCGTGTTCCCCAAGCGGATGGGCCGGCCCGAGGAGTTCGGCCTCCTGGTCGAGTCGATCGCCCGCAACCCGTACCTCAACGGCGAGAACATCCGCCTCGACGGCGCCCTGCGCTTCCCGCCCAAGTAGCGGTGCCGCCCGCCAGCATCATCCGCGAGCTGGGCCTGGTCACGGAGGTCCACGGCGACCGGCTCCGAGGCCGGGCCCGCGTCGGTCCGGAGCTGCTGGCGCCGGGCACGGGCGCGCTCCGCACGTCGGTCCTCGCCACGTGGGCCGACGTGCTGGCTGGCCTGCTGTCGACGCTCACGATCCGGCCGAGCATCCCGCTCACCCTCGACCTCGAGGTGCAGGTCCACCGTCCCGCGACGAGCGGGCGCGACGTGCTCGGCGAGGCGGCGGTCGTGAAGGCCGGGCGGACGATCGTGGTGTGCGAGGTGCGCTTCCACGAGGAGGGCGACGCCGCGCCGTTCGCCATCGCCCACACGTCGTTCATGGCGTCGCCCAACCCCGACCACCTCCAACCCGACGCCGGGTTCGACCTCGCCATGCAGGTCCCCCAGCGGCTCTCGATCCCGCTCGCCGAGCGGGCCGAGGTGCGGGTGCTGGCGCCGGGCCGGGTCGAGATGCCCAAGCGGCCCGACGGGCTCAACGCCGCGGGTGCCATCCAGGGCGGCCTGGTCGCCCTGGCCGCCGAGGAGGCCGCCGCCTCGTGCGCGGGGAGACCAGCGCTCCTGTCGTCGCTCGCCCTGCGCTACCTGCGGCCGTTCGCCCTCGGTCCGGCCGTCGCCGAGGCCGAGGCGTTCGACGACCTCTGCATCGTCCGGCTCACCGACGGCGGCTCCGGCAAGCTCGGTGCCCTCGCCACCGCCCGGCTCTCGCCCGTCTGAGGCTGCTGCCTACTTCTTCTTGCCGTCGGCCTTCATCTCGGAGAGGACGGCGAGGGACGGGTAGCCGCCGGTGACGATGCGGGCCCGGGTGTGGCCGAAGTGGTGCATGTCGAAGCAGGCGTCGATGGCCGTGGTGTAGCCCTGCACGTCGAGCGTGTGGTTCACGGCCCGCTTGGCCATGCGCAGGGCGAAGGAGTCCTGCTGGGCGATGCGGTGGGCCAGCTCCATCGTGGCGGGGACGAGGTCGTCGAGCGGCACGACCTTGTTGACCATGCCGATCTCGCGGGCCTCCTCGGCGGTGACCGAACCACCGGTGAAGAGGAGCTCCTTGGCCTTGCGGGCTCCGAACTCCCAGGTGTGGGCGTGCAGCTCGACGCCCATGATCCCCATGCGCAGCACCGGGTCGGAGAACTCGGCGTTGTCGGCCGCGATGATCAGGTCGCACGGCCAGCACAGCATCAGGCCGGCGGCGATGCACTTGCCCTGGACGGCGGCGATCGACGGCTTGGGGATGTCGCGCCACTTCTTGGCGTAGCCCAGGTAGTGCCGGGTCTCCCAGTCGTAGTGGCCCTCGGCCGTCTCGAAGATCGAGCTGTCGAACTCGCCGTTGTCGGACCCGCTCATGTCGTGGCCGGCCGAGAAGTGCTTGCCGTTCGACTTGAAGACGATGACCTTGACCTCGGTGCTCTCGTCGGCGGCGTCCCAGGCCTCGTCGAGCTCGCGGAGCACCTTGGCGCTCTGGGCGTTGGCCGCCTGGGGCCGGTTCAGCGTGATGACGCCGACGTGGTCCTCGACCTCGTACTCGACATGCTCGAACTGCATGAGTTCCCCTCTCAGAGCCTCGGACTTGGACCGAGCCTACCTTTTGACGCCGACGTCAGGACCGCCGGCTCAGACGACTGCGCTGGCCTTCGCGGTCTTGGCCTTCATGATCCCGGCCAGGTTGCCACCCATGATCTTGGCCACGTCGTCGTCGGGCAGGCCAGCCGGCAGGTGGTCGAGGTAGCTGCAGGGCTCGGCCAACCCCTCGGGGTGCGGGTAGTCGGACCCGAAGAGGATGTGGTCGGCGCCGATGTGCTGGATCAGCTGGCCGATGTCGTCCTCGTGGAACGGGCTCACCCACACGTTGCGCTTGAACACCTCGACCGGGTCCTCCTCGAAGGCCTGCGGCATCTTCTTGTACGTCGACTCGAGGTGGTGCAGCAGCGGCACGACCCAGTCGCCGCCGTTCTCGACCGACGCCACCCGCAGCTGGGGGAAGCGGGTGAGGGCGCCGTGGCAGATGAAGGCGGCCATCGTGTCCTCGATGGCGCGCTTGCCCATGGTCACCATGCGGAACGAGTCGAGGGCGAACGGCTTGAACTCGTCCTTGCCCACCCAGTCGTTCTGGTAGCTCGTGTAGCCGCTGTCGGACGCGTGCATCGAGACGAGGATGTCGGCCTCGACCACCGCCGCCCAGAACGGGTCGAACTCGGGGAGGGCGAACGAGCGCGAGCCCTTGAACCCGGGAACCGGGGCCGGGCGGATGAGGATCGTCTTGACCCCCCGCTCGACGCACCACGCCAGCTCTTCGAGCGCCTGCTCGACGATCGGCAGGGTGATGATGGGCGTGGCGAAGATGCGGTCCTCGTGGTTGAACGACCAGGTCTCGTACATCCACTCGTTGAGGGCGTGGACCACGGCGTGGGTCAGCTCCGGGTCGTCCTTCAGCCGCTCCTCGACCAGGCTGGCCAGCGTCGGGAACATGAGGGTCTGGTCGACGCCGAGCTCGTCCATCAGCTCGAGGCGGGGCGCCGGCTCCCGGAAGGCCGGGATGCAGCGCATCGGTTCGCCCATGACCTCCCGGTACGACTTCCCCTCGGGATTGCCGACGCGGAAGTACTCCTCCTGGGCCCCGGGCCGGGCCACCACCTCGAACGTCGGGTTCGGGATGTAGTCGCTGATCGTGCCCCGCACCACGATCTTGGTGCGGCCCCGAACGTCGATGTAGTCGATGGCGCCCTTGTACCGGTCGGGCAGGTGGCGGGTGAGCGCCTCCTGGGGCTCGTAGAAGTGGTTGTCGGCGTCGAACACCGGGAACTCGCAGCGACGAGGCATGGCTGCGACGCTAGAGATTTCTGACAGTCACGTCAACTTCGGCTGCGCTACGATCTGACGATCACGTCAGGTCAACCGAGGGGGCTGTCATGGAGATCGACGACCTGATCCTGGTGAGCGTCGACGACCACGTCGTCGAGCCGCCCCACGTCTTCGAGGGCCGCCTGCCGGCCAAGTACGTCGACGTGGCGCCGAAGCTGGAGCGCCGAGCCGACGGCACCCAGACGTGGATCTACGACGGCAACGAGATCGTGAACGTCGGGCTCAACGCCGTGGCCGGGCGACCGCCCGAGGAGTACGGCTTCGAGCCCACCTCCCACGACGAGATGCGGGCCGGGTGCTGGGACATCGACGAGCGCATCAAGGACATGGACGCCAACGGGCTGCTCGGCTCGCTCTGCTTCCCGTCGTTCCCCCAGTTCTGCGGCCAGCTCTTCGCCCGCACCGCCGACAAGGACCAGGCCAAGGCCATGGTCGAGGCGTACAACGACTGGCACATCGACGACTGGTGCGGCAGCCACCCCGGCCGCCACATCCCGTGCGCCATCCCGATGCTGTGGGACCCGCAGCTCATGGCCGCCGAGGTCGAGCGGGTCGCGGCCAAGGGCTGCCACGCCGTCACCTTCTCCGAGAACCCGGCGAAGCTCGGCCACCCCAGCCTGCACAGCGACCACTGGGACCCGTTCTGGGCCGCCTGCCAGGACAACGACGTCGTCGTGTGCCTGCACATCGGCAGCTCGTCGCAGATGGTGGTGACGGCCGAGGACGCGCCGGTCGACGTGATGATCACGCTCACGCCGATGAACATCGTGCAGGCCGCCGCCGACCTGATCTGGTCGCCGGTGCTGCGGAAGTTCCCCCGCATCAAGATCGCCCTCTCCGAGGGCGGCATCGGCTGGATCCCGTACTTCCTCGAGCGGATCGACTACGTGTACCAGCACCACAAGGCGTGGACGTTCCAGGACTTCGGCGACAAGCTCCCGAGCCAGCTCTTCTCGGAGCGGATCATCACCTGCTTCATCGACGACGCGTTCGGGGTGGAGAACCGCCACCACCTGAACCTCGAAAACATCACGTGGGAGTGCGACTACCCGCACTCCGACTCGACGTGGCCGCACGCCCCCGAGCTGCTGCACAAGTACCTCACCGGCGTGCCCGACGCCGAGGTGAACAAGCTCACCCATGAGAACGCCATGCGGATCTTCGCCTACGACCCCTTCGCCCACGTGCCGAAGGCACAGGCCACCGTCGGCGCCCTCCGGGCCAGCGCCGCCGGCCACGACATCTCCCCGCGCTCGTTCAAGTAGCGCGGGTGAAGACCATGGGGAAGGTCTCGAGGGAGCGGATGGCCGGGGTGTAGAGGAGCTCCTCGCCCGGCTTGACCTCGTAGTCGGTGATGCGGGCGTGCCACTCCCGCAGCGCCACCCGCAGCTCGAGCCGGGCCAGGTGCGAGCCGAGGCAGCGGTGGACGCCGCCACCGAAGGCCAGGTGCCGGTTCACGTCGCGGTCGAAGCGGACGTCGAAGGAGTCGGCCAGCTCGGCCTCGTCGGTGTTGGCTCCGCCCAGCACGACCATCACGTTCTCGCCCGCCTTGATCGGGCAGCCGGCCAGCTCGGTGTCGACGGTGGCCACCCGGGCCACACCGGTCACCGGCGTCTCCCACCGCAGCAGCTCCTCGACCACCGACGGGATGATCGACGGGTCGGTCACGATGGCCTGGCGGGCCTCGGGGTGGTCTGTGAGGTAGCCGAAGAAGCAGTCGAGCGACGCCGACACCGTGTCGAGCCCGGCGATGAGGAACAGGAAGCAGATGTCGAGGATGTCCTCGCGCGTGAGGGTGTGGCCGTCGACCTCGGAGTCGAGGAACCGGCTGAGCAGGTCGTCGCGCCGCTCGACCTCGCGCTCGTCGAGCACCCGGTTGAAGTAGTCGTAGATCGAGGCGGCGATCCCGCGCTGGTAGGCGCTGGTCTCCTCGTGGTCGCGCGGCTTGCCCACCACCTGGTCGGGCCGGATGATCCCGTCCTTCATCTTCAGGAAGAGGGGCAGGTCCTCGAGCGGCAGGCCGAGCAGGGTGAGGAACACCTGGGACGGGAACGGGATCGAGAACTCCTGGGAGAAGTCGCACTCGCCCCGCTCGACGAAGCCGTCGATCAGCTCGTTGGCCAGCTTGGCCACCGACGGCTCCATGGCCGCCACCTGCTTGGGGGCGAAGAGGGGGTCGAGGATCTTGCGGTACTTCTTGTGCTCGGGCGGGTCGATCTGGAGCGGGATGAGGGGCCGCACGTTCGACAGGGCGACGGCGTCCATGTTCGACGAGAACGTGGCCGGGTCGCGGAAGACCTCCTCGATCTCGGCCCGGCGGGTGAGCACGTGGCCCACGCCCTCGACGGCCATCACCGGCACCGACTCGCGGAGGGCCTTGTAGATCGGTTGGGGGTGGCGAGCCGACTCCGGGTCCATGGCGTCCATGGGGCTCCCGCCGTAGCTGCCTGCCTCGTCGGCCATCCCGCTCCCCCGATCGACTTCTGACACTGGCGTCAGGCTAGCCTCCGGGGCGCGAACGGCGCCACGTGGACGCCGCCGACAGGGAGGTCTGGGTGGAGGTCGACACGCCGTTCCGGGTGCTCCCGCGGCTCGACGAGGAGAACGAGTTCTTCTGGACGTCGGGCCGGGACGGGAAGCTCCGGTTCCTCCGGTGCGACGCCTGCCGCTCCCTGGTCCACCCCCCGGCCCCGGTCTGCCCGGCGTGCCTGGGCCGGTCGCTCACGCCCGACGTCGTGAGCGGGCGGGGCACGGTCTTCAGCGTGACGGTGAACCACCACCCGTGGGACGGCAGCACCGAGCCGTGGGCCATCGCCCTGGTCGAGATCGAGGAGCAGCCCGACGTGCG